>LR026961.1:2901023-3201023 GCA_900498135.1 uncultured Desulfatiglans sp.
TCCCAAAGCCAGAATAATTCGACATCCGACCCCCTCTAGTCAAGCGTTTGTGAAAAATACGGCCCCTTCCCGACAGCATATTCTGCCAACCAACATATGGAATCCCGGTGAGTTGCCGCCTGGGCTCACCCCGGAGTTGCTCCGCGAGCCCCATGGACCGCTGCCTCGCAATCCTTTGATCGCCGAACCGTTGTACCGGATCAAGTATGTGGAAAAAGCCGGAACCGGCACCACCGATATGATCGCCGATTGCCGGAAGGCTGGACTTCCCGGGCCTGATTTCGAGCAACGCGGCCCATATTTTGTCGTGACTGTCTGGCGGGACTGGTTGACGGATGAGGTTTTGGCAAGGTTCCAATTAAACGAGAGGCAATTGCTGACAGTGTCTTATGTAAAAAAAATGGGGCGTATTTCCAATTCTGAATATCAAAAGTTGACCGGAGCTTCACGACCGACAGCCAGCCGAGATCTGGACGAATTATCTAAGAGAGGAATTCTGAAGAAAATAGGGACAACCGGTAAAGGCACCCATTACCTTCTTTCAAAGAAACGCATCACAAAGGACTTTAAGGAATCATAAGATGAAAGGCATCATAAACGCATCAAAGGCCTCAAGATTGGGACAACGGGTCGGGCTACCCGCTTGTTTTTCGAAAGAAACCCGACATTGAGGCAGATGGGGTATTTGGGCACCAAAGGGGCAACAAGCGCCGTGAACCTTAAAAGAGGATGTATGAGAACGCGAAGTGAACCGATGGCGTGTTCGGAGTACCTGCGTCTGAGAGGGCGAGGACGCAGGTGAAGCCGGTTTCGGATTCGGCAGCGCGCACATATCTGTACCGAGATGGAGGGGAAAGAAGACGCACAGCCCTCGCCGGCTGACTATGTCCGGCAGCAGGGCTGGGTCTTGATCGCGTTTCGCAATGCCCTGTGGCAACTGCTCCATGCCCCGTGTTTTGAAGAAGGCGTCGTCGACACGGTCATGCGCGGTGGAGACACCGATACGAACGCAGCCATTTGCGGGGCGCTCTTGGGCGCTGCGGGCGGCCTTGACGCCATACCCGCGCGATGGCTCGACCGGGTCCTGAGCTGCCGGCCCAAGGCCGGGCAACCTGGCGTCCACCGCCCGCGACCAGCGTGCTTCTGGCCGGTGGATGCGCTGGAACTGGCTGAAGGGTTGATCCGGGGTGGAGAATGAGGAAAAAATGGACGATGTACAGATGCAGCTCCTGGTCGATCTGCACAAATCACAATTCAGGCAGGGGCCAGGCGGGGAGGCCGAAACAAAACGGGCGATGGAACTGGCAGGACTCGACCGGTCGCGCCATTTGAAGATAGCGGATATCGGCTGCGGCACCGGCGCATCGACCATCCTCCTGGCCAGCGAGCTGGATGCCGAAATGACCGCCGTGGACTTCCTGCCGGAGCTTCTCGACGAGCTTCAAGCCCGGGCGAAGGACCATGGAGTAGATGTAGGGCATGACGCGACCAGAAAGAGGATTGCCAATCAAGGCGGATTGAAGGGGAGGAGGACGAACTCAGGTTTACAAACAAGGATCTGACTCGAGTTTACAAATAAGAAACTGAAAAAAGAAGCAAGCCTTTGTCATCAAAGGAAAAAATAGCTACTGCTCTTGTGGGACCCTACCGTTCTTGGTCCGCTTGATCAAAAAGATGGGGAGTTCTGGCGCTTACGTGATGACGCAGATCTGGATCGCGGTGATCACGCCATTGCTGCTGGAATACTGTAAATTTCGCCCGAAGCCGAACTGCAGGCCTTCTCACATCTTGAAATTGCCTCAACTCGACACCTTCAAAACTCGCAACATATGGCAGCTTTTCGATCCTGGCCCAACAAAACAGATGTTGCCAGCTTGCGAACAATTATCTTGAAATTTCAAACACTTTTAACCGGGGAGCTGTGGAATATTTCGAGGGATATGGAGGAGGTGCTTATCTTGGGCTATGGGCGAATAAAGGGGGTGTCACTGTTGAAATAAAAAATCCAAGATTCTATTACATTAGCCATAGATTGTGATATTCCTATAACAAAGACCACTCAGATCTCTTTCACGTCAGTTTGGTCTTGTTGTGTTAGTAAAAATTTGTTAATCTGCTTTATATTGGTTTGGATAGGGGTTATCACAAAAAGATGAACTATACGGACCATTCAAGGCTATGGAAATGAACCCGAGGAATCAGGCCATCCGGGTGCTTCTCGTTGAAGATGACGAAGATGACTATGTGATTTTTCGGGACACATTATTGCAGATCACGGGTTCTCCCTTTCAATTGGAGTGGGTGTCGACCTGCCAGGAGGCCGTCGAGAAAGCAACCTTGAATCAACATGATGTATGTCTGGTGGATTATCTGCTTGGCGAAAAAAACGGGATTGAACTCACGCACGATTTCCAGCGAAACGGTGTCCAGGCGCCTGTCATCCTTCTCACGGGCCAGGGGAGCCATGAGGTGGATATGAAGGCGATGAAGGAAGGGGTGGCGGATTACCTGGAAAAGATCGAACTCAACCCTATGCTTCTGGAGCGTGCCATTCGGTATGCCATTGACCGCTCAAAGACCCTGCAGGCGTTGCGGGAATCAGAACAACAACTACGCATTCTATCTGCAAAAATCCTTGAAACTCAGGAAAATGAGAGAAGGATCATTGCCCAGGAACTCCATGATAGCATCGGCGCGAGCCTGAGCGCTATACGGTACGGCCTTGAGGAAAAACTCCTTCGCATGGGCGATGATAGAGCAGCGCCGGAAGGGATAGGGCTGGAGCGGATTATTGGCATTGTCCATGACACGATCGAGGAAGTCTATAGAATTTCCTCCAATCTGCGACCGTCGGTGCTGGATGACATGGGCCTCCTTGCGGCAATCGGATCTCTTTGCCGGGAACTTCAAGGAGTCTACAGAGGGGTTCGGATAGAAACCCAGGTTGATGTTCGGGAAGATGATGTCCATAGGTCATTGGGCATCGTCATCTATCGGATCTTGCAGGAGGCCCTGAACAATGCATTTAAGCATAGCCGGGCAAATACCATTCAGGTGAGATTGAGAAAAACAGAAGGATTCCTGGAGCTTTCCATAACAGACAACGGTGAGGGGTTTGATCCGGCAGGACGGTTGAAGCGGGGGGTCCCAACGGAAGGGATGGGGCTTATCGGTATGAAGGAACGGGCCGAACTATCGAATGGCGTGTTTGAGATACGATCGGAAACCGGACAGGGCATGACTGTTCGGGTCACATGGCTGGCCATTGAAAGCCAAATGCCTCACCTCATTCAGTAATAACCAGACCCTTGTCAATGGCGTATGCGGTAAGTTCGGAAGCGGAATGGAGGTCCAGCTTCTGCATAATGTTCCCCCTGTGCTTTTCCACGGTCTTCGGGCTGATGCAGAGATAATTGGCGATCTGTTTGTTGTGATACCCTTCTCCCACCAGTTTTAAGACCTCCTTTTCGCGCTGTGTGAGTAACTCGAAAGATGTCTTCAGCTTGACGTCTCTTCGGCTCTCCAGATATCCCTCCAGTACCAGGTCAGATATTTCCGGACTGACGTACCGCTTGCCAGAAAGGATGGCCTTGATAGCCATCATCAGGTCTTCGTGGCCTGATGATTTGAGGCAGTATCCGTTTCCGCCATACTTGAAAACCTCAAGGATGTATTCCTCTTTTTTGTGCATGGTAAGAATCAGCAGTTTCGTTTTCGGGCAGATTTGCTTGATCTCTTTAATCACCGCTATGCCATTCATTTTCGGCATATTGAGATCTAGAAGGACTAGATCAGGTTCGAGTTCTTTAATGATGCGGATAGCGCTCATTCCGTCGTCCGCCTCTCCAATCACTTCCAATTCATCACTCATATTCAGCAGGGAGCGGAGTCCTTCCCGAAGTATTTTGTGATCTTCAGCAATAATGATCCGTTTTTTCTCCAACATGGCAGCTGCTCACTTATGGGTGGCGATTTTTTGAATGTGTTGGGCTCCGAATGAATGCAAATTAATCTCGCTGCATGTATTTTTATGAATAATTTATGGTCAATGAAAAAGTAAAATATCAAAAATTTGGATAAGACGCAATTATTTTGAGATGGTAGTAGATCTGCTTGGGGGTTCTTGACCCGTCCAGGGATCTCGAAAAGATGTCATCGGGCAAATGCCCTATGAGCATTGTATGAAATCAGGATGCGGTCTCAGTGTGATGTTGACTTGATTAGGGTTGTTATGGCCCTAAAATCAGCCTGTCTTCAGAAATAAGCATTTGATTTTTTCAGTCCTCAGCTCTTGATTTGGGCGTCTATAGTGATTCATCGACGCACTTTTTACCGCATAGACATCCATCACTGGTATGCCTATGAGCGAGTATATGAAGCGCGTCCGTAAATTCAACCGCCAATCCAAGAAGGTCTATGCGTATTTGCACCTCGCCGAAAACGCTCGGAATAAGAAAGGACCAAGACAGCGCCTCGTACTCGACCTCGGAACCGCCAACACCCCCGTGGCGTATGGTCACTGTATGGATACCCTAAATCCACTTTGGGAACGATACAGAGATACTGGCACCTCCCAATGCCCCGGGCTCAATCCAGACCTCTCCGTTGTGTCTGTCTGCGATCTCCTTTACAATTGCCAGCCCCAGACCCACTCCCTCGGCTTTCTGTCCGTTCCAGGTCCTTGTGAAAGGTCCGAACACTTTGTCTGGGTTATCGGTCTTGATTCCGATACCGTCATCGTTCACCGAGAGTATATGGAAAAACCCTGTTTCCCTGTATCCGATCCTGATCTCCGTGAGGCCGCTTCCACCGTATTTCAAGGCATTGTCCACCAGGTTTCTAAAGATCCGACCCAGGGATACCTCGTCGGCGCGAATGACAGGAAGGTGTTCAGGTTCCGACCATTTGATGTGACGCGATTCGAGCTGCTCCGAAAACCCCTCCCTGATGCACGCGAGAGCCTTTTTAAGGTCCAGTTCTTCGATGTTCATCGGCACCTCTTTGGCGGCGATAAACATATTGATCATTTCAGTGAGGGTCGCAATCTGTTGGGCTGCCTTCATGAGATGTCTGCAGCACGCCCGGCCCTTGTCATCTAAGCCATCTTCATAATTTTCCAGCAGACGCTTTGCAATCCCGTAAATACTGATGGCCGGGTTCTTGAGATCATGATAGACCGAATAGGCAAACAGCTTAATCCTCTCTGATTCCCGCTGCAGTTCCATGTTGGCCGCGGCCAGATCAGCGGTCTTTTCCTGTACACGTGCTTCAAGACTATTGTAAGCCTCTTGCAGTGCCTTTCTGGATGTCTCCCTTTCGAGGGCGTAACGAAGGGAACGTTCAAGAAGAGATGTCGTCAGATGGTCTTTCACCAGATAATCCGCCGCGCCCAACCTCATTGCACAAACATCGACTTCATATTCCCCCTGACCGGTCAAGAAGATGACGGGTGTCTTCCAACCTTTCTTCTGGGCTTCCCCCAATAACTCCAATCCATCATGAATGCCCAGCCGATAATCGAGCAAACAGAGGTCGTGCCTTCCGCTCTCCAGCGCCGCTGCGGCCTCCTCCCATCCGGTGATCCAGTCCAGCGATAATTCCAGCGTTACGATTTGAGAAAGCAACTCCCTTATGATGACATAGTCGTCCTCATCATCTTCCACCAAAAGAAGATTCAATTTACTCCTGGCGTTGTCTGCGTCATTATCCACTATGGTCCCTGTTTCCATGTGCAAACGAGTCCCCTCCTCAATCATATGTCTGGTCGTCTGACACCTGGACTCCGGTCCGCTTCCCGCGGGCTGCCTTGGCGAGAACTCCTCCAGCTTGTGCCTCACTCCGGATGGCTGCGCCGTCTCCTCAGCCCGGGTAGAAGACCAGGCACTGCTCCGCCTGTTCGGCGCCCATGGAGTGCATTGCCGCCGGCGGCCCTGCAGTTGGGTGCATTGCCGCCGGCTTGCGCACAGCCCTCAGGGGGGCGTCGGGGTTGATGTGTCCGACAAGGTGGACAGAAATTGCAAGACCGGCTGGCCCAACGAGGGGTTTAGGCCCAGGTTGCCAAGCTCGGTGGTGTTCATATTTTCTGCAACTTCCGGGTCCGGCCAGGGCACCCTGACGGGCATGGGGGGAGGCCAGCCCTGTCCAGGAACGTCCCGGCTGTTGCAAAAGTGCATAATGTGCTGCAGCGGGTGGATTTGGGTAAAAAGAGAAGGGCCGTCTTGGACTTCGAAGTTGCTTTTCAAGTGACCATTGTGGCCGTAAGCCTTGACCCACTCCGGATCATCCACCCACTCCGTGCTGTTCTACTTGACCCGTTTGGCGACGTTGCGCAGCGTCGGCACCTTGTGCTTGCCGTAATTTTCCAGGGCCTTGGACGCGTAGGGCTCACCATCGGAAGCGTTATCCGTGATCGCGGCCAGAAAACCGCCCAGACCCTGGTTCACCCAAAGCTCACCGTCGGGAGTGATCTTTGGGGGTTGGGTATAGA
This sequence comes from uncultured Desulfatiglans sp., assembly GCA_900498135.1. Taxonomy (NCBI): domain Bacteria; kingdom Pseudomonadati; phylum Thermodesulfobacteriota; class Desulfobacteria; order Desulfatiglandales; family Desulfatiglandaceae; genus Desulfatiglans; species uncultured Desulfatiglans sp. The sequence continues at coordinate 2,907,511 of LR026961.1, forward strand.
AGGGATTCAAGAGGTTTTTCGGGATCCCTATATTGACATATCTGAAGTCCGTGAACAGCGAAGGTTTATTTCCATCCGTGCCCGAACCTCCTTGAAACAGGAACTTCCTAACGATGAGACGCATTATTATCTCAACCAAACGCCTTGAAAATGCGGCAAAGGCCCTATCTTGACTCGTACAATCCCTTAGAGGTCCATTCAACGCTGGTATGCCAACGCAATTCATTCAGAAATGCCAGACAGCCGGATCTTCGATGGGTAAAAAGCCCCTGTTTGATGATAGGGTTGGGTAGGGGAGGGTATGTCGTCGTAAGGTCTTCACCCTATACGCAGAGACGCTCGGACTCCCGATATACAGGACAAAAAACAGGGTGTTCTCGCCTTCGCGCTCTTACGAACGGCCGAGGGCGGGACGATGGGGTTCATCCGTCTTGAGAAGGGATGTTTCAGGCAGGGCCATGGGAAATGAACATCTCGAGCAGGAACAAACCCAATTGCTCGGCTTCGATATGCCGAAGTTTGAGAGGAATACGAATGACCCACAAGGTATGCAGGGAATCAAGCAGGATATTCAGGAGGGTGGGAAGGTCGGGGTGGGAGGGGTATAAAGGGTTGGACCGAATGATTACAAACAGGACCCTTTCAGAGGCCTGCTAGACGGCCAAGAGCCATTTATCCGCCAAAGACTTCATGATGCTGACCCACTCGCCGAAAGTGTTTGGTTTTGTAATGAACGACTGCGCTCCCATTTGAACACTGTAGGCGATATCTTTATGATCACGCGAAGTGGTGAACACGACAACGGGAATATGCTGAAATGCAGGTGTGGACTTGATCTCTTTCAGGGCTTGTCGACCGTCTTTGATGGGCATGTTAAGATCGAGCAGAATCAGAACAGGGGCTGATTCGGAGCGGGAGAGGTAGTCCATGAGTTCCATCCCGTTTTCGATGCAGCGGATGATGCCGCGAGCCCCGGATTCCTTGAAGGCATTCCTGGCCAGAGTGCAGTCATCCTCGTCGTCGTCAGCCATCAGAACGAGTGGTTCGCTATGGGTATTCAAGGCATATCATCCCTGATATATTGTTCACTTCTCGAAAACCTGAGAAAAAACTGCACGATTCCCCGGTTCAACAAAAGCTCAAACCCTGAGACCGAAAGATTATATGTTTGCACTCGGCATTTCACTGCCATTTCGGCAGGCTGACAATGAATGTCGATCCTTTTCCCGGGACGCTCCTGGCCGTGATGATCCCTCCGTGCCGGTCCACGATCTTTCGGCAGATCGCCAGCCCCATGCCCGTCCCCTTATAGTGTGAACTCTTCCCGTGGAGCCGCTGAAAGGGCTTGAAAATCTTGTCCAGGTAAACTTCCTCAAAGCCGATCCCATTGTCTTCCACTCGAATATCCCAAAACGAACCTGTATCCGATTCGCTGGCATCGATACGGACCAGAGGTTTGCGCTCCCCCCGATACTTCAAGGCGTTGCCGATCAGGTTCTGGAAAAGGTCCCGGATCAGCTCCCTATCCGCCTTGATCTCGGGCAGTTTACCTACCTCCACGCGAGCCCCCGCCTCCTCGCAGAGTGCCCCCAGGTCACCAATCGCCTCCTCGACAGGCTCCTTCAGATTGAAGACACTGTAAGACTCCAAGTGGGAGGTGATGCGGGAGTATCTCAGAAGGGCCATCACCAGGGCGTGCATTCTCTCCGCCGCCAGGTTCATCCGCTCCAGGTAATCACGAACCGTGTCGTTCAGGGAGTCGTGATGGAGGCCGATCAGCAAATCCGAAAAGGTCCGGATTTTGCGCAGCGGCTCCTGTAAGTCATGCGATGCCACATGGGCGAAGTCTTCCAGATCTTGGTTGCTCTGCTCCAGCCTTGCCAAGGAACTTTTCAGGTCCTCCTCCGCCTGTTTCCGCTCCGTTATGTCGATGCCCATCTCCATGATGAGCATGGTACCGTCCGTATCTGTGAAAGGGAAGTCGGAGACGTCGTAAATGCGTCCGTCCGGCCCGTTCCATTCCCAACGATGGGGGGCATGGGTCTTCATCACCTTGTACGTTTCACACCCCTCGCATGGCTCTTTTCGGTGGAACAGATACTCATAACACCGCAGGCCGTGCGACTCTCCAAAGCGCTCTCGGAAAAAGCGATTGGCAAAGGGCACGGTATAATCCGGCGACAACAGTACGACATAAGCCGGCAACGCCTCAAAAACGTCATAAAGCCGCTTACGTTCAGCCTTTCCGATTTCCTCAGCGCGTTTTCGTTCGATGATCTCCGTCTGCAATGCCTCATTGATCTCGGCAAGCTCGCGGGTACGCTCAATCACCCTGAGTTCCAGTTCATCGTGGGCCTTGCGCAGGGCGTCTTCAATCCGCTCGCGCTCGGTTATATCACGGCTGAAGCAGGCAATGCTGATCACACGACCCTCATCGTTCAGTACGGGATAGAAGTCGTGGTGAAATAAAATGCCGCTTCGCGCATCTTCAAACGCAACCGGTTGTCGTGACTTCACCACCTCCTTCAAGCGGGCGAAGCGTGACTGGGCCAGCTCCGGCGGTAAGACGTCGTCAAAATGCCTGCCAAGAACCTCTTCGGGAGGCTTTCCAAAACGTATCAGGGCCGTCTTATTGGCCATGAGCACAAAGCCCTCAGGACTGAACAGCCAGATCGACTCCTGGGTCGCGTCCAGGATCCCTCGCAAGGTCGCTTCGCTCTCCCGCAGGGCCGACGTGATCCGGAGCCGTTCTGTGATATCTCGGAACAGGACCGTCATCGTGTTCAGGCCGGGATAGGCATGGACCTCCATCGTCTTGTCCGCGACCATGGAAGCGGTCTCGAAATGAACCGGATGGGCTTCTTTCATGGCGCGGCGGTACTGGGTCTCGAAAACGGAGCCCCGGACAGCGGGAAAAACCTCAAAAAGGCTGCAGCCTATCACCTCTTCCCGAAACCTGCCGAAATGCCGCAGGGCCGCATCGTTGATATGGATAAACCGCCACTCCCGGTCAAGGGCAAAAAAACCGTCGGTAATGCTATCCACGATGAGCGCAAGCCTGCGTGTGGACTCGTGCAAGGCCTCCTCCGCCCGTTTGCGTGCAGTGATGTCGCGGTTCGAGGCGCGGCGCCCCATGGGTTGCCCCAGAGCGTTCGTCACGAGTCGGCAGGAGTGGCTGATCCAGCGTTCCCGGCCATCCTGTCGTACGATGCGGAATTCGAGTTCGTGCGGTTCAGTCTGGCACAGATCCTCGCGCATGTGCGTGATCATCCGTTCACGGTCATCCGGGTGTATGATCCTCGTGTAAAGACCTGGGTCCTGCATAAACGCTTCACGGCTGTACCCAGTGACGCGTTCGCAGGAAGGCGAAACGTGAGCGAAACGATTATCCGGCAGGCGCCAGTACTCCCAGTCATGCGTGAAATCCGCCACGATGCGGAACTTCTCGGCCGCCTCCACAATCTCCTGGTGCGCCCGGCGCTTCTCTGTGACATCATGAAAAACGATCACAACCCCTACCGCTTTTCCCTCGGCGTCCCGAATCGGGGCTGCGCTGTCCTCGATCGGAATTGCCCGGCCATCACGGTGGATAAGGGCTGTGTGATTGGCCAGGTTGACCGTCTTCCCCTCGCATAGCACGAGATTGAAAATGTCATCGGCTGGCCGGCGGGTCTGTTCGTTGATGATCCGAAAGACGCTCTGTATCGGTTGAGCCCGGGCCTCTTCCACTTCCCAGCCCGTCAGGGTTGCGGCGACGGGATTGAGGAAGCTCACCCGGCCCTCGGCGTCCGTGGCAATTACCGCGTCGCCGATGCTGCCGAGGATGACCCGCAGCCACTTTCCCCGCTGCCTCGCCTCCTCTTCGGCCCTCTTTCGCTCCTTCACCTCTGTGTGGAGCCTGTCCCTCGAAACCGTGATATCGTTCAAGCGTTCCGCCATGAGGTCGAAGGCACGAGAGAGGTCCCCGATCTCGTCCCGCGCCGTCATTCCGATCCTGTAATCGAGATGCCCTGCTCCTACGGCTTCGGTTCCTTGTCTCAGGAGGGCAAGCGATGCGGAGATGCCTCTCATGATCCGGATCAGGACGAAGGTGAGGGGAATGCCCGTGCCCAAGAGCACGAAAAGGACGAGCCAGCCCACCCTGCGCTGGGTCGTGGCGATCTCTTCATCGATGAGGACTTCGAGCCGCAGTGCATCGGAAACCAGGTCGCGGGACGCAGTGAGGACCCGACCCTCCAGCCGCTCCTCCGCTTCGCTGGAAAGAGCAGCGCCTTCGTCATGGGCCGGTCGTTCATAAGCAGCGGCCAGTCTGAGGAATGCCTCCATCAGCGATTCGCTGTTGTGGCGAATGCCGTCCAGGATCTTCTGCTGGGTTTTGTCCCGAAATTGGAGGGAGAGGATGAGTTTCATCATGGAGTCGTGTTGACTGACGAACTGCCGCCTGGGTCGGTCCTCGTGGTAGAGGATGAAGTAGCGGGCCAGATTGTCCAGCTCATTTATGCAGCTGATGAACTGCTTGGTCCTTTGCCCTTCTTCCCTGGCGCGGTCCAGGACCCTGTAGGTAAGGAGGAAAGCGAGGCCGATGACGAGGGCTACGAGCCCGGGTACCAGCGCTGCAATCTTCAATTTGGAGCTGATACTCATTGCCGTCCCCTACCTGTCGCTGATCCCGACCGCCTCAGGCCGCACCGCCTTCAGAGTGTCGGTATGGATGAAATGCGTGAAGTCAGGGGTGCTATCCTCGCCAGGGCTTCTCTTTCTGTACCAGCGCGCCTGGTCTTCCAGATTCACGATCAGGCTCTGGTTCAGAACCGTGGCAAAACTGAGGTTCTTCCATTCCTTCTCGAACAGGGCTGGCTCCGTACCGATGGCCATAGAAGCGATAGCCTTGGCGTCTTCCGGCTTTTCTGCGATAAACCCTTCTGCCCTGACCACGGCCCGGAGGACCTTTTCGATCCGTTCCGGATGGTTCTCGACGAAATCCCGGGCGGCCACAAGATTCCATGTCATGGTGTAAATGTTCGAGTCATGAAGCACCAGCGCGTTATTGCCAAGCCTGTCCTGGAGCATGATGGTGTGGGGCGTCCAGGTGCTGACCGCATCCACTTCTCCGTTCAGCAGGACCTCGACCATCTTGTCTGCAGCAATGGGAACGATTGTGACATCCTGCGGATCCACATAGGATGTGATCAGGTAGATGTAGAGAAAAAAATCTGCAGTCGTACCCTCGACTACTCCTATTCTTTTCCCCTTGAGACTATGAGGTCCGGAAATGCCCCTGTCTCTTCTCCCAATGATCAGGATCGCCCGTTCAATTTTGCAAATCGTGGCAATGACCGAAAAAGGCTTTCCATCTATGGCTGCCAGTGCGATGGGTGTATCCCCGACCGTTGCCAGGTCCGCCTTCCCTGCAAGCACCGCATCCAGCCCAAGGTGTCCGGAGACATAAGAATGAAGGGTTACGTCAAGCCCTTCGTCTCTGAAATAGCCTTTTTCGTTCGCTATATAAAGAGGAGCTGAAGCGGGCCATGGCGTCACCGCAAGGGTGAGCTCATCACCTTTCCTTTCCTCCGCATCCTCGTTTCGATTGCACCCGGCCACGCAAACAAGAATCATGGCAAGAAGGCCCAGTACGACGGTTCCTTTCCCGAGCATAGGACTTTCCTTCCTCATTTTCTAACTATCCCAATTCTTGGAAAATACAGGAAATTGGATAGGAATGCAATATCCGCTTCGTGTCGAAGGTGTCACCCCGGGCAAGAGGGGCTGGCGCGTCTTTTCCCGGACAAAGGGATCAGTCACGAGGAATGCCCGGGACCCGCCGCGAAGCGGTGGGACTGAGCACCCGAAGGGTGTGAAGAAAAATCCTCATTTCCGGATTGGAAACTGAGTTCTACCGGGAAATCATTTCCGGATGGACACCAGCTATTCTTTCGACGCAATGAACCTTCGCAGCAGGTCCTGTCTATGCTTAAAACATCAACGATTGCAATGATCAATCCGACCACGGAAAGCGTGAACCGCCATCCAGAGGCATAGTAGCACGCGTTTTTGGGGCCCGTGTCTAATCATCCGGATTTTCATCTGTTTTCGGCTACCATTTGACTAACTAGCCGGAATCCAGGTATGTAATGAATAGAGAACAGCTTGAACCAAAATAACGATGTCCGCAATAATCGCCGTCTTACTGCCTTTATCACGAACAGCTTTTGCTGATGAAAGAGGGAAGGAAGAGAGCAGTACGAAGAGCAGACAAGAGGTGAGAGCAAATATCACGAGGAACAGGCAAAAGAACATCGAAAACGTAGGGAAGAAAAGGATTCGACTATGCCGGAAAATATGGAAGGAATCTGATGGGCATTTTATCGTGGATCATATTGGGTTTGATCGCGGGCGCCTTTGCACAATGGATCATGCCGGGCAAAGACGGCGGGGGAATCATCGTTACCATTTTACTGGGCATTGCCGGGGCGTTCGTAGGCGGCTGGATCGGCTCCTTCCTGGGGTTGGGCACGACCGGCGGCCTGAGTATCGGCAGCATCATCACGGCTACGGCCGGCGCGTTCCTGCTGTTGTTCATCTACCGCCGAATTAAACGGAAATCTTGAGTATTCCTTAAAGGATGAGTCTGGGACCAGCTTGATCCTCAATTCCTTCAAGGATGCTCGCTTATGGCACTGTGATAGGCCTGAGATTATCGGGGCAGGCAGCAATCAGACAGACCTTATCTGAAAAGGGGGCGCCCATGACTCAAGTGAAGACGCATGAATTCTTTAACGCCACGGACTACTTTCTCGACCGGAATATCCGTCGGGGCCTGGGCCATAAGGTGGCAGTCTATACGGAGCATCGGAACTACACCTACAACGACCTGCAGAAGATGACGAACAAGTCTGCCAACGCGTTCCGTGAGCTTGGGGTGATGGTTGATGACCGCATTCTGATCCTGATGCTCGACGTTCCGCAGTTCTATGCTATCTTTTGGGGGGCTATCCGGATCGGGGCTGTTCCTATCCCCATCAACACCATGCTCTCTCCTGAGGATTATGAATACTATCTCAATGACAGCAGGGCAAAGGTCCTCGTCATTTCAGAGCAGATGTTTCCTTCCATATCCGAGATCGAGGGCGACCTCCGGTATCTCAGGGACCTGATCATCATATCGGATACCAAAGGCGCCCACATCCCTTTTAAGCAGATGTACCGTCACGCCCCCGCGACGGCCAAGACGGAATCCACCACCAAGGACGATATCGGCTTCTGGTTGTACAGCTCGGGTTCCACAGGCGCACCCAAAGGCGCCATCCATTCCCAGTACGATATGGTTACGGCCACGGAGGGCTTTGGCAAGCGTGTGCTCGGCTTGACGGAGAATGACATCCTCTTCTCCGCGGCCCGCCTCTTTTTCGCCTACGGCCTGGGCAATTCTTGCTACCTGCCCTTTGGCGTCGGGGCCTCCGTTGTATTGAATGCTGAAGCCCCCAAGCCTGAGAATGTGTTCCGCCATATCGAACGGTTCCGCCCCACGGTCTTTTTCGGGGTCCCGACGCTCTACGGCCAGATGCTCGAATATCTGGAGAAGCGGGATAAGGAGACCGGCGCCACACCCGACCCCAATGCCGCTCATGAGTTGTCTTCGGTCCGTATCTGCTTTTCGGCCGGGGAAGCCCTGCCGCCTGAACTCTATCACCGGTGGAAGAAGCGTTTCGGTATTGACATCCTCGATGGCATCGGGACAACCGAGCTCCTTCACATCTTCATCTGCAATCGACCGGGCGATGTAAGGCCTGGGTCCAGCGGAAAGCCTGTGCCCGGATATGAGGTGAAATTGATTGACGATCGGGGAGAGGCGGTCCAAAAGGGCGAGATCGGCACCCTCCTGGTCAAAGGCGGGACCGCTGCTCAGCAGTATTGGCGGAAACGGCAGAAGACGCTTTCCACCATGCAGGGGGAATGGATCAACACGGGGGACAAATATTATGAAGATCCCGACGGTTACTTCTGGTGCGCCGGCCGCGGCGACGACATGCTGAAGGTCGGCGGCATATGGGTTTCCCCGGTGGAGGTGGAAAACTGCATCATCGAGCATCCCGGCGTTGGGGAGGTGGCCGTTGTGGGAAAGGCCGATGAAAAGGGCCTTGTCAAACCCAAGGCATTCGTCGTGCTGAGAGAGGGGTATCGTCCGTCGGAAGAGCTTGAAAAGGAGATCAAGCAGTGGGTCCTCGACAGGATCGCCAAGTACAAATATCCCCGCTGGGTCGAGTTCGTGGAGGTGCTGCCGAAGAGCGCCACAGGCAAGATCCAGCGGTATAAATTGAGGTAGTCGGATAGGGCGATGGAAAAAGGCCTGCCATCGCCGGTTGATGGTTAATGGATGGGTGTCAGAAAGGCTCTCGAAAAGGAGGCATCAATGGCTCACGGGACATCGCAGGATTTCTTTAACGCCGCCGACTACTTTGTCGATCGCAATGTTCGTCAGGGCCGTGGTCACAAGGTGGCTGTGTATACGGAACATCGCAATTACACCTATAACGACATTCAGAAAATGACAAACAAGTCGGCCAATGCCCTCCGTGAATGTGGCTTGAGGGTGGACGATCGCGTGCTCATACTCCTGCTCGATGTGCCTCAGTTTTATGCGGCATTCTGGGGCGCGATCAAGATCGGGGCCGTGCCTATCCCTGTCAACACAACGCTCGGCTCTGAGGACTACGCTTATTTCCTTAACGACAGCCGGGCCAAACTCCTCATCATATCAGAGGAGTTGCTTCCCGTGGTCACCCATATCCAGGGCAATCTTCCCTATCTCCGGGATCTCGTCGTGATATCGGAGACAGAAGGGGCTCACATCCCTTTCAGGCAGAAGTACCGGCATGCGCCGGCCGAGGCCGCCACGGAATACACGACCAGAGACGATGTGGGGTTCTGGCTTTACAGCTCGGGTTCCACAGGGCTGCCAAAGGGGGCTATCCACTCCCACTACGACATGGTTGCCGCCACCGAAGGCTTCGCCCAGGCTGTCATCGGACTGACCGAGGAGGATACGGTGCTTTCAGCGGCAAGACTCTTTCACGCGTATGGACTCGGCAATTCCTGTTATCTCCCATTCGGCGTCGGCGCCTCCGTTGTCTTGAATTCCGAGGTCCCAACGCCTGAAAAGGTCTTTCGTCTGGTTCAGCGCTTCCGTCCCACGGTCTTCTTCGACATCCCTACCCATTATGCCGAGTTGCTTGAATATCTGGAAAAGCGGGACCAGGAGAAGGGGGCCGGCTCCCAGGCCGATGCAGCGCACGAATTTTCTTCTGTCCGCATCTGCGTTTCAGCCGGCGAAGCACTCCCGGCCGAGATTTATCGCCGTTGGAAGGAACGTTTCGGCATTGAGATCCTGGACGGCATCGGGACCAGCGAGCTTGTCCACATATTCATTTGCAACCGCCCCGGGGATGTCCGGCCGGGCTCCTCAGGGAAGCCCGTTCCGGGTTATGAATTGAAACTGGTCGATGATCAAGGAAAAGAGGTGCCCAAGGGGGAGATCGGAACGCTCCTGGTCAAAGGTCAGACGGCTGCGCAGCAGTATTGGCGGGGGCGTGAAAAAACACTCGCCACCATGCAGGGCGAATGGATCAACACGGGCGACAAATACCGCGGAGATGCCGACGGCTACTTCTGGTGCGCCGGGCGCGCTGACGACATGTTGAAGGTAGGGGATGCCTGGGTTTCTCCGATCGAGGTGGAAAGCTGCATCGCAGGGCATGCCGACGTGCGTGAGGTCGCGGTTGTCGGGCATATGGACGAAAAGGGCCTTGTCAAACCCAAGGCGTTCGTTGTCTTGCGCGAAGGGGCTGAAGCGTCGTCAGGTCTTGCGGATGACATGAGACGCTGGGCAGCGGACAGGTTGCCCCCGCACCACCATCCCCGCTGGATCGAGTTTGTGAACCAACTGCCCAAGGGTCCTACGGGAAAAATACAACGGTCGAGCCTTAGGGAATGAGGGCCGGGGCCGCATGCCGTCAGCCTGGCAACATCCATTGAAAACCCGAAAGCCAAAACCAAGGCGAGGCGCAAAGCCGACCCTCGGGTTTTGGAAAGGGATCCTGGGATCCGCCCAGGTTTCCTCGCGCGGGGAAGACGGAAGAGGGGCGTCCGTAAATCACGGAGACGGCGTCCTCCCTCTGCGGCGGACATCTTGAGTTCATGGGCTCGCAGCGGGCGCTCCAGAAGCGTATGAAGAGCGCGAATACGATACTGTATTGCCGGGAGTGGGAGGAGACGGTGCGGTTCTACAGGGACCGGCTGCACCTGCCCGTCCGCTTTTCAAACGACTGGTTCGTGGAGTTCGAGTCGGCCCAGGGAGCGCGTCTCAGCGTTGCGGACGAAAGGCGGTCGTCCGTGAAGAGTTCGAGGGGGCTTGGCATCACCCTCGCCCTGGAGGTCGATGACATCGAAGGCGTCCGGGAATATGCCGAGAAGGCCGGCTTGAAACCGACGGCGCTTCGGCGCCACCCCTGGGATGCGCGGGTGTTTTATCTGGTTGATCCCGAAGGGCACCGGGTGGAGATATGGCAGGCCGGGACGGGCGGCGAAGGGTGAGACCTCTGTCCGTGCCGGCGGGAAAAGAAACCCGAATCTTTCAATCAAGGAGGAAAAAGGTCATGCGCAAGTCGATCCTGTTCTCGTTGGCGGCCGTCCTGCTTGTCTTCTGGAACATCGGGCCGGCGGCGGCCAAGCCTTCCAAGTGCGAGGAATGCCACATCAAGATCTCTCCACTGCAGGTCCAGGATTTCAATCGGGGCAAGATGGCCGAGACCATGGATTGCACCAGTTGCCACGGGTCCGCCCATCAGACCGATCAGGATGTCGACAAGGTCCAGCTGCCCACGATCGCGACGTGCCAGGCGTGCCATGAGGAGCAGGCCAAGCAGTATCTGTCCGGGAAGCATGCGCTCGGGCTGATCGCACTCGAGGCCATGCCGTACACCCACATGCAGCCCGCGGCCTTCGTGGAGGGCCAGAAGGGGTGCGGCGGGTGCCATACCCTGGGTCTGAAAGACCAGAGTGTCCGGGAGAGCGACAAGAGAAAGTATTATCCCTATGGGATGGACTGTCAGAACTGCCACACCCGCCACGCGTTCTCCAAGCGCGAGGCGGCCGAACCGGAGGCCTGCAAGACCTGCCACATGGGCTTCGACCACGCCCAGTGGGAGATGTATTCCGGGGCGAAGCACGGTGTGACCTACCTCGTCAACCGGGTGGTCGATCCCGCGAACAAGGATCGCGCGCCCCGCTGCCAGACGTGCCACATGCCCGATGGCGATCACCGGGTCTTCTCGGCCTGGGGTTTCCTGGCGGTCCGGCTGCCCGAGGACGACGCCGAGTGGATGGGCTACAGGGCGACCATCCTGAAGGGGCTGGGAGTGCTGGATCCGGAAGGCAACCCGACGGCGCGGCTGGAGGTCGTCAAGGCCGGCAAGGTGGCCCGGTTGAGCAAGGAGGAGTTCGAGGCCGAACGGCAGCGCTATGTGAACGTTTGCAACCAGTGCCATACCCCGGCCTTCGTTTCTCACAACATGAAGAACGCGGACCAGATGGTGAAGGAGGCCGACAAGCTTTTCGCCGAGGCCATCGAGATCGTCGCGGGCCTTTACAAAGACGGGATCATTGCGCGGAAGGAGGGGGCTCCGGCGTATCCGGACCTGCTGACGTTCTATGACGTCAATACGAAAGTGGAACAGCTCCTTTACGAGATGTTCATGGACCACCGCATGAAGACCTTCCAGGGGGCCTTCCACCTGAATTACGACTATTCCACCTGGTACGGGTATGCGAAGATGAAAAAGGATCTGGTGGAGATCCGGGAGGCGGCTGCAACGATGCGCAGCCACAAGGAAAAACAACCCTGACGCTCAGGGTGGTGCGGGAGATGCTTTGTCCATGAGGGCTGTCGCTCCTGGAGCGACGGCCTCCCTGGACGAATGCCGCCGGGCGGCCTAGAATCGGCTTTCGGGCGGCTGCGTCTCCCACGCCCGGCCCCCTGAACCGGTGCCCTCCGGCAAGCCTCCGGGTTCATGATCGCCTGCATGGATAAGGGTGAACACCATTAAACTCAGCCTCCGCAATGGACTCGGATGAATCGAAACCTCGCCGGTGAGGTCTCCCCCCGCTTCCGTAATTCACAGCCATGGCCCCGATAACGATTTCCATCGCAATGAAACCGAACAGGAGGGCAACTTTTTCCTGTTGTGCTGATAACCCAGCACCCATTGGAATTCTCATATGGAGTAAACGGCTGATCCTGGACCGGCGGCTGTCAAACCAATCCCGTCATCCCACGATCCAGCGGCGGCATTTTGAGGCGCGCGAATGAATGATTTTCTCGCCGATTCAGATATCTATTCAGGCTCTGGTCTTTCTGCCGGAATTGCAGAGGATCAAAAGCCCGACATCTTCAATGCGGGTCAGAATCAGTCGATAACCCCGGGTGAAACGCTTTTTCGAGAAGGGGACCCGGCTGTTCGCTGCTATTTTGTTCAAAACGGACGTCTCAAACTGACAAAGCTTCATCAAGAGGGAAAGGAGACTATTGTCCGGTATATCAACCCTGGCGAGATAACAGCGGCCGTTGCTGTTTTCAGGGGAAAGCGTTATCCGGTGACGGCAGTGGCCGTCGTTCCCACGGTGGTGATAGGTTGGGATCGAAACACCATCCTCAGGCTCTTGTCCGCCCACCCGCCTCTGGCCATCAACTTCTTGCAGGCAGCGGTCGAACGTCTCGATGATGTTCAGACCCGCTATCTGGAACTGCAGGCAGAACGGGTGGAACGACGAATCGCCCATGCCCTTTTACGGATCATGAGGCAATCCGGCCGTCGAATGGATTCCGGCATTCTGATCGACTTTCCTCTCAGCCGTCAGGATTTGGCCGATTATACCGGAACTACACCGTACACCGTGAGCCGCACGCTTAGCCGATGGGAAAAATCGGGTTGGATTTCAACCGGCCGAGAAAAGGTCGTGGTCACGGACCCCCACGCCCTGGTGATATTTGCGGAGAATGAATAGTCGGTCTCAACATCAGGCCGCCAGCACCCTGCCGTTCCTTCCAAACGCACAGACATCTGCATTATCCTGCATCCTGTTTGCGCCAGCGCAAAGACAAGGACCCGCCCATGGTCTATTCTTTATTCCGACGTGGGAGGGGAACCGACGCAAACACTCGTCATTACCAGAGGGGAAATCTTTTCGTCCCATGCCGGGGCGATCGAGAAATTCCTCGACCGCCCACAAAAATTTCATATGTCGAACTTATCTGTCTGTGGTGTCGCGAATGGTGCATTATGATGAAAAACAATATAACAGGAATCAAAAAGCTGGACTCAAAGACAATCGTCGGCGAATTGATGAAGCGTCATCCATCGGTCGTTGCAGTCTTTATTAAGCGCAAGCTGGGGTGTGTGGGCTGTCCTACCGAAGCCTTTCACACGATAGAGGATGTTGTCCACGCGAACGGCCTGACGCTCGAACCGTTCCTTAGCGAATTGGAGCAGGCCATTACCGATGAAAAAGGTCGTTGATCTGAGAGTGGGGAGCCGGTTTGTCGAAATGACGTGATATGTCCATAATGGATGGGGGTTAAAAAATTTTACAACAAAACCATATTGTTACACATTGAGGGTCGGTGATGCAAAAGAGAAAAATACAAAATAAAATTTACTGGCTGGGCGCTGTCGATTGGGAACGACGGCTCTTTGATTCGTTGATTTCCCTTCCGGATGGGACGGAAAGACCGTGGAGACCCTAGCCAGTATGGCCCCTAACCTGAAGGTGGAGGTGCTGGAACCGGTTCTGTGCAAAGGGATCGCCTCACAGAAAGATTTTGAGGCCCTGGCCCGGCTGGCCGGCGCTATTGCCCAAAAACACACGGAAAACGGTTACGAATAGGACGATCATCAAACTGCAAAAACACCGAGATGAAAGGAGAAAAAGCCATGTTTTGTTTTCAATGCCAGGAGACAGCCAAGAACCAGGGATGCACCATCAAAGGGGTTTGCGGAAAGCCGGAGGAGACCGCGGATTTGCAGGATCTTCTCATTTATGTGTGCAAAGGGATCTCGCTCTATGGCGAGAAGCTGAAGGAAACGGGTACGGTCGACAGGAAAGCAGCCCGTTTTATCTGCGAGGCGCTTTTTTCCACCATTACCAATGTGGCATGGGATGATGATGTGATCATCTCCCGTATCAAGGAGGCTCTGAAGGTCCGGGACGCAGTGAAAGGACAGATCGGGTCCGCCATGCCCGCTGGGTTTCCGGATTGCGCCCTCTGGTCATCGGACCAGAGACAGGAGATCCTGGACAAGGCCATGTCCGATGTGGTCCGGATTACGGCCGCCCAGAATGAGGATGTGCGGTCCCTGAGGGAACTGCTCATCATCGGCTGCAAGGGGATCGCTGCCTATGCGGATCATGCAGCCATCCTCGGGTATGAAAAGGACGATATCTATGGGTTTCTGATGGAGGCCCTGGCGTCCACCACCAAGGATCTTTCCGTGGAAGAGATGATCGGCATGGTTATGAAGGCGGGAGAGACGGCGGTCAATACCATGGCCCTGCTGGACGAAGCCAACACCGGCACCTACGGCCACCCCGAGATCACGGAGGTGAACATCGGCGTCGGCAAAAACCCTGGAATCCTCATCTCCGGCCATGATTTGAGGGACATGGAAGAACTGCTCAAGCAGACGGAGGGAACGGGTGTGGATGTATACACCCACGGAGAGATGCTTCCGGCGAACTACTATCCTGCATTCAAAAAATACAGTCATTTCGTAGGAAACTACGGCGGGTCATGGTGGCACCAGAATAAAGAGTTCGAGTCCTTCAACGGGGCTATCGTCTTGACCACCAACTGCCTGATCCCCATCAGGAATGACAACACCTACCTGGACAGGCTCTTTACCACCGGCGTCGTCAATTATCCCGGGGCCAGACACATCGCGGCCGGGTCGGAGGGCGGAGCAAAGGATTTTTCCCCGGTTGTGGAACGGGCCAAGAAATGCGCCCCGCCGCAAGAGATCGAATCAGGCAAGATCGTGGGCGGCTTCGCCCATAACCAGGTTCTGGCTTTGGCCGACAAGGTGATTGACGCCGTGAAATCGGGCGCTATCAAGCGATTTGTGGTGATGGCAGGGTGCGACGGACGGCAGAAGTCCCGTAGTTACTATACAGAAGTAGCCCAGAATCTGCCGAAGGACACCGTGATCCTCACCGCCGGATGCGCAAAGTACCGTTACAATAAGCTGAACTTGGGCGACATCGGCGGCATCCCCCGCATTCTGGACGCAGGTCAGTGCAATGATTCCTATTCCCTGGCCGTGATTGCGCTGAAACTCAAGGAGGCCTTCGGGCTGAATGACATCAATGATCTTCCTGTCTCCTACGACATCGCCTGGTATGAGCAAAAGGCCGTCGCTGTACTGCTTGCCTTGTTGTACCTCGGGGTTCACGGAATTCGCCTCGGTCCGACATTGCCGGCATTTCTCTCCCCCAATGTAGTGAAGGTGCTGGTCGAAAAATTCGACATCAAACCGATCGGCACCGTAGAGCAAGACATTGCGGCCATGATGGCAGGCAAATAAACATGAGGGACCTGAGTGTTCGCTCGTAAAGATCTTGACACTCAGGTCCGCATCTGTCAGCCCTACGCCCTGAGACGGTTTGACCTCATTGCTTGAGGCAGGAGCCCAATGATAGCGAGAAGCGCTCGTCAACAACTCGAGGATCGAACAGACAGAGGCGAGTGCGGTTTCCTGCTGCGTCGAAAACGTATCCCGGACCGCAGGGGATGAAAAGGGCGTTTGTCTGACGGATAGGTCCGTGAGAAGTCGCTGAACAAGGAGCGCTGGCTGCCTTGGAGATTCACCATCAAGCGGTTTTGCCTCGATCGGCAGGGATCTCTTTCCATGTCGCTTTGCCAGCTTCCGGATCAAACGGACGGAAGAATATCCACAAACACCTGTTAATACGTACGATTTCTTCGCCTCTGTGTAAACCGCTCCATCCTGGACCTATTCCTTTCCCCGCTGTTCCCATTTCCCCTTGTAAAAACTGACAGATGGAGGATCTGATCCTCCAAAGCCAGGGTGAACCCCGTCACGTGAGAGGATTCAAGCCTGTAGTCAGTGCCCAGACCAACGCCGGGATGGGCTTTGGTGGAGGCAGAGGTGGCTGCTTTTCTGAACTTGGTCACCTCGCTCTTGACGGCCTTGGACGCTTCATCAGGATGGTACCAATCGATGGCATCCAGTGCATAGCTTTCCAGAAGCTTTTTGAAGACCTTTGAAAAGGTGTCGGGCTTCCCAAAGGCATCCATTCCGGCAACCTTTCCGTTGATCATGAAAACGGCTCCCACCTGTGAGTCGATCAACCGGAACTCTTTGATATATTCATCGATAGAGGATCTATCCTTCTCGTAGATCGCGGCCATGGCGCCGGAGGGTGAATGGGCATCCCTTCTTGCCGCCTTTTCTGCGATGCCGTCCCAGATAGCTCCCTGGTCTGACCGGTATTCGCCGATGGACCGGATTGAATAGGACACCTGCTCAGCCTTCGTGGCCCGGAGATTGGACGACATCATCCGGTTCTGGGTGTGAAACCCCGGTGCGTTATAGGACCATCTCCCATGCTCCACGCAACTCACCGGGATCACCAGGGTGCTGTTGGGACCCACCAGGATGGTGGTGTTGACGATCCGGTTTTGTTTGGCGCCGACCAGTTCTTCCCCGTCCAGAATGAGGACCAGCATGTCGGATTTGTTTATGACCTTCAGTTCGGGGACCGACCCCCCCTCGCTCACTTCGACCACCTCGATCAGGCTTTCGCTCAATGCCTCATCCAGCAAGAGGTATTCCAAGCCCGCGCTGTAAGGGGAGAGGAGCGGGTAAAGCGCCAGATTTTTGTAGGTCTGATTTCGGCCGACCTCGAGTCGATCAAGAAAATCTCCAATGATTTTGACCATAATTCGTGTCCTCCTTTCGAGATGTCTCTCATGTCAGTGCCATTTCCCGGAGTCGGGGGGCGGGCAGAACTCGCAGGGACCAAAGGGAACGCAAAAAATGGCCTTTGGTGGATATTCAGCCGCCCATCATTCGCCCATCATTCTCTGAGGCATATCGTCATGATGCATCATGGGTTTGTCATATACGGTCACAAACTGGGAATCTTTTTCAGAAAAATTTATTTTTTCGATGATTTGTTTGGAAAAGGCATTGCTGTTTTTGTCGATAATGATCGATATGATGTTCTATTGGTTAAAATGATGTCTCGCGAAGCCATGGGGACCACAGAGGCTTTTTCGCTGTGAAACTCTGAGTTCTCGAGCGACCGGAAGGAATGGAAGAGGGGCTCTTTTCGGGAGGATTGGCATCATCCAGCGGAGACTCCTTGAGTTGGCGTCTTGAACGCCTCGTAACTTGGCATGATGGACTTGGTTTGAGCATCCCCGGGGGTGTTCTGCCCACTCCCGTCACGGTCGGCCAGCAAATCACCCTCGCTGCTGCGGATGGCATCCTTTGGGCTGGGGTACAGTAAGCCGCAGCCGGCTTGGCCACGCCTCGCCTGAACTCCGCAAGGCTTTGCTAGGCGAGTCCGGACCCCGACCAACGAACAGTCGGAGTGAAGTGGGAGTTCTTACACCTTAAATCTCGAAGAAAATGGTCCCGTACTTGGGGTCCACCTCTAACCTCAACCCAAGCGGTGGGTCAATTTTCGGTTGGCATTTCCACAGCTTCTCAGAAAAAATAGCGCAGTCGGAATTCCACCCGCCAGTCGTTCTGCTTTTCACCGTATTCGGTTTTGTCCCCGCCTACCGGGACAACGCTTCGAAGCCGCAGTTCAAGGTTGGTGACGGGGCTGTAGCTGAGTTCGGGGATGAGATTGAAGCTCCCATCGTTGAGGGCCGTTATGATGGTACAGGCTGGATTGAAGTAGAGGATGTCGAAGGGTTCTTTCTGGATCAGCCGGAGATAGAGGTAGTCTTCGAGCGGGTTGCGCCAGGTGAAGCCCCCTCCGACCAGTTGATTGACAGGGCCGAAGAGGGCGGGGTCTCCCGTCTGTTGATAGGCGTCGTAGGCGTCATCGATCGAGGCGTAGAGGTTTTCGAGGTCGTCCGGATCCACTCCCTCGCCATTGTGGTAGTATTCCAAGATCACGGTCAGCTCTGATTGCGTAAGGTACCGGATTCCAAAAAGATAATTCCAGACATCGGTTTCTGTGCTCAGGGTCTGGCCGGCAGCCGGAAAGCTCTTCTTCGGAAAATCCTTCACCCAGGCCGCTTCTCCATGGATCTCGAAATGGGGCAGGAGATTCTTGGAGAAGTCGAAGCCCCACCGGGTGGTGCGGCTGGCACCCGTGAAAAAGAGGAGATCCAGATCCGTGTCCCAGAGGAGCGCGTAGAGTTTGGCTGCCAGGTTCACATGGCCGGCCTTGCCGAAGTCGTCGTTCAGGTCTTCGTATACTGGGAGGAGCACCGGTGTGAAGGCCAGCGTCTGGAGCGGTCCGGCGAGGCTTCGGATAAAGTCACCGGCCAAAACAGTGTACCCTTCCAGTGCTTCTTCGGGGTCTTCGGGATTTTGGGGGCGATCTACGAAGGCGACCGGGTTCCAGGCATATCCCTTGCCCCATTTCGTCACCCGCTTGCCTGCCTCCAGGGTCATCCGGGGGTCCGGCTTGAACGAAAGGTAGCCCTACATCAGGGTCATATCCCCGTCCCAACCGTTGTAATCATGGGCGAGAAAGCTGTCCACGCGGGCAAAGGCGCTCAGGTTCCCGTAGTGCAGCGCACCCTCCAGCCGGGCGCCCACGTCCGACTCCTCCACCGTCGCCCCCGGGTCTTCTCTGAAATACCGAAGCCTGTAAAGCGATGAATCCCGGTCGAGGCAGGACAGGGTTGGCTGCGCCTGAAGGAACCCGTGAATCGCATAGGGCTCTTTTTCGACCTCCCTTTCGATCTCGGAAAGATCGAAGGCAGGGACTTCCTCCGCCCTTGATTCGTGGCAGCACAGAAGGGCGAGCACCAGCGCCGTCAGGAGACCGGTCTTCCGCTTCATCATCGAAGGCTCTCGAGTCTCGACATGAAGTTGAGGGTAAAGGCCTCGTCCGGGATATCCCGCGCCTCGATCTTGGCGTAGATCATGTAGGAACGGTATCCCTTGTAAAGCGGGCTGTCCGTCTCCATGACGGCCGGCCGGACGACTCCCTTTCCGAAATCCTTGATGTCTTTGAAGTACAGCGTCTTGATCAGCATCGAGGCCTCGGTGAGGCATTCGATCCGGCTGGGGAGGAGTTTCTCCTTGTCGACCCACATCCGCAGCTGGTCATAGGCTACCGTGCGCGTTTTCGCCTTCAGGTGGAGGAGGTATTCCGCCGCCTCCTCCTTGACTTCGGTTACGGTATACTCCTCCGTATAATCCAGTTGCATGATATCCGAGTTGTTGAACACGCCGCCTACGACCGATTGAAGGCTCGTGATGCGGAGCGGCTTGCCCACATTGGGGACGTAGAGCCACATGTTCTCCCCCAATCTCAGGGTAGAGCGGCCATTTTCGCTGGCAGGGGAGATGAAAAGGGCCGCCATCTTGTCCCTTCCCTTTTTGATCGTGAAGAGGATGAACTCTTTCTGCTTTCCATCCGGCTCGACATTGACGAGCTTACGGTACATCTCATAGGAATCGGGGGCCAGGCGATCGTCCACCTTAGCCAGGATCTCGTTTCCATCCAGGGCATGCGCCGGGACACTCCATGCTGAAACAAGGATGAGCAAGATGATCCGGATCATTCGTTCTCCTCTCTCCTCAGGCCTTTTCGCCGGTGGGGTGCGAGCCTTTCATGAATGGGTTTTGCTGTCAAATTAAACTATTAATTTCAAAATGATATATCGTTTTTTTTTGAAGTTTTTTATATCTGGGCCGCCTTTTTCGGCGGGGCGGACCTCCATGGGATCCATCCGGAAGGGTTCCTTTTTGCCCATCCCGGCGTGCTTCCTTACAGTCCTTCGATCGCCTTCACCGAAGCGGATGTGCGGTTTCCTATTTTTTCGTCATGAGGCATCCGGATCAGACATGCCCCAGGGCCTCGATCGGATCCATTCGAGAGGCTTTTAGGGCCGGCTGCAGGCTCGCGAGAATGGAAACGGCGACCACGATACCGGAGATGGTCAGTAGGGACGCTAGGTCGATGTCCGGCCTGAGGATCAGGCCGGTCTGCCTCGAGAAGTCGAAGGAGATCCGCGCAAGATCGATCCCGTAAATCGCCGCGGCGCTCAAGACGCTGCCGACGGCTGCGCCCGCGACACCCATGGAGAATCCTTCCAGGACGAACATGGCAAGGATCTTCCTGGGAAGCGTGCCGATCGCGGACATGGTTCCGATCTCGCGGACGCGCTCGTAGACCGCCATGATCATGACATTCATGATGCTGATGAGGACAATGGCGATCAGCATCAGCTTGATGAAAAGGGTCATGATGTCGATCATGCTCGCGATATTGTAGAAGGGGGAGAGCTCCTCCCAGGTATCGACATCGAAGACGGGCTGCCCCTGCGGATTGCTTTCCTCCCCGAGCTGCGCGGAGAGGTGTTCGTGCACCTTGTGCAACAGGCCGAAATCCTTGAGCCGGACGGCGATTTCGCTGATCTCGCGCTCCTCCATCCTCAGGATCTCGATGGCATCGTCCATGTGAAGGTAGCCATCGCGTCCCCCGGGTCCGGTCGCGCTTTCGAGAATGCCGCCCACCACCAGCTGTTTCCCGTTGACCGATCCATCCCGGTTCGTAGCGATCACCACCACGGCATCACCGACCTTTACCTTCATGCCTTTTGCGAGGAGTTCGGGGACCAGGATTTCGCCTTTCTTTAGGGTTTTCTCCCCCTCCATGATCCGGGACAGAAAAAGGGGCACCGTTCGGGACTCCCGCTCCGGATCGACGCCGTTGATGCGGATATGGGTGGTCTCCAGGAAATTGCTGAACATGCCGCCGAATTTGATCCGCGGAGACCACGCCTCGATCTCCGGCCTCTCTTTCAGCATGGCTTCCACCTTCCGGACGGCCTGTGGCTTCAGGTTCATGGTGAGAGGAAGGGTTTCTATGGCCGCCAGGTAGCCCTTCCGGTGGATCTGCAGGTGNCCGAGAAAGGAATCCGTGATCTGGCCGANCATCATGCCCTTGAAGGACCCCGTCACCGCCTCGAAAACGGCTACGAACAGGACGCCGAACACGATCAGGCTCAAGGTGAGGAGGGTCCTTCTTTTATACCGGAGGAGGTTCCTGCCAGCGATCCGCCACAGATTCATCATGTCCGCGTCCTCCCTCCTGGGCACGACTGCCCTCGAGGCGCCCGTCCTCGATGCGGTAAATGCGCTCGGCCTCGTCGATGATGCGAAGATCGTGGGTCGAAAAGACAAAAGTGGTCCGGGATTCCTCGCGAATGCTCTTCATAGGGCGGATGATGCCCATGGCCGTGTCATGGTCTAGGTTCGCCGTGGGTTCGTCGGCCAGGACCAGTTCGGGGCGGGTTACGAGGGCCCTGGCGATGGCCACCCTCTGCTTCTGCCCTCCGGAGAGCTGGTCGGGCCGTTTCTGCTGCTGATCGCTCATCCCCACCGCCTCGAGCAGATCCTGCACCTGTTCTCTTCGCTGCGCGGCAGCGACATTCTGGACCATGATGAGGGGGTATTCCACGTTTTCATAAGCGGTCAGCACCGGGATGAGGTTGAAGCTCTGAAAGATGAAGCCGATGTGCGAACCCCTGAAAACGGCTGAATCCGCCCTGCCGAGGCTCGCCACATCCGTCCCGGCGACGAGCAGCCGGCCCCCCGAGGGCTTGTCCAGGCACCCGATCAAATTCAGCAGGGTTGTCTTGCCGCTTCCCGACGGCCCGACGATCGAAACGAAGGCCCCTTTTTCGATGGAAAAGGTCACCCCTTTCAAGGCGTTGACCGACACCTCGCCACTCCGGTACACCTTGCTGACGTTTTCTCCTGCGATCAGTTCCACTGTGCGCCTCCACGCTCAAGAATTCTGTCTCCTCGCTTCAAATCCCCCACCACAGGGCGCGGACGGAAAACGAAGGGGCGAAGGATACCCTCATTTCTGCAGGCCGAGAGTCTTTCTTGCATGCGACACTCCCAGGAGATTGACGGTTCGCATGAACTCGTCAGGGGTTGCCATGCGCTCTGCCTCAGCGAGCAGCGCCTCGACCGCCTCCCGCCCGTCCCGGGTCTTGACCATCTGACGGGGCGTCCGCCCGCCAAGGGCCGGTATCTTCTCATCCACCCACGACTCCCAGTGTTTCAAGGTCATTTCCTTCAGGAATTCCTGGATTTCAGGAATGTTTTGCAGATTGGCCTGAGCTGATGGCGGGGGATGAAATGCCGCCTGGTTTTTCTCGAGGGCGGAATCGATGTCTTCTACGGCGTCTAACCGCAACCGCACCGCTTTTCCCATTCGTTTTTCGATCTCAGCACGAATTTGTTTCGCTCTGCCTGCGGAGTTTACACTGACCGTGATGCGTTTTCGATCGATTTGGACTTTGCCCAGAACGGTGTTTTCGAGGGCTGTACTTTTCTTGTGTCCTTTGCGCGTCCAGGGGATCATAACGGAGACGATCCGCCCTTTTGCATCGGTTGTAGCGGATTCCCGGACTTCCTCCGGCGTTTCGGTTGCGGACAACGTGGCAAGCTTCGAAAAGGCCTCTTCGGGCGACCCCTGCAAGTCGAAAACGATTTCGTGGAATTCCAGGGGATCCCCGTCCGTATTGATGAGCACAGGGGCGGCATGGAGCGATTCATCGATCGAACGATAAAGATCGATGATATCGAATTCCCACTCTGAAAGTACGCGATCGTCGATCTTCCTGGATTTCTTCCCCATGCGTTTTCGCAGCTCGATGATAAGCGGCTTGCGACCGGGGGGAATGATCACGCTGCTGGTTCCGACGAACATCGCTACCTGTCCGAAACGCACGACCCTTGCAAACACGATGTCAGACGGCCGCAGGGCTTTGGATGCGCCGTGTTCTTGCACCGTCTCCTCAGAGCCGGTCAGGATGTCACGCAGTGTCACCGAGCGGCCGGGCTCGACCTCCAACACCTCGAAGAAGCTGTAGGGCTTGCGATTCACCCCCCGAATGAACTGGACCTCTTCGGAGTTCTCAGGCGGGCGCTTTCCCTCCAGATAGTGCTCGGCGATCGTGCAATCCTTCGGGCAGTCCAGATCCCACTCCGATGTTCGAGGAGTGTAGACCCAGTTGAAGACTACCCACGGGGCAAACACCTGGATATTGCGTTGAACTTTTTCCGTGAAGGCCGTTTCGTCATCATCCTCGTTCTTGTCGTTCAGGAGGAGAAAGTCGCTGACGGCGGCCATCGTGGCTTCCCGCCCGAAAAACTGCTCCGAGTGGCTCGTGAGCTGCTCGAAAACCCGGTCATGAATACGCGACAGGCGCGCATATTCAATCGAAAGAGGGCCATCGTCTACTTTGCCGAGGCAGCATTTCTTGTGCTTTTTCCCGCTGCCGCAAGGGCATGGGTCATTCCTTCCAATATCGGCGCACATAAGAATCTCCCATCATTTGGATTTCGGGTGGATGGTCAAAGCGTAGCCGAAAACGGAGTTCAATCCAACTGTTTATGCGCAGGGTTAGAAACGCGCGTTGCTACGCCTCTGAATGGAGGGTGCGTGCTTTCGGCGGGCGCGCAGAGGTCAATAAATTTTCGGCTCGTGAAATTTTGTGAGGTGCGAGGATGAAGCGGAGGGCTGGAGGCCCCTTGGTGCTGCCTGCAGGTCATGAACATGGCGACCTGCAGGTCGCCTCCGCGCAAACGCTTGATTTCCTTGATATTGGCCAGAAATCCTCATTTCCGGATTGGAAACTGAGTTCTACCGGGAAATCATTTTCGGATGGATACTATTTCAGAGACGCAGGTTGTTGCTTGTCAAGTGTTCGGAGAAGGCCCTGATATCTCGCACTGCGGGTCGCCCGCACAGTTCCTCGCTTGAAGGGGAAGAGCCGAGATGCACACACTGATCGGACGGTGGAGCAACGCCTTCTCTCTGCTTCCACAACAACGGGATGCGGTCTGCCCAGTCGAGACAGTGCTCCATCCGACGGGCGTTTCCTTCCAAGCGGCACGTTCCGCGCTCGGTAAGGCTGCGCTCCAGCCCGAAGACCCGTTCAAACTGCCGGCCGTATTCCCAGATCAAGCAGCCACCGAATCCATTTTGACGCGCGGTGCTCATGAAGTGCCGAACCAGCTCAGCCTGTATCCGAAAGATGTCCTGCAACGTGGTTCGAGGAGGGAACTGAAAGGGGCTTTGTCCGATGAGAGACATGCCCAGCGTGTCTTTTACAAACTGCCCACCCAGCCCGCATTCGCCGATGATGCATGCCTTTCCTGTGTCGGTCCAGCGGGGGATGTTTGGTGTGGCGTGGGTGACGTCGAGCAGGTCATAGGAATGGAAGTCATGGAAATCGAGACAGTCGTCCAGCAGATCGCGGTTCCTGGTGATCGTGTTGATATAAGCGAAGCCGATGGACAGCAGCAGGCGGCGGCCCCCCCTTGCGAGATGAGCGCGCAGCGAGAGGGCCATGCGCCGGAGAAATCGGAGAACGCGCAGTTCACGTCTTCTGAAGTAAAATGCCGCGCCGGCGTTTACAAGGGAACCGAGTCGAGAAACCGCGAGGTAGGCCTCGAACGCAGCGCGCCCGTCTGCACTCGAACGTGACAGGGCCTCGCGGATGTTGCAGGGTGCGAGCGGCCACAGCATGTCGGGCTCGTTCATCAGATCGAGGGCGAAGACGCCCCCGCGGTGGGCGCACAGCGCGTCGGCGAAAGAGTGGACCGCGTGCAGGAAAAACCTTTCCTGTGCCCAATCGCTCCGCAGAAGGAGCTGAAAGGCCCCCGCTCGGCGCCGATCGGCCTCGGTCGGCTGTTCACCCTCTTCGAAACTGGCGGCTGTAAGCAGGGTCCAGTAGATACGCAGTCCCGTCTCCTCGGCCAGGGCGGTGATCCGGCGGACGTTGTCGAGAAAGGCCGGATCGATTCCCGCCACGATCCAATCAGCGCCTCGCTGACGCCACCGAAGCCCTTCACCCTGTTCAAAGGCCCATATGCGAACCACTTGGCAGCCCCAGGATCGGAGCCTCTCGAAATCGGCTCGAAGCTGGGCAATACGTCCAGAGCCGAAGGACGTCCCGTTCGGACGTGAAGGGTCAGCGGCGGCGATCTGGTTTGGCCCGATATCGCATCCATGCGTCCAGACATAGGGATAGTTGACGCCCAGCGCGAACCATGGGCGGCCTGCAGGGGAATCGGGTGGGAACTCTCCGGGAAGGGTCATCGGATCGCATTTTGTTGGAAGAGGGGAAGGATCATCTTCAGAAGCCTCTCGGCGATGATGCGCCTCCCTCAGTTTTCGTCCGGCTTCGCCATGTGTACTGTGAGCACTGGAGTTGCGGGCTCGGGTCCGAGATCGCCGCTTTCGATGCGCCGTTCACGTCGGTCAACCTCGATCTGCGCCTGTCGGGCCTCGGCTTCGCGAAGCATCAGATCGGCCTCGAGCTGGCGGGTATGAAGCGGATCGGCCCCGGAGCACAGACCGACGACAGGCTCGCAGTGGTATCCCCCATCGGGCAGAACGACCATGACGGATTTCAGATCTTGCTCCGGCGCGGCGATGAGCGCCTCGAGCTGGGCCGAAAACACCGCCGAATGTCGATTCTCATCCAGTGCAGACTGCGATTTTTCGACTGCCGCGACCCACGTCTCCGCTTCGCGCTCCATCCGGGACCGGACCGCCCGCTCCCCTTCGCTGAGGTAAGCAAGCCAACCCTCCTCTGCCTCGAAGCGCTTCACACCCTCGGCGGCGATGCGCTCGGCAAGCCTCAGCACCTCCGGCACCCGTTCAGGCGAGAGGCGTTTTTTGGGCCGCTTGCAGGTGAGCACATGGGTCCTCGCCTCAGCCACCGCCTTGTCGAGCAGGGTCTGGGCATTCCGCTCGAATCGGCGTTGCGCGGTGTCTCTCAGATAGGTCTTTGCCCACGACAAGCATTCTCCGGACCTCCTTCGGGAGGACGAAAGGTAGGCCCGGAATGCCTGAGGCTGAGGCATCGTCCCGCTCAGATCCTTGGACTGGAGCCGCTTGCGCAGCTCCGTCTCGAGCTCGCGCCCGAGTCTCATACGGTAGACGCAGCAATTGAGGTGAAAACCGATCATCGGCTCGACGATCTGCTGCTCGAGTTCGGCGATGTCGAAGCCAAGCTCGTCGGCGAGCCGGCGCAGCCTCACAGCCGGGTCCTCCGCCAGCCAGATCGGGCGCAGATAGTGCAAAAGGTTCGCCTCGATATGGCATTTCAGCGCGTCGAACAAGGCGCGGTCCTTGGCGGTGGCCTCCTCCATGGTGGGCTCGATTTCGACCAGACCCGCCTCCAGAGTCTCTCCAGCCGGGAGCTCGCCGGCAGCGGCGCCCTCCTCGCCGGTGGACATGCCACCGGTCATACCGGGGGGCGCCTCCATCCGGTCGAGCGGGGGATAGCCGGGACCGCTCGTCAACAGCTTGAGGATTGAACAGGCAGACGCGATGGCGGTTTCCAGCCGCGTCGAAACGGGGCATGCGGCATCGCCCAGGCCTGCAGCCCACACCCATCCGGACAGCATCCAGAGTGCGTGTTTGAGTCCGCGGAGTGACGGCCGTGTCCCTAAAGTTTCGAGCGCTGCGCGTGTGTATAGATAGGACGAGGGATCGATGGGCGGATGGTCTTCGAGCACCGTCCGCATCGCAGTCCACAAGGCATCGGCGCGCGCGGCGCCGATGCTGTCCCGGTCGGCCAGCAAATCACCCTCGCTGCTGCGGATGGCTTCCTCCATGTCGATGAAGGCATGGACCAGCGCATCGATTGCCCCCTTCGCAAGATTCGTCACTCCCGGCACAACCAGCATCCGCGCGGAGGCGAACCCGCCCTCCTGGCTCTCATCGAGCAAATGCGTGCGCAGGATCCCTTCGTGGCAGACGACCCACTCGGGTGTGATCAACGGCAGTCGATTCGGCAGCGCAATCGCCAGATCCGTTTCGACCATAGCCAGGTCTACACGATAATGCGACAGCGTCTCGTAAAAATGGTAGGTCACCGACCTTGTCGGATTCGGGTTCTTGAGCACACGCCTGCGCTTTTCTTCGAAGCCGGTTTCGTGCACTGTCGAGATCTTGAGCTTGCGCTCGGAGCGCAGTTTGTCTGTGGTCTTGTTGGTCTGTTCCTGGCGCTCTTCACGACGGCGCTCTATCGAGTCGCTGAGCGACTCTCCCATGCTGAAATCAATGCCGGCTGTCAGACCGTAGCTGAGTCCGACATTGGCGCCGAGTTGCCACTCCTTCTCCTTCTCCATCCGGTTGACGACCTGCGAGCTGTCATGCCGGGTCAGGCTGCTCTCACCTGCCTTGTCGACAATGTCCGTGCTCTCGAGATCCCGGCTCACCTTAAGGCGGTCCCAGGTAAACATTTGTATCTCGAGTTCTTCGCCGGGGGTGAGGCTCAAGGATTCGATCAATTCGCCCAAGGTCGTACCCATGTGATACCAGGCCTGTTCGAAGGCGACGGCGAACATGGGCGCCGGCTCGAGCACCTCCCAGGCACGGATGCAGCGCGGCCAGTCATTCGCGCAATCCGGATCGGGCGGCATGGCCGAGAACTCGTTGCTCGAAGAGGCGAAACGGATAGGAAAATCCTTGATCTTGAAGAGATCGAGGAAGCGATGCACCACCGGGATTGTACCGGGCCTGACCACACTGCAATCGCCGGCAAGCCCCGGAAAGGCTGCAGCATCAGAGAGACCTCTTGCTTCCCAATTCTCAACCGTTGCATCCCAGGGGGTTTTCAAGTGTACGAGCGGCATGGTGAGGCTCCTTTCAAAAAGGTCCATAAAAAGTCGCCCATTCAAAATTAGTCTACGGCACAAAACCGCTTATTTGTCAAACAAAAAGGCCTCTTCGAAATGACAACCGAAAATGGACCCCAACGACAGCGCTATTTTGATCTCCTTGGAGATAAGTTTTCGAGTGGGGAGACAAGGGGTTCCCTCCGATATCATAAATATCAACACAGCCAAGAGGATCTTTTATCCCACGAGAAACACAACTAGAAACTGACAAGGAAGGCGAACAGTGCGATGATATTTTTCTCCATCGCGGCGACCATGGTCGGGGCACCGACAGAGAACCAGAATAAATGCGGATGAGGGTTTAATCCTGCAACGCAATTTCATCCACTTCCCCCAGGCTTTCTCTTCCTGTGTGATAGGTAGTCCCTGTGATTTCTTGCCTGAATCCACTCGATAAGGGCAAAGGTCATTTCCACGTCGAGTTGCTTCATCAAGAGTAACGTCCCGATCAGCGTCCTAAGATGTAAGAGAGAAATGGACGGTGCTTTTTTAACAATCTTATTTTCAGGTGCAAAATAAAGAAATGTGCCAACAAACACGTGATCATATGGTGGTACCAGCCAAGGTGCTTGCGCACCTCGTAGCGAGCAAGCCCCAGATCTGTTTTCTTCTTTTCGAAATATTGCTCGACTGCCCACTTCTTTGAAAGGAAGATTTCCTTCTGAAGAAATCTTTCTGAGCATATCAGCCGCAAGCTGTGGTTTTGTCTTAAAGGACAGACCAGGTGGAACATAGGGTAACGCCGATGAAAAAATGGACAGAATGGGCAGTTTAAAAACCAATAGGGGCAAGATCGGGAAATAGCAGTGCGTGCGAGCGGCAAACGGTTTTCCGAGGAAGTGGAGCCTGCCGGGGCCGGATGCGCCCGAGGCAGAGCCCGCCATATTTCAAAGAGGGGAGGTACAAGCCGGCAATTCCGGCACGGACAAGCAAAACCAGAAAAAGTATCTCTCTTTTCTTGGAAAACGCTTATGGCAGCTTTATCGAAAATGTGACACCGCCCTCCGGGTTAGAAAAAAGGATAATGTGCCCGCCATGAAGCTCCACGATCTTTTTCACGATCGCAAGCCCCAGACCGGTTCCTTCCTTTTTGGACGAGAAAAATGGTTCGAAGATCTTTTGCTGATCTTCAGCTTTGATGCCGCAGCCGCAATCTGAGATGTCCAGCGCGACACCTTGTTTTTCCCTCTTTGTTCTCACCGATACAATTTTTCCAGAAGACGATGCTTGGATGGCATTCGTGAGGAGGTTCAAAATAACCTGCTTCATCCGATTGCTGTCGAGTGGTCGCACGGTGATTTCCGGGTCGAATTCTGTGTTGATATCCACGCCGCTGGATTTTGCAAAAGGAAGGCTTATTTCGATACACTCGGCAGCCAAATGGTTCAAATTTTCCTCGGTTTTCTGAAGCTGGAAAGGCCGCCCGAAATCCAGCATTTCTTTAACCATGGCTTCCATCCTGAACGTTTCGCTTATCACGAGATCGAGCTTTTTACGATCAGGGTGGTCTATGGACAGGTGCCTCGTGACCTGCTTGGTAAAACCGCCGATGGCCATGAGGGGTGACTTTAAATCATGGGCGATTTGAGATACTGCGCTCCCGATTGCGGCCAGCCTTTCGGCTTTCAATCTTGCTTCCTGTTCTCTTTGTTGTTTTTCAGAAAGATAGCCGAGAAGGCACCCCATAAACACGAAGAGTCCTGCCTCAAGAAATTTATCAAATTCTTGGTAAAATCCATTCCATTGATGATAAACATATGGTATGTATGGAATAATTATAGATATCGATACAAATATTGCTCCCTTGAGCCCAAACCAGAAACTTCCCAGGACCAGAGGCAGGAAAAACAGCATCCGGTAGATGGCATGACGCAAAACTACATCGTGAATCGTGCAATAGTGCAGGAACAAGACGCAAACGACCAGAAAAATGAGGATTCCCAATTTTTTATTCTTGTGCCGATGGCCCATCGCTCACTCCAACTTGAATGCGAATGATGATCGCTTTACCCGTTTCGGCGCCTTCGGAAAGAGACGTTTTTTGAAAGGCGATAACCAATGAATCGTTTTTGCTGATCTGAGAGGGACTACCTCCAGGATACGCGGATGTGACTTCAAGACGATCAGGGAACAGCTTCTTTTCGAAGACTGCCCCCATGCTACGCGGATGGGACGCTCGTTCCCGAACAGGCGCCCTGCATAGCAATCAGGTCAAACAACATCATAGCTCCTAAGGATTGCCGCCTGCAAGGACCTCGCAGTTGAAGACAGGCAATTTGAAGAGTTTTGGCGACGCTTTTGCTTTTGAGAAACGATTCCCGGCCGGAGGGGAAACAGCCCCAGGCATTGCGGCTCTGGCTGGGAGGCTGAAGAAAAGGAGCATTTGGGAAAGCGGCGGGGCGGTCGCTCACATGCGCTGACTCAGAATTTCGCTCTTGATCAGCACCGTGATGAAGCGGTTGTCTCTGAAGACGAAGACGTTCTGATCATCCAGGTCCTTTTGTCTGATTTTTTTCAATAAATCCGTAGCATAAGCCTTCTGGCCGCGTTCGAAGTTTGTAACGACGACCCAGGAGACCTTCTTCAGGTCATCCTCGAAGTTCTCCCGTTCAGGAAAATCGATGACATTACGGTTTGCGTACCAGCAGATCTGAGGCGCGTTGGGCCCCATGACGAGATCCGACCGGGAGCTGACGGCCTGCAACCGCTCCATCGCCTGGGTGAATGAGGGGTAGCCCAGCGCAACGGTGCTTTTTATGGTGGGGATGGTTGCACGGTAATTCAGGATCAGGGTGAAAAGCAGGATTGCGCCGGCAAAGACGGTGAACAAGGCTTTCGTTCTCCCTGGCTGCTTTAGAAGAAGCGCGAGACGATGGCGCACTTCCCGGAGGCCAAGGGCCGCGGGGATTCCCACAAGAGGCAGCATGCCGGTGATGAGGCGCGGTTCTTTGTACCGGAAGGCGGTGAACCATAGGAGGAAAAAAAGGATCGTAACGACCGCATGCAGCCCCAGTCCGCTTTTTTCACGGTAGATGCAGAGGAGACCTGGAAGGGCCAGCAAAAGAATGGGCCATGAAATCATTTCGGGCAGAGCGGCCGGATAAAACCACCAGGGCATAGTAGTCCCGGGCAGGTATGCGCTCAATTGTCCCGATGCGATCTGAAATCCCACGAGAGCGTTACCGAAAGTGACCTGCTGGCGCAGGAGCCACGGTAGGATGAGGATTATCCCGGCAAAGGGGCTGATGAAGAAATGCCTGTTCAGGATGTGCTCCCGGCCGGCCTTTTCAGGCGACAGCCATGCCAGGATGAGGAAGATAATCACCAGGGGGCCGAACAAGAGGGCCGTATAGCGTGTGAGGAGGGCCAAGGCGAAGAAGATCCAACTCGCATAGAGCCAGGTTGTATGCCTGTAAAGCCCCAGGTAAAAGAAAAGGACGGCCCCTGCAAAAAAAAGCAGGAAAGGCATTTCCGAAAGGAAATAGGACGTGTGCTGCCAGAATGCCGGCATCATGCCGAGGAATGCTGCGGCGGCAAGGGCCGTCATCCGATCCGATGCCGCAGACGCGCCGATGTAGAGAATGAGGAGGGCGGCCAGTGCAAAGAAAAGGACGGCGATCTTGAGGACGGGATCTGCTGGATTCCCTGCCAGAAACGCCGCGGCGGCCCCCGCCAGTGGAAGGACGGGCGGGCGGAGAGGGTTGGGTTGCCCGCAGATCGAAAAGCCTTCCCCGTTCAGCACAGATCTGCTGATGGAGGCGTATTCGGCTTCATCCCACATGAACATGCCGTGGGAATTCAGGGAGGCCGAATAAAGCCCGCCAAAAACGAGAAGCACCAGGATGATGGGGCCGTGTTTTTTAAGAAAAGCGGTCATTTTCTGTGGGTCGAGGTCCTTTTTGGCCGAATCCTTTCCCTGCCATGATTTCCAGCAGGAGCATGCGTCCAAGGCTCAGAAGGAGCGTTGAAGTGTTGGCGCTCTCCTTGTGCACCCCTTTGATCCTCATTTGCTCGGCGGTCCCGAATTCCTTGATTCGCATTCCGAGTTTGGCCGCCCGGATCGTGCTTTGGAGTTCGATCTCGTGGCGTTCCGCGTCAAGCTGCAACCGTATCAGGGAGGCGACCTTGAATCCCCTCAAGCCGTTGATGCAGTCACGCACCCCCGTCCGCCACAAAATCCGCACGATGAGGCTGCCCAGGATGCCCGCCGTCTTCCTCAAAAGGAAGGGATCGTCACTGTCATCGGTTTTTGAACCGGGAAGGAGATAGCGCCCCGCGACGACGAGATCGTTTCCCTCCCGCAAGTATTCCATTATCCGCGGCAGATCTGCAGGGTTTTCGTTTCCGTCGGTGCTGAAAAAGACCGCATATTCGGTTTCGACCAATCGCTCGGCCAGGATGAAGGCATTGCCGCGCCCGGGCTTTGGCTGAATGACACAGCGGATACCCCATTCCCGGTAAAGTTCCAGAGTTCCGTCCGTGGATCCAGCGTCGATCGCCAGCACCTGGTCGAAGATTTCAAACGGGATGTCCTTCAAGAGGGAGTCGAGGTTGTCCCGTTCGTTATAGGAGAGGAGAACGAGTGTTGCCGTGCGATCTTGCGCCAAGAAGGCTCCTGATTTCAGTGATGCCTGAGAAGGGGGTCCAAGAAATCACCACACAGACGGCGTTGGTTCATATACCGCAAAGATTTCGCAGAGAAGCTGTCAATCCGATCCGGATCGCCTCTTCCCGAATTGGCTTCATAGGGGGATTGGTCGTCAAAACCAGGGTACGTTCCTTCCCTTCCGATGTCTTCGTCCAGAAACCCTGCACCTTGACAAAACGATGATGTTTCAGCAGGACCGAAAGGAAATCGACCGATTCTGACATCAATGAGGTGATAAGGTCAATGGGGATCCAAATCAGGGAATGCTTTTTTGTTGGAAGCTGTTCCTTAGCGGCATCCATCCCTGTCTTTATGGGCACGCCGGGCTGATCAGCCGGACCGAAGGGAAATAGGTGCGATATCTGGACACGTCCCTGGTGATCAGGTCGATATCGAGGACAGCCGCCTGGGATCCGATATAAAAATCAGGCAGAGGGGATGTGCTTGCTCCTCCACGCCGTCTGTAGGTCAGGAAGGCTTTTCCGGCGAGAAAAAGGGCCTCTTTGGGGATGTCGAGCATCTGAAGCCCCGCCTTGCCCAAGGCCGACTCCAGTTCCTCGATCCGCTCGAAAGCCATCGAAACTTCGCTGTAGATGATCGAATTGATATGGAGGATCGCTTCGGCGCTTCGCTCCGCCAAGGTAAATTCCGACCAATCCGCCCATTCGGGATCGTCCAGAAAGAGGTCGAGGATGACGTTCGAGTCGACAAGCACGGCCTTCATTCGTCCGACCTCGTCAGGGACATGATCTGATCGGTGGTCATCCTGACGGTCGCTGCGCCGCGCAAGGTCTTGAATCTCCGGGTGTAGGGCCTGCTCCCCTGCCGTTTCACGAGGTAGACGCGGCCGCCTTCCTCAACGAAATCGACTTCGGTGGACGGCGTTATGCCCAGTTTGTCGCGGATGTGCTCCGGGATGGTAACCTGGCCTTTTGTGGTGACTCTCATGGTTGTGCCTCCGGTGGATGGTATTACTGTTCATAGTAATACCCTTTGCAGCGGATTGCAATGGCCCAGTAAACGTTCATAGATGCCATTTTGGCTGAATTACGCCCGTCTTCAGGCATATTAATCTTTGCCTTGACGGCCGATCGAGGTTAAAAGACAGGAAGATGAGCCGGTGGGAGAAGCCCCCGTCTGCCGTTTTTGGGGGTCGTTGCCGCGGACCACAAGGGACAATCGAATGGAAGGAGGGAGAGCTTGACAGCGAATCAGTGCATGGAGGGGTTGGCCCTATCGTCGGGGATCGGCATGGGGCCGGTGTTTAGGCTTCGGCATCTGATGTTCGAGGTCAGCGGCCGGAGACTTGAACCGGAAGAAGCGGCCTTGGAACTCGGTCGCCTCGAGGCGGCTTGCCGGGAGGTCGCGGCAGCGCTCCATGGGATGGAAGACGGTGCTGCAAGGGCGGCGCTCCTGGCCATGTTGGAGAGCCCGCTTTTCCACGGGAGCATCACGGATCGGATCCAATCCGGCCGACCGGCGGCGGACGCCGTTGTGCAGACCGTAAACGACCTCGCGGTCATCTTCGGCGAACTTCCGGACCCGGTCCTGCGCGCCAGGGCAGGGCAGGCCGAGGAGGTCGGGAGGCATCTTTTCCGGCGGCTTCACGGCCTTCCACTCCCCCTTTTCCGATCCGGCTCGCCGGTGGTCATCGTGACCGACGAGATGAGCGCCTTCGACGCCACCCGTCTCCAGCCGGGCCTTGTGGCGGGGGTCGTCTGCGAACGGGGCGGTGTCACAAGCCATCTGGCCATTATCATCAAGCAGATCGGGATACCGGCCGTCTCCGGAATCCAAGACGCCCTCGGGCGCTTCGAGGACGGGGAGATGTGCATCTGCGACGGCGAGAAGGGGGTGGTCTTGGCCGCTCCGGACGAAAATGCCCTCCAGGCTGCGCGGGGCCGTCTTGCCGGGATTTCTGCCGACCGGGCCGGCCTCGCGGCCCTGGCCGCCCGCCGCACCGCCACCCGCGACGGCAAACCGATCGGGCTATGGGGCAACATCGCCGGTCCAGCCGACGTCCAGGCCATTCTCGATGCAGGGGGAACCGGGGTCGGCATGTTTCGCACCGAGTTTGTCTTCGTGGGAGACGAGGCGCCCTCGGAGGAGCGGCAGGCCTACATCTACGAGGACATCCTGAGCCGCGTGCCCGGCCCCGTGGTGATGCGGACTCTCGAAGCGGGCGGCGACAAGACCATCCCCTACCTTGCCGGTGAAGCGGAGGAAAACCCCAATCTGGGGTGGCAGGGCCTGCGCATGTGCCTCGATATCCCGGACCTCTTTCTGACTCAGCTGCGGGCCATGATCAGGGCTTCGCGGGCGGGGGAGTTGTGGATCATGTTCCCCTTCGTCTCGGCGCTCTGGGAACTGCGCGAATGCCGCAGGCTGGTCGCGGAAGCCGATGCGGCGGTGCGCCGGGACGGGGTCCGGCCCGGTGACTACAAAGTCGGCATTATGGTGGAGGTGCCCTCGGCGGCCGTGATGGCGAAGGAGTACCTGCGGGATTTCGACTTCTGCTCCATCGGCACCAACGATTTGACCCAGTTCACCCTGGCGGCCGACCGGATGAACCCCAAGGTCGCGCGCTGGTACGACCCCTTCCACCCGGCGGTGCTGCGCCTCATCGCCATGACGGCGCACGCCGCGGAGCGGGCCGGGAAACCCATCGGCATGGCCGGGGATATGGCCAGCAATTCCCTGGCCATCCCCGTGCTGATTGGGCTCGGGTTCACTTCGCTCTCGGCCACGGCGCCGCGCATCCCGGAGGTGAAGAAAACGATCCTAACGGTTGACAGCGACGAGGCGAGGCACCTGGCCCGCTCCGTCCTCGCCCTGGAGGATGCCGATCAGGTGAAGGCCTGCCTGCGGCGGGAGGCCGACAAATAAGTCCGTGACGCTGCATCGGGCGGTGCAGATGCACCGCCCGGGCAGTCAAGATGAAGGAGCATGCGAGGTCAGGGATGGCTTCTCAGCGCCGAGGCTGGCCTGGGAAGTCGACGGGTCTGACGAACCTGGCGAGGGACGGGGCAATAGTTCGAGCCACAACACCTCGCCTTTTATTCGTCAATCGATATTTTTCTTGCTGCACGGTTTACCCGGGCAGCGTGACGAGTGGCAACTATCCTGGCACTGAGGATCCATTTCGCAAGGTGTTTTTTTCGAACTCCACGATCCTCGAGTTTATCGATATCGTTTCTATGGTTAAGATTGACGAAAGATTTCATGCATTTTGCGGGATAGGCAACACGTTTTAGCAATGTGACCGTTTGCCGCTTCTCTCTCACTTCCGTCCCTTTGGCCTGCCGATCGGCTACTTTCTCCTGTCGTGGAGGAACTTGAGGATCTTCGCAGGACCGACCTTTGGCAACCAGATGGGCTTGGGCACCGTCATTGGCGTCCCGAACTCGCTGTTCACAAAGGTCAGCGAGAAATGGGTGAGCCGGTTCAATTTGCAGACATACTCGTAATCCCCGCTGGAGTTGCTCCCGTTTCCATAGATGTTTGCGTAGACGTAGTATTTCACGCCTGGCTCCAGCGTGAAGGAAATCTGATCGTTCAGCTTCTTGCTGTAATTCTGCGTGTTTCCATTATCCGACGCCTCGAAGCTGTCGTCGATGCGCTTGACGATCTTGTTGTGCGTGTCATCATAGATACCGATGTGGTACCCGATTTCAGCGTCATTGCTCCAGTTGTTTTCATGGTGGATATAGACGCTTCCCGTAATGTCGCCGGCGATGTTGAGGTAGGCCGTGGTCGACTCGGTTCCTTCGAAGGTAAAGGGATGGTACCATTCGACCTTCATGTCGATGCTGGAGCTGTCGTTCGTGTATTTGTTCTTACCATGTACATACAGGTAGAGACCCGTGTCGTACAGGTTCTCGTCATGCCACCAGTTGACCGATCCACTATGGTCATTGTGGTAGTAGTTTCTTTTGAATGCGGAAGGGTCCATGATCGCTTCCTTGCCGCCGATGCGGAACGGTGCCAGGAAGTACCCGTATGAGATCGTGCCGTTCGAGGCTTCCTGGTAGTCCTCCGTGTAGGTTTTTACGACGGCGTTGCCCAGTAGGGGATAGGCGCCATCCCCGGTGTCATACTTGGCCAGATAGGTTCCGGGGTCGAAGGGTCCCAGGTCACCCTTGAGGAGGCTGTAGGTCGTTCCTTTCTTGAGGGTGCCGAGGGCGGGGTTGACCAACGTGCCCCAATAGTCGTAAGGCCTGCTTGGCATCTCCACGTCCACCAAGACGCCCGGCGTACCGACCCACTGGTCGGTATCCTCGTCGATGGGACGGACAGCGCCGATTTCCTTGATGTCGTGGATGAGGTTCTCCGTTCCGAAGACGCCCAATCTCAAACCGTAATGGTCTTCGCCCAGGGTCTGGGTGATGAAGAACGTGGCTCTCGCCAGGACGGCCTGTGCGTTCTCGGCCAGGAAATTTTTTTCCCAGTAAAGCCCGCAATTGTTGGCGACCAGCTTCAGGACGTTTTGAAGGAACCGGTCGGTCTGCTCCCGGATCATGGGCTGGAAGGTTCCTGTCAGGTAGCTGGAGGCGGGTGTCACCTCGTCCTGCCCGAATCCGTTCACGGGGGATGTGCCATTGGAACTGGACTGATAGTTCAAGGCCTCCACGACGATGTTGGCGCCTTTGAACTGGTAGAACAGCAGCACCGCGAAATACTGCTCCAGGGTCTGGTAATAGCGCAGGAGGTCATCGGGGCTGATCGGTCCCTGGAGAAGGAAGTTCTTCGTCCAGAGGTCGAGGAGACCGTCGGTGTTTCCCACGTCCGGGATGATGGCATCGTGGATCTTCTGTACCTGCGACTCGATGTCCCAGGCCCCGTTGACGTTGTCCACGAATCTCTCTATGTCGGCCCGGGTGGTGGGGTTGGAATCGGCGGACGTGCAGTTTGCATACCACTTCAGCGTGTTCGTGTCCCCCCGGCTGTCCGGGTCCTCCGGGCCGTAATGGGTCTTGATCAGGGTGATGGCATCCTGGGCGCTCAGCCCTTCGATATAGGTCTCCACCTCGTTGGTGTCCATGGCGAGGTCATGTGCCAGGTTCGTCAAGGCGGTGATGATATTCTGCAGGGTGCTCAAAATTCCTCTGAGGTCCTTTTCCATGTTTCCAAGCCGGCTGTCTATATCATTCCCGCCGATATTGAGCAGCCCCAGGATCCAGCCGGTGCCTTCGCCGCCGAGTTTCGAGATGGCACCCTTCAGCAATGCTGCCATGACCTCCTTGAAATACGACGAACCGACGGAATCCGGATCAAAGAAGCACCGGATCCCGCCGGCCTCGAGTTCTCGCAGGAGCTGCTCTATGAAGGGTTCCATGCCCTGCACGGCCTCCGCTTCCTTCATGAAGGCGTAGTGGGAAAAATAGTAGCAGTACCACTCGCTGCTGTAGATGATCTCGTCCAGGCCGATGGTTTCGGGAATGGACAAAAACGCCCTCACAGCATCCTTTGCCTCCCCATAAGGTATATCTGGATGTTCGGCCAGGTAGGCGGCGAGCAGGCTCGTGATGGCATTGACCTTGTATT
Source organism: uncultured Desulfatiglans sp. (assembly GCA_900498135.1). Taxonomy (NCBI): domain Bacteria; kingdom Pseudomonadati; phylum Thermodesulfobacteriota; class Desulfobacteria; order Desulfatiglandales; family Desulfatiglandaceae; genus Desulfatiglans; species uncultured Desulfatiglans sp. The sequence continues at coordinate 2,945,686 of LR026961.1, forward strand.
CCTTCCCGGGGTCGAACAGATGGACGTACCGGGTCAGTTCGTGCTCGAAGGGTCTGCCGAGCATTTCCCCCTTGGAGATGACCAGCGTGAACGATTCGGGCAGGGGCAAGGCGATCGAAAAAGAGCCGTTTTCACCGGTGGCGGCATCGATGCGATGGAGGAGAAATCCGTGCCGGTCGTACACCTCGATCGTGCCCCCGGAGACAGGGTCGTCCAGAAAAGCGCTTCCTTCCAGCAGCCGCGCTTCCTGCATGTAGAGTTCGTCCTTGACGTCGTCCAGCCAGCCCGCTGCCGCGGGGGACGAAGACAGGACCAGGAAAGGGATCATCGACAGGAGGACCACCAAACGACCAACATGAACCAGAAATCTTTTCTCGATCTGCATGTTCAGCCTCCTTCTGGATGCGCGTCCGGGGCCCAACCGCACCACCGAACCGGTTTAAGGATGTTTGATTTGACCGGCGTTCGTCTCGGCCCGGGCCTCACGGAGCGTGCCGAGACAGCGGCTGGTTACACGCTGAGGTGCCAGAGCGGACCTTCCACCCGCTGCTAACAAGCTGTCGATGACTTGGATCTGCCGCGTTTCGTTTACCCCTCGTCTCTGCGGCGTAATATTGGTGGATCATCCTGAGATAAGGCTTTAAAACGAAATCATTTCCAGGCCGTCAATGATTATTTTTGGATAAGACTAAGGAAATAAAGCGGTTGCGCAGAGACGAGCAGGCGGCCGCCGCACAAGCAAGCGCACAGATTGGCGCCGCCCATCAGCCGCATGAGTCGGTGCGGCATGCGTGCCTTGCCCCCCTGTCTATGACTCAAAAATGGTAGTTGAGGCCCACCGTGACGGGCACGGTCCAAAAGCCGTCGGCCTCCGATGGCCTTCCTAGATTGGACTCGGGTGAATCCAGGTATCGCGCCCTGACGTCAAAAGAGACCCCCCACGGACCCCAGCGGTACTCGGCTCCGGCCCCGGCCCCGAAAAGGAACACCCAGGAGGAATCCCAGTAGGTCCCCTTCAGGTGGCGAAAAGATATGTCTACCGAGGACAGATAAGCGGCACCCAGATCCAGCCGGAGGTAGACGTCCCACGGGGCCGCGCCCGGGAGCAGATGGAATCTGCCGCCGGCGTAGACTGGAACGACTTCGAGATCGTCGAAGGATATGCCCTGGTAGGTGTCACCGCCGAAAACCTCGTACCCAATCCCGGCCACGCCGCTGAACCACCGGCAGAACCGCCAGGCGAATTCCCCGCCGCCGCCGATTCCTGTGTCGAAGGTGTCATCATAATCCGGCGCTCCGGCCCCGCTGCCGGCCTCCCCTGAGGCGAGCGGAGCCAATTCTCCCCACAGTCGCACGGAGGCCTTGCTTTCCTGTGCCTGCGCTGCCGCAGGCAGCAGGACCAGAACCGACAACAAAAGCGTAAGTCTATAAATCAGGCTGTTCTTAATCATGTGCTCCTCCTGTCATTGAGTTGTCTTTTGCAAGGATCAGCCTCTTCCAGGTTAGCGGAATCGACCTATCCCTGTTGATGACAATCATGCGGTGATCCATCTTGAAAGGGCTTGCTGATCGAAGAGCAAGCAAATATAGAATCAATTCACGGCAGGGAAGCATACAATAAAAAATTATAAAAATGCAACCCCTCAGGGATTTTTTTGGAGCTTATATAAACTTCCTCTGAAGGATGAGCCTGGTGTATTAGAAACAGCTGGGCAGGTGCCTCGAGTCTGTACATCAGCTCATCGAGCCGGTCGATCAGCGGTTTTTTTATGTTCTACGCCTGAACAGTTATTTAAGTGCTCTGGCTCGCGGCCTGATCCGAGAAGTATCCGTAATCATGCAGGAACTTTGCCGGCGTCTTGGAGGAGTTGTTAGAGGCCTTCCTCGAAGATTTCGATCCCAAGGTCACGGTGCATGACTTCTCGATGGTGTTGGCTGTGGTAAGGTTCTGCGGCCTGTTCATGAAAAGTTTGGCGCCGAGGCTGTACGCCCTGTTTCGATATCCGTATGGTCTCTGTGGGGGTTGGGTACGATGACCGGTTTCATTTTCTGAAAAGGAATGCTCTGGAATTCTGTCAGCACCTCGAGACCGTTCATTAAAGGTAAGTTGCTATCCAGAATAACAGTTTCCATCCGGAAATGGTCTTTTTGGCCAATCTCGATGTCAATCTGCACGTTTGCTTGTGCGGCGACCACCAGGTCGCCTCCGCACAAACGCTTGATTTCCTTGATATTGGTCAAACCGGGACCCGCCGCGAAGCGGTGGGACTGAGCACCCGAAGGGTGTGAAGAAAAACCCTCATTTCCGGATTGGAAACAGGGTTCTACCGGGAAATCACTTCCGGATGGAAACAAACCAACAGTGGCGAGATGAAGTTGCAACCGGTCTGCTCTGCGCGTCTAGGCTCTGATGACCTGCATCAGTTTCAGCCCGTTGTAAATAAGAACGATTGCCAAGACTCCAAGTGCCACTCCAAGAAAGCGCATTATGTAGATGTAACCTTTTCCGGTCAAAAAAGATTTCGATTTGCCCGTCAAGACAGCCAACAGGATTTTCGATCCCAGGAGGAAAACATAAAAACTGACAATGAAGGCTAACAGTGCGAAGATGTTCTTCTGCATCGCTGCGACCATTGTTGGAGCACCGACGCTAAACCAGAACAAGTACGGATGGGGATTTAAAGCGTTGGCCAAAATCCCTTTGGTCAATGAATTCGACACTGACCTTTTTGAATCCAGAGCCATTCCCCTTGTACGAACGCTCTCATAGGCCATGGTTGAAATAAACAAGCCGCCCGCGATAGAAATCAAGCCTAAAATATTGTGAAAACCACTTAGTTTTGATAAGAAAAAAAGCGTCAACACAATAATTGGAAAGTCGGTCAGGATCGGTGCAAGAGCCACTTTGACACCCGATTTGATATCATGTCGAAGCGTTTCTGTGATAACGAGGGTCAAAAGCGGACCTGGTGCAAAACCCGCTGATAAACCCAATAATGTCCCGAGTGTTAGAAAATAAAGCATGTAACTTCTTGTATATCCAACCGTATTTATTGGATAGGGAAAAGAGAGAGCCGTATAATAAAATCCTGTTCCTGTGTCTCATCCGAAAATAGGGTTTGGGGCTGCAAGGCTTTGAAATCAGATTCATTTAATTTGTCAGGAATAGCGCGTATCTGCATATTGTCCTCCCATAAGGGATTTTATTGGACAAGTCAAGCCTGTCCCTCGGCCTGCTGATGGAATCGGACCCCTTAACCGGAATCTGAGGTTGAGATGGAATGAAAATGGATTCCTTAAATGGGACCACGGATTAAGGTGGTATCCACTGGAGAGGGGTAAAATCGGTTCATTTCATGTGAATGGATCTGGTTGCGGGGACAACGCGGTCACGATGGCGCCGAATGAACCGTCCAGAAGGCGAAGGCACTGGACTCTGACGGGCCCGGAGGGGCGGGGTTTCTACCCGGGGCCGAAAAAGCGAGAGGAGGGATCTTATGGCATACCTTGATCTGCCGCCGATCAATGAACTCGAGGAATCGGTGAGAACGCAGCTGGAGGCCGTCCAGAAGAAGACAGGGGAGGTGGGCGAGGTTGCAAGAATCCTTTCCATCCGCCCGGATATCTATCACGCGACCACCCAGTTGTTCAAGACCCTGCTGGTCAGTCAAACTGAATTGAGCAAACCCATCAAGGAGAGCATCGCGATTCTCGTCTCCAATCTCAATGCTTGTACCATGTGTGTCGGAGAGCATGAACGGATCGCCCGAATGCTGGGCATGACGGAGAAGCAGGTCGATGATGTCCTGGCCGGGATCGAACACATGGGCATCCCCGAGAACGAGAAGGCCTTGATGGAGTTCTGCGTGAAATGCGCCGGCAAGGAAAACTACAAGATGACGCAGAAAGACATCGATATTCTGAGGGATGCGGGCTACTCGGACTCCCAGATCCTGGAGGCCACGGCCGTTACGGCCTACTTCAATTACATCAACACGATATCGAACAGCCTGGGGGCCGGAAAATAGAAAAAGGCTCGCAGCCGGCAGGAATCCGGATTCTCGGCAGGCGGGCAGGCTGAGTGGAAGGCCGCGGGCGTCGAAGACCGGCTCTCTGTTCCATGGGAAAACCGCTTGGGCGTCTGTTTCCCCGGTTTCGCCGGGCTACCTCCGCTCGAAAAACCGGATCGCCTCTCTCAGTTCGGCGAAGTGGTAAATGATGTAATCCGGCTCGACCCCGTCCATATGCCGCCGCCCCTGATTGGAGGCGAAAAACACGGTCTTCATACCCATCTGTGCGGCCCCGAAGACGTCACGGTACATGTCGTTTCCCACGAAGAGCACTTCTTTCGGCCGCGCCCCGATCCTTTTCAGCGCGGCTCGATAGAGCCTCGGATCCGGTTTTCGGAATCCCTTGTCGCTCGAGATGACAATCGGTGAGAAGTAGCGGTCGATGCCCACCGTGCGCAGTTCGGGCATGGCCCAGACGCTCTGGCCGTCCGACACCGCGGCCAGGGGGAAGCGCGGCTCGAGTTCCTCGAGCACGGACTTCACATCCGGGTAGAGTTCCAGACGCTGGCGGGAAATGGCGCGGTACAGGTACGCCAGAATCCGGGGCATGTCCTCGGACGCGGCCGGGCGGGGGGTTCGGGCAGGGTCCGTGTTGCGGTCCAAGAACTCCCTCCACAGGGCGAGGGCGTCGAATTCAGGGTGTTTCTCTTTGCTGGCCTTCAGTTGGTCATCCATGATCCGGTAGTATTGGCTGCGGATCTCGTCCCGATGGAGATAGATGCCCTGATAGGTCAGGAAATGGCTGATCGCGCGGTAGATTTCATCCAGGCCTTCATCCGTGAGGATGTCGATGAGCGTCCCGTTGATGTCGAATAAGATGCCCTTGATCTTCATGTCATGGCCCTCAGGTTTTCTTTGGCCGCATGCAGCAGGATCCGGCGGTGGGCGTGATCGATCCAGGAATTGCGGGCGATCCGCAGGAGGGTGATGCCGAGATAGAACGGGATGCGGCGCGTGATCGCGCGAAAGGCATCCTGCTGGTCCGGGAAATGGCCGCAGTATTCCCACAGGAAGTGCCCGATGAAGGGTTCGGCGGCCGCGGGATCCCCTGTTCCCCGTAGGAAAAAGTGTTTCAACTCTCCGGTCAGCCGGCCCAGGTCGAAGACGCGGTCCGCCCAGGCCATCCGCTCCAGATCGAAGACCATGACCTCCCGGCCTGGGCCGAAGGCGAAGTTGGAGGGCGTGACGTCACCGTGTACGATCACCCGGCGGTCTTCCCACATACAGCTTCTGCTCCACCACCCCTCCCGCAACCGGTAGATCTCGTCGGCCTCACTCCGGGCCATCCCTCGTTTTTGAACCAGAGACTCGATCAGCCGGCCTGCATATTCATAAGGCTCCCGGAAGTCGACGGTCCGACCGCCGGCGGTGCGGTTGTGCAAGGCGGCAAGAAACGCCGCCAGTCCGGAGAGCTTCTGGAAAAGCCGGTCGCGGTGGTGATGCCGGATTGCCCGATCGATCACCTCGTCCAGCAGCTGTCCGTCGAAATGCTCCACGATCAAGACATGATCGATCCGGGGGTTGTATCCCAGCGGACGGGCCACCCGGAATGGCCAACGGTTCAGGCCCAGCCGGTGCAGGAGGGCCAGGTTGTGGAATTCCGTTTCCGTCGGAGGGCTTGCTGCCCCATGGGGTAAGCGGCGGCCGGGGGGAAAGAATTTGCCCACCACCCGAAAGGTGTTCTCGACAGCCTCGTACAAGTACACGTCTCTCGAAAAGGCGAACCGGGAAACACGGAACCCGGAAGGGATTTCTTGAATGTCGAGTCGGCGGGCGATGTCGAAACGCAGGTATTCATTGAGCGGATCTTCTGGTGGCAAGTGCCCGATATAGTGGATGCGCATCTGTATCTATCCAACCGCTTTTCAAGGGTTCTCGCAGAGTGGATCGTCCTTGAAACGGAACGAGTTTACGACAATTTTCCGAAGGGCAGGATACAACCGTGAAAAGGTGGAAACAATCCCGCTTTTCGGCTTGGGTGCCGTTTGGGCATTCGCGGGGTAGTCGCGATGTCCTTCGCAGCATGCTCTCTGCATCTATGCGGTGCCCTTGGCCCACTCTTTTCATAATCCACTTGGATAAAGTCTCCAAGTATGTGCTAATTTCCCTACATATGACAACAAAAATGGAGATGGGGTTCAGATGACAACCGCCTTGAGGCAGATCCGGCCGGATTTCGAAACCGCCTCCTGTTCCCATCCGGAGGAGTGATGAGGAAGGAGCGGGCAGGGAAGTGGGGGGGGTGATCGGCGCTTTCGCGGCCATCTGGTACCTTGGGGCGATGACCTTCGGTTATCCCCGTGTGATGGGGCCGACCTGGATAGAGACCTTTGGCGTCGATAAGGGAGCGGTGGGTCTATCCCTGTTCTTCCTGCTGGCGACGGTCGGCTGATTCCTGTTTATCGCCGGCAAGGTCCAGGAAAAGGTCGGAGCGCGGGGTTTCGTTCTACGGTGTTTTTTCCTACCTGGGGCTGCTCGCTGCAGTGTCGGGGGTGCTGATTTCATGGGTGGCGCCGCCCAAGGCGGCTCCTGTACGGTAAAGGAGGATTGCGTCATGATCGACTCAGGCAGACAATACCACCATCGCACGAGCTACGAGCGGGGCAGGCTGGACGGGCACTTTCTGGATTGGGCCAACCAGCCCGATGTGTACAAAGGATACCCCGGGGAGGTGGGATTGGTGGATCTGCACCGGGAGGTGCGCGGGCCGGAGGGGCGGCTCTCCGATGTTCTGAAGAGAACCCCGGGGGAAATACCCCCGCTGACGCTGGAGCTGTTGAGCAGTGTGCTCGGGACGGCGTACACGCTGACGGCGAGGACGCGCCACTCCGATGGGGAGTTCTTCTTCAGGAGCGTCCCATCGGCAGGCGCCCTTTACCCCTTCGAACTTTATCTGGCCGCCGGGTCGGTGGAGGGGCTGGAGGACGGGCTCTATCATTTTTCCATCGCCAGACACGGCCTGTCAAGGCTGCGCCGCATCGGCCCGGTAAAGGAAGACGCCTCGCCGCACCTGGTCTTTTTCATGACGGCCATTTTCTTTCGGAGCGCCTGGAAATACCGGGACCGGGCCTACCGATACCACTTGATGGACACGGGGCATTTGGTGGAGAACCTGGTCTTGACCCTCAGGGCTTTCGGTCTGCCCTGCCGGCTGAGCTATGATTTCGAGGACAAGAGGGCCAACGCCTTCCTGGGGGTCGACCCGAGGCGGGAGGTGTGCCTGGCTGTCCTGCAGGTGGCTGATCCGGCAATGGGGCCATTCCGCTTTCCGGATCATGCGGAGGCCCTTCCTGAAGCCATCCAGGCCGCCAGCCGCGTTTCATCCAGAGAGATCGATTATCCTCTGCCCGCGGAGATGCATGCCTGCAGCGCCCACGCGGCGCACACTCCTGTCGGCGTGCCTGCGGCGGCTCAGGGCCTGGGGCCTGCGCCCGAGGAGTGGCGTCCCCTGCCCAATGCCGACCACTGGCCCGAGAGGCTGGATTTCGCCGAGGCGGCGGCGAGGCGGAGGTCCCTCCGCAATTTTGTGCCCAGGGTCCTGGAATGGGATCGATTCGCAGCCCTGCTGTCGGTGCTTTGCCTGGACGGCCAGTCGGGGGGCGTGGAGCGGATGCGGGACCACTGTGTTTGTCCGGGGCTATTGGCCGGAAACGTTGAAGGGGTGGACCCGGGCTTCTACCTGGTGGACCCTGCCGCCGCCTCCTGGGGGGCGGCCGCCCGCGGCGCCCTGATCGAGCCCATGATGCGGGTGTGCCTGGATCAGGAGTGGCTTTCGCACTGTGCCCTGCAGATGGTCATGATCGCCAACCTGGATCTCCTCGAAGAGGCCTGGGGGCCGCGCGGGTACCGCTACGCCATGCTCACGGCGGGGCGGCTCGGAGAGAGGGTGTATCTGGCGGCGACGGCCATGGGGTTGGGCTGCTGCGGCATCGGCGCTTTTTACGACCGCGAGGCAGCCAAACTGCTGGGCTTGAACCAGTCCTCCAGGATGCTCTACCTGCTGGGTGTGGGTCCGGTGAAAAAATTACCCCACGATTCCTGACGCTCGCTGCTTCTTGATCGATGAGGCTTGCTTCCCGAAGCAAGCTGAGATGTCAGAACGGCAGGATATAACCACTCCGGAGTGGAAGCAGCCGGTTGCTTGACCGTTTGCAATCGTGAAGGCGATTTACAACCGTTTTTCCATCTGTTACCTTCGGCAGATCGATTCAAGAGTGCTTTCATCTGAACGAGGCGCTCCAGCTATTCAACAGGGAATCTAAAGGGGAGGCCGTATGTCTATCATTGCAGACCTGATCAAACGGAGGATCTCGCGCAGGACATTCATCAAGGCGACAGGATTCGCGGCTGCAGCCTCGGTTTTGCCGGGGCCGGCACGAACGGTTGTGGGAGGTACGCCCGGGGGGCTAATCATCCCCCCTGGGGTCCGGGATTATAACACCCGTCTCGTGCTTCTGGGCACAACCGGCGGTGTTTCGTGGTGGCCCGGGACGAACCGCGCGAGCACATCGTCGGCGCTGGTGGTTGGAGACGCCGTTTATGTCGTCGATCTGGGTCAGGGGACCACCAACCGTCTGGCACAAACGTTCAATTGGGGCAAATGGATCGATACGCCCGGCGGAAGGATAGAGGACGGCTCCTCCATTTTTCTTCAAGCCGTGAAAGCCCTCTTTTTTACGCACCTTCACCAGGATCACACCGCCGACTATCCCAATCTGCTGCTGATCGGGCCCGGGGCAGGACTTGGCTCCTACACAGACCCCGTGACGAACGAGAGAAGCAGGGTTCCCCTGAAGGTGTTCGGCCCCTGCAACCGGGGCAAGCTGGAAGAGGACAAGAGCGAATATCTGCAACGAAACGGAACGATTATTCCCACGATAACGTACGAGCCCTACTCGAGCACGCAGACGCCCGGCACTCGGGAGATGACCGAACTCATCTGGCAGGCCTTCGCCCAGACCATCAATGATATGACGCTTGACAACGGATACCCCGATTTCACGGCTCTTATCGATGTCAAAGAGATCGGGCCCTACGACAACGAGGTCCTGCTGCCGATGCCGGAAGGATGGTCGGATCCGAACGCCGAGCCCTGCCCGCACATCACGCCGTTTGTCGTTTACAGTGATGACAAGGTCGAAGTCAAAGCGACCTTGGTCAATCATCATCAGGTTTTTCCGGCCTTCGCCTTTCGGTTCGACACGAATGACGGGTCCGTTGTCATTTCAGGGGACACCGGGCGGGATACGAGTTGGAATTTGCAGGAGTTGGCAGCCGGCGCGGATATCCTTGTGCATGAAGTCATCGATCCGGCCTGGATCGAGCAGAAGTTCGGCCCGAAGCCCGAGCCGCCTATGGACGCGTTGAAAGAGCACATGTATGCTTCGCACACGACGATTGCCGATGCTGGAGTCGTCGCCAGGGAGTGCGGGGTCAGGACGCTGGTCCTCAACCATATCGTACCTGGGAATACGCCGAGGGCGCACCTGATGCAGGCCAAACGCCGCTTTTATGGAAAGCTGATCATCGGCGAGGACCTGATGCAGATCGGGGTTGGCAGCAAACGCTCGATTTAGCACCGTGGCATTGGCCGCGAACCCGGAGGCGTATGGTGGGTTGGTGATCGACCCGGAGATGACGTTTGTTCCCTCGGTTGTTTTCGGTTTCCCCATTCATGAGGTTAGGACCCGGGTTTCCGGATCCCAGCCTTGTGCATCTTGTATCTGAGCACCCGCTCGCTGATGCCCAACTGATCCGCCGCCCTGGTTTGGACCCAGTCGTTCTTTTCCAGGGCCGAAAGGATCATTTCCCGTTCCATCGCCTCCAATCGTTCTTCAAGGGTCCCCTGGGTCGTGGCCTGGAAATGACGGATTTCATCGGGGAGATCCGCAGGAGTGATGACAGAACCCCGCGCGAGGGTGACCGTCCGCTGCACCACGTGCTCCAACTCCCGTACGTTGCCGGGAAAAGGGTATTTGATGAGCGTGTCCTCCGCTTCCGAGGATAAACGCAGGGAAGGGGGGCCATAGCGTTTGAGGAAGAATTCCAGGAGGGGAGGGATGTCCTCCCGTCGATGCCGCAGGGGCGGGATCTCGATCTCGAGGACGCGGATGCGGTAAAAGAGGTCCTCCCTGAAGCTTCCCTCGTCCACCATCTTCCTCAGATTCCGGTTCGTGGCGGATATGAGGCGCACGTTTACGTCCCGTTCCTCTTCGCCCCCCACCGGGTTGATTCGCCCCTCCTGAATGGCCCGGAGCAGTTTGGGTTGAAGGGAGATGGGGATCTCACCGATCTCGTCCAACATGAGCGTGCCCCCGTCGGCCAGTTCGAATCGTCCCCTGCGGGTGTGAGAGGCCCCGGTGAAGGCGCCTTTCAAGTGCCCGAAGAGTTCGCTTTCGAAAAGGGTCTCCGGGATGGCCGCGCAATTGACGACCACAAAGGGTCCGTCGCCCCTGTGGCTCAGGAGATGGATCAGGTGAGCAGCCAGCTGTTTTCCGGTTCCGGTTTCCCCGCACACCAGGATGGGCCAGGGGCTTCCCGCCATGCGCCTTGCGAGGGAGAGCACATCCTTGATGGCCCGGCTTTCTCCGATGATGTTCAACGGGAGCGGTCCGTCGGCCAGGGCTTCCTTCACCTGCGCAACGTCCTCCTCGACGTCGACCGCTTGCTCGATCTGCTGAATCATCTTCAGAAGGACCGAGAGGTCCACGGGCTTTTCGAGAAAATCGGAGGCCCCCAGCTTCATGACCGAGACGGCCGTATCGATGTCGCCGAAGGCCGTAATCATGATAACCCTCACCTTCGGGTTCATCTCCTTCAACCCTTCGAGGACTGCGTCCCCACTGAGGCCGGGCATCCGGTGGTCCAGGAGGACCAGGTGGATCGGTTCCCGTTCGAAGAGGCGGAGGGCCTCCTGACCGTCAGGGGCTGAAAGCGCCAAGTAACCCTGGTTTTCCAGGAATCCTTGCAGCAGCTCCCGCTGAGCCGGGTCGTCGTCTACGATAAGAATTTTCATGAAGGAGCTTCTCCCATCTTTTCCTCTTCTGCTATGGACTGTTTTCCGATGCGGTTGCAGGAAGCTCGATGGAGATTTCGAGGGTCTCGGGTTTTGGGACCCGGACCGTCATCCTGCCGCCGTGGGCCTCGACGATCCTCCGGGATATCGTCAGCCCGAGCCCTGTCCCGTCCGGCTTGGTCGTAAAATAGGGCTCCAGGATGCGCTCCGATTCTTCCGGCTTCAGCGTGAAACCCCTGTTCGTGAGCTTCAGGGAGAGCCACGCATCCCGCTCGGAAAACATCTCCACGTGGATGGTCCCTCCCCCGGGCTGAGCCTCGATGGCATTCTTGAGGAGGTTTTCCACCACTTGCCCCAGGAGGTCGGGGTCTCCGGGGATCGGCGTTTGAAAGGCGATTCTCCGGGTTACCCTGATCCCCGATGCCTCGCACTGAGGCTCATAGAGGTGAAACATGTTCTCCAGCAGGAGATCGAGGCGCATCGGCTTCTTGAAGGGCTTCTGCGCCCGCGCGTATTTGAGGAGACCCTCCACGCTGGTATTGGCGCGCTTGACGGCGCCGAGCATCAGATCGACCAGGTGGCGGTTGTCGTCGCTCAATCCTCGGCCCTCCATGAGAAGCCGCTGAAGGCCCATGTTCAACACATTCAAGGGATTGCGGACCTCATGGGCGATGGCCGCGGCTGAGCGGCCGAGTGCGGCGTTTTCCCGCTCCAGGGCGAGCTGCCCGCCGATTTTCTGGATCTGGGTGAGATGGGCCGCCTGCCGCCTGTAGAGGACGATCGACAAAACGGCGCCAAGGAGGGCGAGAGCCGCGCTGAAGAAGAAAAAATCGCGCCACAGCCGCCCGATGGCCTGGTTGAGATAGCCCGCATCCAGGGCCACCGCAATCTCCTTTCCCTCCACGGGAACAAGGGCCTCCGCCACCCTGCGGCCCTCATGCTCCTTCATGGTTACGGAGGCGTCCGGCGCGGCTTCCGGTCCGGCCCGGGAGGGTGCGGCGACTTTTACGTAGCCGATGCGCGGGATCCCGGCGAGGTTCCTGACGACGTTATCCAACCCCAGGTGCTCCTGAATGGTCCGCACCTGGGCATCGCTCATCCCCACGACCACCTGGCCGGAATTCCTCTCATCGGACCACGAAAACAGATAGAGGCTCCGGTCAGACAGGTGCTCGAGCCCGGGGTTGGAAGGCCGGGCAGGTTCATGCGCTGGAAGCCATTGCGCCGGGCCTTCGACCTGCTCACCGTTTCCACGGTGGATGCGGATCCCCGCGAGGCCGGTCTCCCGGGAGAAGGCGGTCAGTTCTCGGGGGGTAAAGGGCTCGATCCTGTCCAGGTAATCGACGAAACGGGCGGTGTTGCCCAGAAAGGACTCGAGAATCTCTTCTGCGGCCCGCTGGGCGAGGACGCTTCCCCGGGCGCTCAGTTGGACTACCTGGGCCACCAGGGCGGCATGTTCCTCGACGTGGTTCAGAAATTCCTTTTTGGCCTGGTGGATCTGCCAGAGAAAGTAGACCGTCACGACGCAGAAAAGAAGGGAAAATACGAACAGGTTGGCTGCCCAGAGGGGAAGGCCCTTTCTACCGTCCTCCATGACCCCTGCCTCCGCCTCCTCCGCCGTGATAGCCTCTGCCCTTGCCGATGCGGCGGCGCACTCCCGTCGCGTCGCTCGCGCCGCCTCCATGGCCTGCACCGTAAAGCCTGGTTGCGCTCAGGGCTTCTCCCCCGTCCGTGAAGCTTCCCCAAATCCTGACCGTGTCCCCGGGGGAGAGGTTTTTCGGGAGTTGGTTCGGGGGGATCGTTACCTCCAGCGGCGCGTTTGTACGCGCCTTCCCATCGACCCTCCCGGCTTCCTCGTCGATAAGGAGGACGGACAGGGCCCCCGTATCGTGATCCACGGAGACGATACGGCCCAGGAAGAGATCCTCGCCCGAGGCGTCGAGTGCCCCTCCCATGAGCAGGATGCCTGTCAAAAGGAGAAGGATAGTCCGCATTGGATCACCACCTGGTTATAGGATGCGTAGCCGAGGGGCGCGTCGCCCGATTTCCAACCTGCCTGTCCAAAGAACTCGAAGCCGCGCCAGAATCGGCTGATCTGGATCCCTGCCGATCGGACATGGTTGGTTTCTCTCACGTGGGTGAGGGTTTCGGGCACATCGTTGTAATCCGTTCGTTGCCATGCCGCATCGATCTCCACCAGCCACTCACGGACCGGTAGCCAGGAAAGGGTCATGCCTCCCATGATTTCACGATAGGATTCCATGTCCAGCGATGCATCGAGGTCCCCGTACTCCACGAAGACCCGGCCGCTCAAGGAGGGGAGCAGAAAGGCATCGAGATCGAGGGTGGTCGAAAGCAGGAGGTTGTCCCGCGGCGGGTAGAGTGTCTGAAGAGGGCTCCTTCGTCTCTTGGGAGGCTCCGTTTCCGGGTGGAAGGGACTCCGTCCCCTCTCTCCATTCATTCCACCCTGTCCTTTGCCGGAAAACGGCATGGCCCAATTTCGATAGCTCAGCCACCGGCAGGTCTGCTCCAAACCCAGGGTTGCCCTTTTGGAGAGGATCCAGTCGGCCCGAATACCCACCATGGCTTCGTCCCGTTCGTCGGCCTCGATGAGGGCATCACGGTAAGCGGCCACTTCTCCCATAAAGGCAGGCAGGAATCGGCCGTCGGCCAGAGCAACCGTAAAGGACCCATCGGCTTGCAGTCGATAGTTGTCTCCGACGCTCCAGTAGTCCTGGTATCTTCCCTCCACCGACAGATCGAGGCCCAGAGCCTCCGTCAGAGATAACGGCTGTCCGGCCCTGAAGGCATAGAGGGAAAAACCGGACCCTTCCGAGGGATCGGTCAGGGCGGGATTGGAATCGTACCCGGATGCGAGCTCGGCTGTCAGGTCCACCGCACCGGCGCTGGCAGGCATCGCAAAGAGACAGAGACAGACCGCTATCAAGAGACTCGGACCGGGAGGATGGGACTGCGAACTCTGCCAGGCATGTCTTCTCACCGGTTAGGCCCCCTGTGCGGCGATGGTTGGCTGCTGTTCGATCGATTTCAATGCCGGGTGCCTCTAGCGAGGCTTGAATTGCCCGTACCCGTTTTCGTGGGTGCCCCCTGCGGCTTACGCCCTCCCTATACACCCTGTTGTGGAAAAAGGAAAGGCCCCGCCGTGGGGCCTCTCCTTTCAAAGCGGGTGATGTAAGGAAAGAGTTCTGAAGATTCGGTCCAAACCGGTTATGGCCTCTGATGCCGCCGGAGGCTTCTCCACAGAGGCTGTCCCCCCGTTCCGTCTACGCAGGGTTCGCGGAGTTCTATGGTTTCACCGTTCACAATCATCGACATGGCTACGATCTTCAATACCCCGTTGAGATCCACTTCCATACCCGAAACGGTGACCGTGTCTCCGATCTCCGGGCGGTCCACGCCCATCAGGGCCCAGTAATGATAAGGGCCGATGCCATACACCGTAACCACGGTCGACTCGTCAATAGTGACTTCCAGGCCGCTTCCGGCGTAGTTGATGTCCGACACCACGCCGGTGAACTCAACGGGCGTACCCGAACAAACGATGGATATCCCTGTGCCATCGCAGACGCCCTGGCTGCCCTTGTCAGATCCGTTTGCAGCGATACTCGCCCCGACGCTCATCAAAAGCACCACCAATGCCGCCACACTGCCTGTCAAGAACTTCTTCATCATCCTGCTCTCCTTTCGATTCGTCTTCCGTTTTAATAAATTGGCCAATTCGGCCTCCGCTAGGATTGACCTCCGCGTCCCTTGCCCTTGGGTCCGGTGCCGTCACAGGTGCCCGATCCGGAACCATTCTTGGCGCCGTAGCCTGTTCCGTCCCGGGGCCTTGGGGCCGATCCGCTCCCATCCTGCAACCCATAGCTGTTCCCGCTGCCCGAGCTGTCGCCTCTTCGCCATGTTGCGTTTACGCCTTCACCTCTGCCGTGTCTGTTTCCGTGGCCGCCGCCGGCCAGAACGATAGGGGCGGAGTCGCTGATCGATGTTGCGGCGTGCATCCCTTCAGATTCCAAAGGGTTCATTGGGATGCCTGCCCAGCTTGGACCCGGGCCCATCAGCATCAGCGCTCCTACAGCCAAACTTGTCAAAACCACCTTGGTGTTTCTCTCATCCATGACGCTTCCTTTCCTTTTTGCTGTTTCCACACGGTCTTCAATGTGTTTCGGAGATCGGAGCGAACACGATCCCCGCTTATCCTTTGCCAATGATGCAGTTCCCTTCGTTTGTGATTGGGTGATATTTAAAGCAAGTGGTGTGCCAAGTAATGAATATCGGTATTTCAATAGGTTGGGTGTCTGTCCAGGCCAGGAAATCGACAAAAGGCGACAGGTTCGACAATTTTGTCGAAGCGGCTTTGTGCACCTCTCCTCATGTCATCCAAGGGTGGCTTTGAAAAAGAGGGTAGATTGAGGTATACTTTTTTCTCGTAAAATGAAGAAACCTTGAAAGCGAGTGAAGAACATCCATCCCCTGGCAGCGTCCTATCGGGGGAGACTGGTTTCCGGAGCGAAAAATGGACATACACCTGCAGCAAAAAGAGGCACGCGAGCTTCAGCCGACCGACATCTTTTTTCAAACCCCCTTCTGGAGTGCCGTCAAATCCTATCTGGGCTGGGATTCACTGGCTTATGATCTGACGTTCTCCGGACCGCAGGGAGATATCCTGATACTGACCAAATCCCTCATGCCTGGGATTTCAGCAGCCTACGTTCCGCAGGGTCCGGAGTTCAGCCCCGAGCCGGAGCAATACGGGCCGTTCCTCGAGGGGCTTTCGGATGCGATCGGAAGACGCCTGGATTCCTCGGTCGCCTTTATCCGTTATGATCTGCCCTGGGAATCCCCCTACGCAGAACCTCCGACCGAAGCACTTGAAAAGGATCAAGGGTTCCGCCGCCCTGAAGCGCGGCTGCAGGAGTTGCGGATGAATTTCGGCACGGCTGAGTGGAAGCTTCGCAAGGCCGTGACGGATCTCACGTTTGTAGACCGGGTTGTGGTCGACCTGAACGGCAGTGAGGTGGAGATACTTTCCCGAATGAAATCGAAGACCCGGTACAACATCCGCCTGGCCAAAAAGAAAGGCGTCGATGTTTTTTACGGCTCGCCGATGGAACTTCCAGCTTTTTATGATCTCTACAGGCAGACCGCTCAGAGAAACCGTTTCCATGCTTGCGAATACAGACACTTTTCCGCCTTGTTCGCCGCCCTGTCATCGCGCCCGGATTTTTGCGAGATCTTTTTTCTGCTCGCCCGCCATGAGAGGAACTTGCTGGCGGGGGCTATCATGGCCATTTCGCGAAAGACGGCCATCTATCTCTTCGGTGCATCGTCCAATGAAAATCGAAACCTGATGGGCCCTTATGCCGTCCACTGGGAGGCCATGCGGCTCGCAAAGTCCAGGGGTTGCGTGCGGTACGATCTAGGAGCCGTCTCGCCGAGCAAGGATCCGGATCATCCCTATTTCGGGTTGTACCGTTTCAAGATGGGCTTCGGGGGTAGGATCCTGCACCAGACCGGCACCTGGGATTTTCCCCTTGACGAGGACGGGTATGAACTGTTCCGCAAACACGAAATGATCGACGGACTCATCGAACCCTCGTAAAGGGCGGTGAATGAGGCAGACGAGCGGTTCCGGATGGAAATCACCGGTCGGTGGACATATCGGTTCGCAAAGGCAACGGCCGCACTGTGTTTTCTGTTTCTCGTTTTCTTTCAGGTTCTTGGCGGAAATCCCTTCCCCTACTCGGATGATTGGGGCTTCGTCCCTTACGCCATCGGGGTCGAGCCGGTGTCATGGAATTGGCTCTGGTCGCAGCATGTCGATCACCGCATTCCGTTGCAGAAGCTCTTTCAAGTTCTGTTGCTTAGGGCTGGCCTGTTCGATTTCAGGGCCTTGGTGCTTGCCAATGCGGTGCTCGCGTACCTGGCCACCAGATTCCTCTTGCGTGCTGTCCGGGCCCGCCGCGGGTATGTGGTCACGGGGGATCTGCTTTTTCCGATCGTACTGATGAACCCGGGTTTCGGGCCTTTCGTCTGGGGGTTCCAGCTGCAATTCATGTCATCGGTCCTGGTGACCCTGTGCGTCTTGGCATTTTTGCTGGGAGGGGCGGCGAACGGCAGGGGCCCGGCTTGGATCGCCGCCGGCGGGTGTCTGGTGGCGTTGGCATTTTGCGGGATGAACGGCGCTGTCCTTTCCGGGTTGATCGCGCTGCCGATGCTCATCTATCTGCAGGCTGTGAAATTTCCCTCCGGCAGGGTCAACGCACGGCTCGCGTCCGCTCTGCTGCTCACGGCTTTTGCGGCGGTGGTTTGGATCTTCTCGAGCTGGCGGCCGTCGGATGCCGCAGGCGTGGCGGCGGATATCGGCTTCGTAGAAACGGCCCGGGCCGTCGTCAAAAACTGGTTTCTGTTGATCAGCCCCCGGGGCTGGCGTCTTCCTCCTGTTGCGCCTCGGCTCTATTACCTCCTGAACGGAATGCTTTATATCTCGGCGATGGCCCTTGTCGTGAAACGGTTGCGGATCGACCGGAACGTGCCGGAGAGGACGGCCCAAGGCCCCTTGATCCTTGCCAGTGTGATGGCGGCCGCGCTGGCACTGCTTCTGAGCATCGCCGTCGGCCGTGCGGCTTACTGGTCCCCGGGCCTTGAATTGCATTACGGGTATCTCGCGGTGATCCTGCCCCTCGCGTCCTGGGCGATCCTGTCGACGGAGCTTCGCAGGATGGCCGCGGCCGCAGTCGGGATCTTGCTGCTGATCGTTTATGGATCGGCATATCTTGAAAATGCTAGGGTGTCCGTTGCTTGGACCAGCGGGGATCAACGCGGAAAAATCGCTCAGATCTACACGGATATAGGAAGCGGGATATCCATCGACACCTTTGTGGATCGACACATTCGCCACTTTTTTTATGTGGACAGCGAAGAATGCCGACGCTGGTTGAAAGAAGGTGTCCTGATGTTGAAGGGGGCCGGGGTCGAACCCTATCGACGTTTTAAGGACGGAGACCTCCGGCCCCAGTCGCGGCAATCGCCTCCGTCCCGCCCGCCGGGAAACGGGGAAGGTTTCTAGAACCGCTGTTATCGACGGGCTTCCACAAAGGAGATTTTCGAAAAGGACGCGTCATGTACGGGAAGCGGGTGCCTGACCCATGGTCCACCCCCGTCGTTCGTAGTCAGGATGATCCCCTTTGCATCAGCGGAGGCGGACTCTCCCGATTCTGGCGAGGCTGTCGAATACAAGGGAACGATTAATCTGCCCCGAGAGAACCTCGCATGTCCCCAGTGGCTAAAAGCCTCCTGTGCATGAAAAAGACCTCTTCCAGATCATGGGGTTCGTGCCCGCCGTACTTTTTTACGGCCCGGTCATAATATTCCCTCAGCTGCGGCCGGTAGTCCGGGTGGGCGCACGTCTCTATGATGGCCTCGGCGACCTGGCGCGGGGTCAGCGCACGGGTGTCCACCAGGCCTTGCTCGGTGACGATGATGTCAACGGAGTGCTCGGAGTGGTCGACGTGCGACACCATGGGGACAATGGCCGAGATCTTGCCGTTCTTGGCGGTCGACGGGGTGACCATGAAGGACAGACCGGCGTTGCGCATGAAGTCCCCCGAGCCGCCGATCCCGTTCATCATCTGCGAGCCCATCACGTGGGTCGAGTTGACCTGCCCGTATATGTCGATCTCGAGGGCGGTGTTGATCGATAAAACCCCCAGCCGGTTGATCACTTCAGGGGAGTTGGAGATCTCGACGGGCCGGAGGACGATCTTCTCCTTGTAGCGGTACAACTCGTTGAAAAAACGCCGGCGCCCTTTGTGGGAGAGGGTCAGGGCAGAACCGGACGCGGCGCGCACCTTGCCGAGGTCGATCAGGTCCAGGACGCTGTCCTGCAGGACTTCGGAGTAGAGATCGAGATTGAGAAAAAAATCATCCTCCAGGAAGCCGCCGAGCACCGCATTCGCCACGTCGCCCACACCGGATTGCCAGGGCAGCCCGGGATGCAGACGTCCGCGCTTGATCTCGTGCTGCACGAAGTCCAGGATCTGTTCCCCGATCAGGAGCGCCACTTCGTCCGGGTCATGGAAGATGGCGCAACTGTCCTCCTGGTCGCTCAGGAGGATGGCCACCACCCGGCTCGGGTCCATCTCGATGAAAGGCTTTCCGATGCGGTCGGCCGCACGGTAGATGGGGATGGGCATCCGGTAGGGCGGGTCTTCCGGGATGAAGATGTCATGGATGCCTTCGAGCTCCGGCGGGGCCGAATTCGACAATTCGATGATGATCTTCTCGGCCTCCCGCACATAGGTCGGGGTGTTGCCGACCGACATCGAAGGAATGAGGTGCCCCTTCTCCGTAACGGCTACAGCCTCCACGACGGCCACATCGGCTTTGCCCCAATCTCCTGCCCTTACCTGGGCCGAGAGGCTGGAAAGGTGATCGTCTTTGTAAAGGATCTCTCCCCGGTTGATTTTTTCGCGCATGGCGCGATCGCTCATATAGGGGCGCCGCCAGTGCACCAGATCGGTGCGTGCCAGGATGCCGTCGACCTGTTCTCCGGTCGAGGCCCCGGCGAACAGGTTGATCTTGAAGCGTTCGCCCTCCTGGGCGCGCCGGGCCAGTTCACGGGGGATTAGCTTGGGATATCCGGCCGTGAACCCGGAGATGAAAAGGTTTGTGCCGTGCTGGATGTGCCGGGCCGCCGTGCGCGCGTCCGTGACGCGATCCAGCAGCGGCCGATAGCGAATATTTTCGGTTCCCATGTTGAAATCCTTATGGTGCTTACATAGACCTAAAGATAGGGCCAAGGTCTTGGCTCGCACCGGGCTGCGAGGCCGGATCGGCCCAAGGTCCTTGGCTCGAGGTGGAGAACTTCATTGAACCGCACGGGCTATGGCCTCGTTCGGAGATGGATATCGATAGAGGAAGGCCGGCGGCCCAACATAAGGCTGCCGGCCGATCTTCAGCCCAAGGAGGCAGAAAAGGATCAACCGTAATTCCCCGTGCTGTCACAGCCGACCTCCGGCTCTACCGGATAGGCAGAGATGGCTAAAGTGCCCGCATGAAGGCCACCAGGTCTTTCTTCTCCTGTTCTGTCAGTTTCAAGCCTTGGATCAGGTTGAAGAATTCAACCGTGTCCTCCAAGGTCAACAACCGTCCGTCATGCAGATAGGGAGGTGACTCCTTGATTCCGCGCAGCGGAAACGTCTTGATCGGGCCGTCGGCCGAGGCCAGACGTCCATTGACCATGACAGGCTTGAAAAAACGCTCGGCTTTGAGGTTGTGCATGAGGTTGTCCGTGTAGTAGGGCGCCGGGTGGCAGACGGAGCATTGACCCTTTTCGAAAAAGACCTTCTCGCCCCTCAGTTCGGACTCCGTGGCCTTTTCAGGGTCGAGTTTTCCATAGAGATTCAGCTTGGGAGCCGGAGGAAAATCCAGCAGCGCCTGGAATTCGGCCATGAAATGGACCTGGCTGCCGCGCTCCAGGATATTGAGTCCTTTCTTGGTCCCGATTACGGGGTCCCCGTCGAAATAGGCAGCCCTTTGTTCGAATTCGGTGAAATCCTCGACCGTCTTGAGGGCGCGCTGAGAGCCGAACAGGCGCTGGACGTTCACGCCGCGCAAGGGCGGCGTGTCAAGCCGGTGGCGCAGCTCCTGCGGACGGATGTCACCGACGAGATGCGTGCTGCCATTCGAGTGGCCGTTGACGTGGCAGTCGAAGCAGGTGACCCCTCTGCTCGCCAGTTCAGAGCGCCGGTCCTCGGTCTGGTTGAACTGCTGTTGTGGAAAGGGGGTCACGAGCAGGCGCAATCCTTCCAACTGCTTGGGATTGAGGATGCCGTTGAAAAGCTCATAGTAATTCATGATCGTGACGACTTTCCCCTGTGACACATCGCCCAAATCGGATCGTGTCGTCAGATAGATCGGCGGGGGATACTCGGGGAGGAGGTGGTCCGGCAGATCGAAGTCCAGATCGAAGCGGGTGAGATCCCGTTTTTCTTGCTTATTGATTTCATCGATGTGGAACTGGGGGAAGACCATACCGCCTTCAGGATGATTCGGATGGGGCAAGGGAAGGAATCCTGCCGGCCAAAGACCTTTCTCCTTGATTTGCTCGGGTTTCATCCCGGCGAGGGCTTCCCAGGTTACGTCCTTGGGGAGTTTCACGCGGACGCCTTCCTGAACGGCCTTCTTCCCGCCTGACATCATCGCCCCTGCGGCAGGACGGTCGCTCAGGTCATATCGCTCATTGAGCAGATCCATTTGTCTTTTCATCACCTCGGGTTTGGCGCTTTTCATCCTCTCGACCACATCCGTGAAAGGCTCGTTGACCACCACTGGGGAATAGCTGCTCCTCAACGGCTCCTCAGCATCGAGTACCCCGGGGATTATCAAGAGAAGAGCCAGGATGAATACCGCTGCTGCTGGAAACGCATTTCTTTGATTCAGCATGTCCAATCCTCCTTCGTCTGTAGGGTTATAAAAAGCGGCGATAAACCTCTTCTCCAGCCCGATCCGCCGGCTCCGCCGCCATGGGGCGCCGGCTGGCCTGAAAACGCCCGCATAGGACAGTGTTTGTCATGACAGGGACAACCTCTTGTGTGGCATACAAAAAGCTGTGATTCGGCCCTGGTAAGTATATCTTATTTGAATCGTACCACGACAAAACCTGTAGAGTAAGGAAAAATCATCGCCAATTTCACGAAATGGATGGAGCGAGCGGTCGGGGTGGGCTTCTATGAAAGAGCGCCTCAGGATATTGTGATAGGAGTTTCCCCCCCTATTGCAGGCCTTCCAGCCGTTTCTGCAGGCGCGCCGAATGCCTTTATCGATGAAATGACAGCATATTGCTCATGGTTTGCTTGAAAGTTCTCATGGTTTCTGGTTGAGTTTTCTTTAAATATTATGTTAAAATACATAGTTTTTTGAATATTGAATTTTTCGCATCATTGTCTGTATTATTGTAGTGATAGATTTCAATTTTTGAAGAATACGTATGGATTGCTGCAATTTTTTAGGATAGCTTGTGAATTCTGAAATGAGAAAACAATGGAGTATTCTTCCAATGAGGAAAAGACATCATGGATATAGCTCTTAAATACAGGGCCATTTGGGATACAGGAAAGACATATCTTAAGAATGGCCGTGATGTAGACCTGTTGCATACAAGAGTATCGTGTGATTTTGCTATGCGACTTCTGTTTCACGAGGGTGGAAATGAAGATATCGTAGTTCCGTCAATCATACTTCATGATATTGGTTATTCTGTTATCGAAGAAGAAGATCTCTATAAAAAGACGACCTATTTTGGTATCCATAAAGGGCAGGATACTGGGGCTACGTATTCCAAGAACATCAAGATGCTGCATATGAAGGAAGGAGCGGTTCTAGCCAGAAAAGTCCTCGAGTCGGTCGGCTATATAAGCGCTTGTATCGATGAAATTGTAGATATTGTAGGATATCATGAGGATGTATCGGCTTTTCCCCCCTCCGATATGTCGAATATCAACCGCATCATTGTCAGTGACGCCGACAAACTTTTTCGTCTGACCGCTTATAATTTCTCGGATATCCTGACGATTCACGGCGCTTTGGCCGAGGATGCCTTTGAATATCTTCTCGAAATGAAAAACAAGTGGCTCGTAACGAAAACCGCTGTGTTGATCGCTGAGGAGGAACTCAGAAAGATCCCCGGATCCCAAGCGTTCCCTTCCCTTTTCATGTAAATGGTTTTTCGGGTAATCGTCCCTGATCCCCATGAGGGTATGTCGAAGTTGGGACAGGTGTATTTGTTGCGGATTTCAGGGGGCCTGGCCGTTTCTGTAACCGCCGTTTCGGCGCGAGGCGGGCAGGAAGGCCTCCTTCTGGATAGAGATGGGGTTACGGAATAAGAATGAAAAAAGTGGGGTTGAGCCGATGATGGAAGAGAAGAGCAGACAGTCGATGCCCCTCGAGGGGATCCGGATTCTGGAGTATGCCATTTACCATGCCGGGCCCGGGTGCGGTGCCATCTTGGGGGATCTCGGGGCGGATGTCATCAAGATCGAGACAGGCGAGGGGGATCCGGAGCGGGGGTGGAAAGGGATCGACGGGAACGTTCAGTTTATTCTCCCGAATGACGAAAGCTTGATGTTCCATGTTTCCAACCGCAATAAACGGGGGATTTGCCTCGATCTTCGCAAGGAAAACGGGCGGGCGGCTTTTCTGAAGCTGATCGAGAAGACGGATGTGTTTCTGACGAACCTGCGCCATGACACCAAGCTGAAACTGGGTCTCGACTACCGCACCCTCTCACGGGTCAACCCACGGTTGATCCACGCCAACGTCACCGGGTATGGACCCGAGGGGCCTCTAAAGAACCTCGGGGCCTATGACCCGGCCGGACAGGCGCGTTCGGGCATGATGTACGCTTCGGGCAGCAAGGAACCCACCCTCATGCACCTGGCCGTCCTCGATCAGGCCACCGCCATCGCAGCCAGTCACGCCATTCTGACCGCCCTGTTCGTCAGGGAACGTCGGGGCATCGGGCAGGAGGTCCATGTCTCCCTTTTCAGCACGGCCCTCTGGCTGCTTCACTCCAATCTAACGGTGGCGGGCGTGCTCGGCGTCGACCCCGGTCTGCCGTGGGATCGAACCAAGAACTCCCCGCTCCGGAACTGCTTCCGCTGCAAGGGAGGGGACTGGATCATGGGTGTGCACCATCCCGAAAAAAACTGGTGGGCCATCTTCTGCGAAGCGACCGGCCTTACGAGGCTGCTCGATGATCCTCGGTACAGCACCCCGGACGGCCGGCAGGAACGCTGCGCCGAACTGGTGGGGATTTTCGACGAGGTTTTCATGACGAAGACCCGTGACGAGTGGATCGAAATATTTCAGGCGCGCGAAATGATGTTTTCCCCTGTTCAGAATATCTACGAGGTCCTCGGTGATATCCAAGCCTTGGCGAATCGTTACCTGGTCGAGGCGGAGGTTGGGGGGATCGGGAAGGTGAAGATTCCGGGGTATCCGATCCACTTCAGCGCCTGCAGCGCCGGTACCCGCAGCATGGGTCCGGGCATCGGGGAACATACGGATGGGATCCTGAAAGAGCTGGGGTATTCAGAGGCGGAGATCGCGGCGGTGAAGGAGGAGGCCGCCTCGTGAAGACCGCCGCGCGGGGCGGGGCGCGGTTCGGCCGATGTCAAGGAAAGCAAGCGTTTGCGCGGAGGCAGACTGGTGGCTGCTGCACAAGCAAACATGCAGATTGACGCCGAGGTTGGCCAAAAAGGCCTTTTCCGGGTGGAAACGGGTCAGCGGCGCTTGTAGGTTCCCATGAGCTGGGCCTGTTCCAGGATGTGCCCTTCCATGGCGGCCAGAAGCTCCTTTTTGGTTGCAGACGCCCCGAGCCCGAGGATCGTGTCGAGGGCATAGAGTTTGAAAAAATAGCGGTGGGTGCCGCCCGGAGGGCAGGGGCCGCCGTATCCGAGTTTTCTGAAATCGTTCTTTCCGTGGGTGCCGCCCGGGGAGGGCTTCTCATCGGGGCGGACGGCTTCCGGCAGGCCGCCGGCCTCGGCCGGGATGTCGTAGTAGACCCAATGCACCCAGGTTCCCATCGGGGCGTCCGGGTCGTCGCAGATGAGCGCCAGGCTCTTCGTCCCTGCCGGCACCCCGCTCCATGTCAGAGGGGGTGAGACGTCAGGCCCGTCGCAGGTGTATTGAACGGGGATAGGTTTGCCTTCTTCAAAAGCGATGCTTTTCAGTTCCATGGCTTGGACTCCTTGGCTCTCCAGAAAGGTTGGCAGAAAGAGCGCGCCCGTAAGCGCGACGACAGCCGCCAGGGCAAAGGTATACAAGCGGTGCATGTTTTCCTCCCGTTGCAAATGTCTTCCGGTTCGACTGCATCCCGCAGCGTAGACTTCATCATAGCAATCTTTCAGCGGAAAATGAAGAAAAGCAAAGCCGATATCGGATCCGGCCTTTGCGGCATGCGATGCGTGATGACCGGCGCGCGGGGTCAGCGCGCGGGGATCGACAGGATCCGGTCTTTGAGCACCCGCTCGCGGTAGGCCTGCAGCAGCTTGTCTTTTTTGAGAACCCCCAGGACATGGCGCGGTGCTCCCGGGTCGGTTACCGGGAGCAGGGAAACCTTGTGGTCTTCGAAAAGGTAAAGGGCCTTTTCCAGGTTGTCTTCCGCCGACAAGGATATGACCCGGGTGGTCATCAGGTCGGCCGCTACAACGATGTCTTTGAGCTCTTCCAGTTTGTCGAGCGTCGATTTCAAGTCCCGCGGGCTCAACATCCCCACGAGGGCGTCCTGCTCGTTCAAGACGACAAAATGGGGATACGAGGATTGCATGAACCTTTCGATGACCTTCATGATCGGGGTGGCATCCTTCAAACTCTCGAATTTCCGGTCCATGAACTCCCTTGTCCGCAGGCTTCGCAGTATCCCCACATCATGACCGCGTACGATGTTCACGCCCTGTTTGAGGAGTTTCATCTCGTAAGCCGAGTATCCGAGGAAGTACTTCACGATCAATGTGCTGCTGATACAGGCGGCCATCAGGGGGAGCATGACCCGGTAATTGTAGGTGATTTCGAAAATGGTCATGATGGCGGTGATGGGCGCCAGGGTGCTCCCTGCGACGAGCGCGCCCATGCCTGCGAGGGCATAGTTGCTCGGACTCAGTCCCAGTCCCGGGAAAAAACCGCTGAGGGCGAGACTCACGGTTGTGCCCAGAGTCGCTCCCAGGACGAGGGAGGGGGCGAATATCCCACCGCTCATACCGGAGCCGATGCAGAGGGAAGTGGCCGCCATTTTGGCAGCGAGGAGGATGAAGGCCATCTTCAAGCCCAGTGTCCCGTCCAGGGTTGCATTGATGGAGTCGTAACCGACGCCCATCACCTCCGGGAGTTTGAGAGCGAGGCAGCCCAGGAGCAATCCGCCGAGGGCCGGCTTGGCCCAGTCCGGAATCGGAATCCGTTGGAAGGCGGCGTCGGCAAAGGTGATCATACGGACGAAGCCGATTGCCGCAAATCCCGCCAGGCAGCCGAGGAGCAGGTATATGGGCAGTTCCCATGGGTGGGAGGGATGGAAGACCGGCACGTTGAAGGCCGGAAATTCCCCCCAGAACAGGCGCGAAAGGACGGAGCCCGTCACGGCCGATATGACGATGTGGCTCAGGTAGACGATCTCGATATCCAGCAGAATGATCTCGACGGCGAACAAGGTGCCGGCCATCGGTGCGTTGAAGGTCGCGGCGATGCCCGCGGCCGCGCCCGCAGCCAGGTAGGCGCGCCTCATTTCCGGCCCGAGTTTGAAAAGCTGCGCCATCGATGATCCGACCGAAGCGCCGATCTGAGCGATGGGGCCCTCCCTGCCGACCGAGGCGCCGCCGCCTATGAGCAGGCTCGTGATAACGGACTTCAACAGGGTGACCCTGTGACGGATGGTGCTCTCCCGTGCTGCGACCGAAAAGATGACTTCCGGTATGCCCGTTCCCTTGATCTCGGGTGCGAGGAAGGTGATGAGGGGGCCTGCGAACATACCGACGGCGGTGGGGACCAGCAGCTTCAGCCACCAGGGGGAATGGATGAGCTTTTCGAGAAAGGTCGTTCCGGAGGCCCAGAAGAGATTCTGGAAAAGCTCGATGAGGGTCCGGAAAAGGATGGCGCCTGAGGCGGCCAGGATGCCGATGACGACTGAAAAACCCAGGAAGGTGATATTTCGGAGTTTTTCCTTACGCGCCTGGTCCAAGTCTCCCCCCGTTTCCCGCCTTCCGTTCTCGGGTTTGGACAGGTCCCGAGCGGCGGCTTTTCGAATGAAGGGTTCGTTCAGACGTCACCGCAATGGACGATCCCGTGCCGGACCGCCTGCGTCTGCTAAGGCGATGGTTCTCCGCGCACCGAAGCGGTAGCGGCTTCGGAGAGGGTAAGCGCCCTCCCCCGGACCTGGCCGGGACAAGTTTAAGGACCGGAATCTTCAGCCATAGGGCGGACAAATCAGAATCTGCATTGCGGCTGAGGTGTGCCGGGCCCGGCCTTGGTCATGACGATCTGCCAGAGCTGAATGCTGCGCGAGCGGAACGCGCCGGCGCAAGAGAGCAGGTAGTATTCCCACATGCGCCTGAAGCGGTCGTCGTACCGGCCCTCCAGCTTCGGCCAGGCCCGCCGGAAACGCTCGTGCCATGCCATCAGGGTGGCGTCGTAGTGGGGGCCGAGATTATGCCAGTCCTCTACCACGAAAAGACCTTCCGCGGCCCGGGAGATCTGCGCGATGCTCGGCAGCATGCCGTTCGGGAAGATGTAGCGGGTGATCCAGGGGTCGCAGCCGATGCGCGACAGGTTTCCGCCGATCGTGTGCAGCAGGAAGATGCCGTCATCCTTCAGGCAGCGGTAAACCGTCTTCATGAAGGTGCGGTAGTTCTTGCGGCCCACGTGCTCGAACATGCCAACCGAGACGATCTTGTCGAAACGCCCCGTGATGAGCCGATAATCCTTGTCCAGAAAATGCACCGGGAGACCCTGGCAGAAATCCCTGGCGTACCGGAGCTGCTCCCGGGAGATATTGACGGCGGTGACGGTGCACCCGGTGCGCTCCGCTGCGAACCGCGCGAGTCCGCCCCATCCGCATCCGATGTCGAGCAGATGGTCCCCAGCGGTCAGGTTCAGCTTTCGGCAAATCAGGTCCAGCTTTTTCCGCTGGGCCTCGGCCAGGTCCCGGGTGTTTTCGAAGCAGGCGCAGCTGTACTGCTTGTAAGGATCCAGAAAGGAAAAAAAGAGGTCGTTTCCGAGATCGTAATGGTGTTCGGCGATGATGCGGGAACGCGCTCTGGATTGCAGGTTGAAGAGCGCGGCCGGGACCGCCAGCATCAGGGAGCGCAGGTTGCTCCTGATCTTTTCCTCCGTGCCTGCGCGCAGGAGCCGGTGGAACATCTCATCCAGGCGGGGGCAGTTCCACCAGCCATCCATGTAGGACTCGCCCAGCCCGAGGCTTTGCTCCCGCCAGACCCGGCTGTACCAGCGCTGGTTTTCGACCTGGATATCCCATGGTTCGGGGCCGTTGACCGTAATACCGGCCTGCCTCAAAAGGCCCTGCACTGCATCGGCTATCATGGCGGAACGCCTCCGTCGGAGCTCGAACAGCTCACGGTATGTTGATTTGGCGGGTGTGATTCATTCGCATCGGCGCAACGCACCCGAAAATCCATTAAGTGAAAGCAAAGACGAATGCCAAAATGAAAAACCCTGCCTTTTTCTATTGACTATACGGATCAATGGGTATAGGCCAAGCATGTACTTCTATATCGTCTAAGAAATGTTTGCTGTCAATATTCTTTTAGATTCTATTGCTTGCCATTGAAAAAAAAGAAATCGCTCTGTCGTAATGGAAACGAAATAGGTTGATCCTTTTAGGTGAATAATCTGTTCGGCATCTGTTCATAGCGGCAATTACTTTTCAAACGAATATCTTTTCCATCTGAAAACCACGACGCTCTTATCACCTCCGCTGGCCAGACCAGCGGGATTTTCTGCGGATTCCTCGTTTTTGAGGGGGTAGGCACAGTAAATGCATGTTCATCTGCAGCCGGTCGGGCGGCTTTTCGGTATTTCCGGGTGGGCTCGGCCTTATGTTCCTGCGGTTACACAGGGTGTGTCCTTCGGCGGACACCGCCGTCTGCTTGCACAGAAACGGCGGCAGGCTGACAGGATTTCCAGCTTCGTCGGTCTTTTCCCGAAGGGGTGCATGCTTCTCAGGCGAGAATCGAACAAAGGAGAGATTCGATGATCGAGATGCGTTTTCACGGCCGGGGCGGGCAGGGGGCGGTCACCTCGGCGGAGTTGCTGGCTCGGACGGCCATCCATCTCGGGCGGTATGCCCAGGCCTTCCCGAGCTTCGGCCCCGAACGAAGAGGTGCACCGGTGGTGGCCTTTTGCCGGATCGACGACAGGCCGATCCGTTTACGGACCAATGTGAACCACCCCGATCTGGTCCTGGTGCTGGACCCGTCGATCCTTCGTCTGGTGGACGTCACCGCCGGGCTCAAAGAAGACGGGGTGATCGTGAGCAATACGCGCTACACGGGCATGGAGATCCGGGTGGAGCTGGGCATCCTGCATGCGATCGCCACGGTCGATGCCACGCGGATCGCCCTCGAAGAACTGGGGGTTCCCATCACCAACACCACCATGCTGGGGGCTTTGTTGAAGGCCGATGAGATTTTTCCGCCGGCGGAGCTGACCGAAGCCCTCAGGGCGCGCTTCGGCCGGGTGTCGGAGAAAAACATCCAGGCCCTGATACGCGCCTACGAGGAAACGCAGGTGCTGCCGTCGGCCTTTTCTCGGAAGGAGGCCCGCCATGGTTGAATCGGAGAGGGATCTTCGCTGCGGGGATCTGGAAGTGGGGTGCGTCGTGCGCGAGCCGGGCAACGCGCGCTTCTACAGGACGGGGGACTGGCGCTCCTTCCGGCCGGTGGTGGACCGGGCGAAGTGCATCGGCTGCGGCGTTTGTTACCTGTTCTGTCCGGACATGGCGATCCGCAGGCGGGAGGACGGGACGTTCGAGGCCGACCTCTATTACTGCAAGGGATGCGGGATCTGCGCCGCGGAATGTTTCACCGGGTGTATCCAGATGGTACCGGAGGAGGAATGATGGGCAAGCGGGTCGGTATCGAGGTATCCATTGCGGCGGCGGATGCCGTTGCAATGGCCGATGTGGATGTCGTGGCGGCTTATCCGATCACGCCGCAGACCCATATTGTCGAGCACCTCTCGGAGCTCGTGGCCGATGGGCAGTTGACGGCCGAGTTCATCCCGGTCGAGTCGGAGCACTCGGCGATGAGCGTCTGCTGCGGTTCTTCCGCAGCGGGCGCGCGCACGTTCACCTGCACGAGTTCCCAAGGACTCGCCCTGATGAACGAGATCCTTTTCATCGTCCCCTCCATGCGTCTGCCGGTTGTCATGATCCTGGCCAACCGGTCTCTTTCAGGCCCGCTCAGCATCTGGAACGACCACACGGACGTGATGTCGGTGCGCGACTGCGGTTGGGTGCAGCTCTTCGTGGAAAACGGCCAGGAAGTCTTTGACCATGTCCTGTTTGCGTTCCGGGTGGCTGAAGCGCGCAGCGTCTCCCTGCCGGTCATGATCAATATGGACGGGTTCATCCTGACTCACGTCATCGAGCCCATTACTTACTGGGACAAGGAGGCGGTCGAGCGCTACCTGCCCCTGTTCGAGCCCGTCAACCGTCTGGACCCGGACCGTCCGATGACGATGGGCGCCTTTGCCATGCCGGGGATCTATACGGAGGCCAAGAAGGTCCAGAACGACGCCCTGATCGCTGCCATGCCGGAGATGATCGAGGCCTGGGAGGAGATGGGGGAGTTGACCGGAAGGCACTACAGGCCGGTGGAAACCTATGCGGCTGAAGGTGCGGAAACGGTCTTCATCACGATGGGGAGCATCGGGGAGACCGTCTCTATGGCTGTGGACCGGCTTCGCGGGCAAGGATACGCAGTCGGTCTGGTCAAGTTGCGGCTGTGGAGGCCTTTTCCGTTCGATGCCCTTCGGGAAGCCCTAAAGGGTGTTCGCCGGATCATTGTCATCGACCGGGCGGTTTCGTTCGGGGGCCCGGGGGGACCGGTTGCGGCGGAGATCCGAAGCGCCCTTTACGGGGTGGAGCCGAGGCCGGCGGTTGTGAATATGATCAGCGGCCTGGCCGGCCGGGATGTCACGCCTGAGGATTATATCGCCATGTACGAGACCGCCATGGCAGGGGACCATTTCAAACCGGAGGACTATGTCGTCTTCGGAGCGAGGGAATGATGGAAGCCTTGAATGTCTATGCCTCACGGCTAGTTACGCAAAAGGAGTATTTCACCCCCGGGCACCGCGCCTGCCAGGGGTGCGCCGAGGCTCTGGCGGTGCGGCTGGTGGCCAAGGCCCTGGGGCGAAATGTGATTGTAGCCAGTGCGACGGGATGCATGGAGATCATCTCCTCTCCCTTTCCCTTTACGAACTGGGAGGTTCCCTGGATACACGTGGCCTTCGAGAATACGTCCGCGGTCCTGTCCGGCGTCGAATCAGCCTACCGGGTGCTTGTCAGGAAGGGCAGAATTGCGGATAAGCACCCTGTTTTTCTGGGGATGGGCGGGGATGGCGGCACAGCCGACATCGGACTGCAGGCCTTGTCCGGCGCCTT
This sequence comes from uncultured Desulfatiglans sp., assembly GCA_900498135.1. NCBI lineage: Bacteria > Pseudomonadati > Thermodesulfobacteriota > Desulfobacteria > Desulfatiglandales > Desulfatiglandaceae > Desulfatiglans > uncultured Desulfatiglans sp. The sequence goes on from LR026961.1 coordinate 2,976,962, forward strand.
CGAGCGCGGCCATGACTTCGTCTATGTCTGCTATGACAACGAGGCCTACATGAACACGGGCATTCAGCGCTCCTCCTCGACGCCTTTCGGCGCGGCCACCACCACGTCGCCGGCCGGGAGGATCAAGGCCGGACAGGTCACCCGGAAGAAGAACATGGTGGAAATCGCGGTGGCGCACGGGATTCCCTATGCGGCGACGGCCTGCCCGAGCTACCCGTTCGACCTCATGGAAAAGATCCGGAAGGCCGCGAGGACCCCCGGGCCGGCCTATGTGCACATCCTTTCCATCTGCCCGACGGGATGGCGGATTCCAACGGACCAGTCGATTCACATCGGTCGGCTGGCGGTGGAAACCGGCGTTTTTCCCCTTTACGAAGTGGTGGACGGGAGATACCGCATGACCTGTGAGGCCGAGCCTCTGAGGCCCGTCGAGGCATATCTGAAGCCGCAGGGGCGTTTCCGGCATCTGACCCCCGAGTTGACGGCCCTGATCCAGGATGACGTCGACAGGGAATACGCGAAACTCAAAGAGAAAACCAGGCGTTGAGGACCATCGTGATGGAGTCGAAGATAAGGGAGATCTGCGAGAGATACGAGGCGGACCGGTGTTTTCTGGTCCCCATCCTTCAGGACGTGCAGCAGGCGTTGAACTACCTCCCCCGCGCCGCTCTCGAACAGGTGGGTGTTGAACTGGGAATCCCCCTGAGCCGGGTGTACGAGGTGGCTACCTTCTACCGGGCCTTCAGCCTGCAGCCGAGAGGTCGTACCCACCTCAGTCTGTGCACCGGCACCGCCTGCCATGTCAGGGGCGCGCCTCTCGTGCGGGAGCACCTGGAGCGGCGGCTGGGGATCCGTGCGGGGGAGACCACACCGGACCTGGCCTACACCTTCGAGACCGTCAATTGCCTGGGGGCGTGCGCTCTCGGCCCGATCCTGACGGTGAACGGGGAATACCACGGCCACATCACCATGGCAAAGGCCGATAAAATATTGAAAAAGATGGAAAAAGGGGTTGAGACGGATGAACAGGATTGATTCGCCGGCAGCATTGCAGACCCTCCGGGACGAGATTCGGTCTGCCAGGGACCCGGAGCGGCCCTGCATCACGATCTGCGCCGGGAGCGGCTGTCTGGCCTATGGAACCAGGGACCTGGTATACCATTTCAGGGAGGAGATCGGGCGGCATGGCCTCGAAGGGCTGGTCGAGCTGCGCACGTCGGGATGCCACGGCTTTTGCGAACGGGGTCCGATGGCCGTCATCGACCCGCAACGGATCTACTACCAGCGCATCGGCCTCGAAGATGCCCGTGAAATCATCGAAAAGACGATTCTGGGCGGCGAAATCATCGATCGGCTGCTCTACGAGGATCCGCTGACCGGTCAACGAATCGTCCGCGTCGATGACGTGCCGTTCTACAAGAAACAGCTCCGCGTTGTATTCGGCGGCAACGGCACGATCGACCCGGAGAAGATCGAAGACTATATCGGCATCGGGGGCTATGAAGCGCTCGCCAAGGTCCTTTCGGCGATGAAGCCGGAGGAGGTCGTTCGGCAGGTCAGCGAGGCCGGCCTGCGCGGGCGCGGGGGCGGGGGGTTCCCGGCCGGCCGAAAGTGGGCCGCCACCCGCCAGGCGGCGGGTTCACCCAAATATGTCATCTGCAATGCGGACGAGGGGGATCCGGGGGCCTACATGGACCGAAGCCTTCTCGAAGGGAACCCGCATTCCGTTCTGGAGGGGATGATCATCGGCGCTTACGCGGTGGGTGCGGGCCTTGGCTATGTCTATGTGCGCAACGAATATCCGTTGGCCGTTCGGAACATATCCCAAGCCGTGGGCAAGGCCCGGGAGTGCGGCCTCCTGGGTGCGGATATCCTGGGCAGCGGGTTTGGCTTCGACGTGCTGATCACCCGCGGGGGCGGGGCGTTCGTCTGCGGCGAGTCCTCGGCCCTTTTCGCCTCCATCGAAGGGCGGGCGGGCGAGCCGCGGGCGAAATATGTGCACGCGACCGATAAAGGCCTTTTTGACCGTCCGACGTGTCTGAACAACGTGGAGACATGGGCCAATGTACCCCTTATCATCAATAACGGCGTTGAGTGGTTCAAAGGTATCGGCACGGAAGCAAGTTTGCCGACCAGGGAGAATACCTTGGTGCCGGTGCTTGCTTCTGTCCCAATAATATCGAACCACTCAAAAAAGGTATATGGGATAAGCCATCATGTCTGAACAACGTGGAGACCTGGGCGAACGTCCCCCTGATCATCCGCAACGGCGTTTCATGGTATCGGAACATCGGCACGGCCGGGAGCAAGGGAACGAAGATCTTTTCGCTCGTGGGGAAGATCAACAACACGGGCCTCGTCGAGGTGCCCATGGGCACGACCCTCCGGGAGATCATCTTCGATATCGGCGGGGGGATCCCGGGCGGCCGCCGCTTCAAGGCCGTCCAGACAGGCGGGCCTTCCGGCGGATGCATCCCCGAACAGTTTCTGGACATGGCGGTCGATTTCGATGCCCTGACCGAGATCGGTTCCATGATGGGGTCGGGCGGGATGATCGTCATGGATGAACGGACCTGCATGGTGGATGTGGCCAAGTACTTTTTGAAATTCCTCGAGGAGGAATCCTGCGGCAAGTGTACGCCCTGCCGGGAGGGGATCCTGCAGATGCGGCGCATCCTCGATCGGATCACCGAGGGCGAGGGGAAGATGGATGACCTCGAGACGCTCACCTGGATGGGGGCCGCGATAAAGGACGGGGCCCTCTGTGCCCTGGGGCAGTCCGCGCCTAACCCTGTGCTCACGACGCTGCGTTATTTCCGGGAGGAATACGAGGCGCACATCCGCGACAAGCGCTGTCCGGCCGGGGTGTGCAAGGCCCTGATTTCCTACGTCGTTGACAGCGAGGCGTGCACCGGCTGCCACGTCTGCGCGAGGGTCTGCCCGAGCGGCGCCGTTGACGGCGAAAAGAAGGAAGTCCACCGGATCGATGCGGCGAAATGCATCCGCTGCGGGGCGTGTTACGAGGCATGCAAGTTCGATGCGATCAAAATCATCTGAAGATCGAATCCCCTTTGAAAGGAATCGGTGAGCGTCACCTTTCACGTTTGGGGCCGGTCGATGGTGTGTGCAGACACAGGCAGTTGAAGAAGAAACCCTGCTGCAAGGGGATGGGATGCCGGGGTGGAATTGCAGCTTGGTGTCCGCATGACGAAGAACCCTCCTGCAAGGGGATGAGACACCTGTTCTGCCGGAAGGAGCGAAGCGATGACGGAAGTGATCACTGTGACGATCGATGGTCGGAAGATCCAGGCCGCCCCCCATACGACGATCCTGGAAGCGGCACGCGGAGCCCATATCGACATCCCGACCCTGTGTTACAACGAGTCGTTGACGCCTTACGGGGCCTGCCGTCTGTGCATGGTCGAAATCACCGAGGGGAAGCGCACCCGCCTGGTCGCCTCTTGTATCTACGAGATCTCCGAAGGGCTGGTGGTCGAAACGGATACCCCGCGCGTGAAGAACGTGCGCAGGCTGGTTATGGAGCTCCTGCTGGCGCGCAACCCCAAACACCCGGCGCTGCTTGCCATGGCGTCGCGAGTGGGGGTCTCCTCCTCGCGCTTCCCGGCCGAGGTGAAAGGATGCATCCTTTGCGGCCAGTGTGTCAGGGCCTGCCGTGAGGTCGTAGGCGTCTCCGCCATCGGGTTTGCAGGCAGGGGGGTGCACCGCAAGGTGACGACGCCGTTCGGTGAAGCGCCGCCGGACTGCATCGCATGCGGTTCGTGTGCGTATGTCTGTCCGGTGGATGTGATCCGCATGGAGCAAAATGACGGCGTTCGGAGGATATGGAATACGGACTTCGAGATGGTCCGGTGCGAAGACACCGGGCGGTATATCGCACCGAAAAAACAGCTGGAGTACGTTTCCAGGATAACCGGGCTTTCCGTGGAGCATCTGGCGGCCCGACACTGCAGGTGAACGTCCCCCGGTAGAACGAAGAAGGGGGCATCAGGAAGACAGATTTTTTCAAAAAGAGGGGACAGGTTTATTTTTCGTGAGCGAGAAATAGATCTGTCTTTTTTTATGCGCTTATCGTCCTTCTTGATTCTGTTTGGTGAATAGCGGTATAGTGCCCCTATGATGGGGAGCAGACATGGGGGCCGATGTCCACAAAGAGGAGAAGGGCATGGTGCCCCTATGATGGGTAGCAGATACTTACGGAGGCTCACGGCTTGAGGATACATTCGAAAGGAGGCACAAAGGCGAGTTCATGCCGATTGCTTTTAAAAGAATCAAGGACTGTATGCGGCTGAAGAACCCCTTCAAGGGGTTTTCGATGGATGAAATCCCTTTCGAGATTCGCTGGGACCCCCTGACGGGCCATTCGACGCGAATCTTCGACCTGCCCTACCGGCCCATTCAGAGGCCGGATTTCGATGAACTGGTCAGAAGATCGCTCGAGGCGCCCTGCCCCTTCTGTCCGGAATCGGTCGCGGCGTCGACGCCCCTCTATCCGGATGAACTCCTCCCCGGAGGAAGGATCCGCGAAGGGGACGCGTGGCTGTTCCCGAACCTTCTGCCCCTGGACCGCTACGCCGCGGTGTGCGTCATGGGGAGGGACCATTATATCGGACCCGGGGGCTTTACGCCCGCGATCATCAGGGACGGGTTCACGGCCGCGCGGAGCTTCGTTCGAAGCGTAGCCCGGCATGACCGGGATGTTCGGTTCTTCTCGATCAACTGGAACTACATGCCGCCTTCCGGATCGAGCATCGTCCACCCGCATCTCCAGGTGAACTGCGGACAGATCCCCACAGCGCAGCTCGGTGCGCAGACCGCGGCAAGCCGGGTCTATCTCCAGGAACACCGCCGTCTGTTCTGGGATGACTTCATGGAGGCCGAAAGGGCCTCCGGCGGGCGTTTCCTGAGGGAGATCGGCCCGACCTTCTGGACTTTGAACTTCGCCCCCCAAGGTGCGTTGCCCGATCTGTGGTGCATTTTCAAGGAGTGCCGGACCCTGCTGGAATGGAAGGATGAGGAGCGTGATGCTTTCCTGGAAGGGCTCGTAGCCGCTCTGCGGTATTTCGATCACGAGGGCCTTTACAGCTTCAACGTGTCGGTGTTTTCAGGCAGGGAAAACGAACACTTCCGCGTGAATGCCCGGGTTACGCCGCGCCTTCTCCTGCGGGAGATCGGGAACAGCGACCAGACGTACACGCAGGTGCTCCATCGGGAGCCCTGCTCCCTCCGGCCGCCGGAATCCGTCCGGGACACCGTGTCGCGCGTTTTCGAGGAGGCCCTTTCCGGGCTGTGAGATCATACTGAAGCGTCGGGAGGAGGAAGCGCATATGTTTTTCGAACTGCGTCAGTACCGTATCAAGGATGGCAAGCGGGAGCGCTGGGTCCGGCTGATGGAAGAGAAGATCATCCCCTTTCAGGTATCGAAAGGCATGGTCTTCGTCGGCAGTTTCGTGGCGATGGACGAGCCGGATCTCTACATCTGGATCCGCCGGTTCGAGAGTGAAGAAGAGGCCGAACGCCTCTATGAAGAGGTGTATCAGAGCGACTACTGGAAGACGGAGATCGCCCCGCTCTCCAAAGAGATGCTCGACCGCGACAGGATGGTGATCACCCGGATGAACGCGACGGACAAGTCCGTCATCCGCTGAGAAAGACGCGATAGGAAGCCGGGTAGCACCGGGCATTCCCATGTCCATGCGCATGGGGATCCGGGGCGCTTCGAACTTTTTTAGAGGAGGAAATCCTTGTGACTCCGATGGCCAACGAAGCGTATGCCTCTCTCGATATCTCCGATGCCGATGTCATGGAGGCCATGAAGGCGATGCAGGGCTATATCGACATCACCCCGGCCGATTTCAGGGAGGTCTACCGGGTGGCGTACGGCCTTGCGAGGGATCGTGTCATGAAAGGCTTGAAGGCCGGGCAGATCATGAGGACCCCGATTCATGTGATCGAGGAGGATCAGGGGCTGGCCGATGCGGCGGCCCTGCTGGCCCGGGAAGGGATCTCGGGGGCGCCCGTGGTCGACCGCGACGGCCGGGTCGTCGGCGTGGTTTCGGAAAAAGACTTTCTCCGAAACATGGGCGCGGAGCCCGGGGGGTCCTTCATGCAGGTCATTGCCCTGTGTCTGCAGAACAAGGGGTGTGTGGCCGCTCCGATGCTCAAGCGGACCGCGGGGGAAATCATGACGTCGCCGGCCGTTACGGCCACGCTGGATATCTCCATGGCGGAGATATCGGTTCTGCTGAGCGAGAAGGGCATCAATCGGCTCCCGATCGTAGGGGGCGACGGCAGACCCGTCGGCATCGTCACCCGCTCGGATCTGGTCGAGGCCTTCTGCAGAATCGAATAAGGGATGGGGAAAATGAGCTATTTCACTAAAATGCGCGGGCATACCCAGAGCCCCCCCGCCGTCGGTCCTGCAGAGATCCTGTGGTCCTGGGTCGGCAGTTTCCTGGGGATCTCGGCGGTAGGGCTGATCCACTACAAACTCCTGGACCAGACATCGCTGATTATGATCATCGGGTCCTTCGGGGCCTCCGCCGTGCTCATTTACGGCGCCATCCGCAGCCCGCTCGCCCAGCCGAGGAACTTGATCGGTGGTCATGTCCTGTCGGCGGCGATCGGGGTGACGGCCTTTCAGTTTTTGGGAGGAGAGACCTGGCTCTCGGCAGCGGTCGCGGTTTCGACGGCCATTGCGGTGATGCATCTGACCAAGACCCTTCATCCTCCAGGGGGCGCCACGGCGCTGATCGCGGTGATCGGCGGCGATTCCGTGCATGGGCTGGGCTATCTCTACGTACTCGTACCGAGTGCGTTGGGTGCGGCGGTCATGCTGGCCGTGGCCATGATCGTCAACAATATACCCAAGAACCGGCGATACCCTGAATTCTGGATGTGAAGCTCGAAGACGGACAGCATCGGAGCCTGAAACCTTAACCATGCTGGTATAAGGGCAGCACGAAGGAGGTTTGATGATGCACAAGAGACTCATCAAGGAAAAGATCTATTGGATGGGTGCCATCGATTGGGACAGGCGCCTTTTTGACTCGCTCATCCCGCTCCCGGACGGCACGACCTACAATGCCTATCTGGTCGAAGGCAGCGAAAAGACCGCTTTGCTGGATACGGTCGATCCACCCATGGCCGATGCCTGGGCGGCGCTCCTGGAGGATATCCCGAAACTGGACTTCATCGTTTCGCATCATGCGGAACAGGATCATTCCGGCAGCATCCCCCTTGTGCTCCAGAAGTTTCCCGAGGCGAAGGTGGTTGTTTCTCCCAAGGCCAAACCCCTGTTGATCGATTTGCTGAAGATACCCGAAAGCGCCTTCTTGACGATGGAAGACGGGGCGACCTTGTCTCTGGGGGATAAGACGCTCCGGTTCCTCCACACGCCCTGGGTGCACTGGCCGGAGACCATGGTGAGCTACCTGGAGGAGGATCGGATCCTTTTCAGCTGCGATTTTTTCGGATCTCACATCGCGACGGCCGATCTGTACGTCACCGACGAGGGGCGTGTGTACGAGGCGGCCAAACGGTATTTCGCCGAGATCATGATGCCTTTCAGGAACGTGATCGAAAAGAACCTGGAAAAGCTCGCCCCGTACGATATCCGGATGATCGCCCCAAGCCACGGGCAGATATACGATCGTCCGGCCTGGATTATGGATGCCTACCGGCAGTGGGTGAGCGGTCCGCCGCGCAATCTGGTCGTTCTACCCTTTGTATCGATGCACGGGAGCACGAGGCAGATGGTCGATTATCTGGCCTCGGCCCTCGTCGAGAAAGGGGTGCGGGTGGAGTTGTTCAATCTGCCTGTCACCGACATCGGAAACCTGGCCATGGCCTTGGTGGATGCCGCCACCGTCGTCGTGGGCACGCCGACTGTCCTGGCCGGTCCGCACCCGCTTGCGGCCTATGCCACCTTCCTGGCCAACGCCCTCAGGCCGAGGGTGCAGTTCCTTTCGATTATCGGCTCCTACGGGTGGGGAGGGAAGACCGTCGAGACCCTGGCGGGGATGATCCCCAATCTGAAGGTGGAGGTATTGGAGCCCATTCTGGCCAAAGGGCTTGTTTCGGAGAGCCACATCGAGTCCTTGGAGCGCATGGCCGATACCATCGCCCGGAAGCATCGAGAGAAAGGTTTCGTTTGATCCAGAAACGGCGTTTCTTTTGAAAGAAGATCGCGGAGTCCGGGCGGTTTCCAAAAACCTTCCGGGCTCGGGTCAATGGGCTTCCACTCCAAAAATGCGGATATATTGCGGATACCAGCGAGTCTATGGCATTTTCCCAGCCAAGATCTTTTCTAAGACGGAGCGCAGGGGGCCTGCAGTCGGGTTCGGCCCATGCAGGGGATGAAGATGCAGAAAAATGAAGGATTCCTTTCGGATGCCCTCCTCTCCATGGGTTATGGGGTGATTGTCTGCGACAGGGAGGGGAGGGTCGCCAGCCTCAATGCCCTGGCCGAATCGCTTACGGGCTGGCCTGCCGCGCGGGCGGCCGGATGCCCCGCAAGTGAGGTCTTTCGAATCGTCGATCCCGATACCCTCGCTCCGGTTGATGACCCTGTCGCGCGGGTAATGCGCGGCGATGCTGTCCGGGAATGGAGCGGGCGCCACGTTCTCGTCTCGAGAGAGGGGCGTGAGTGCCGGATCTCCGGCAGCTGCGCTGCCGTCTGTGAGGGGGAGGGTGTTATCACAGGGGCTGTGTTGATATTTCGCGATACAACCGACGAATACGAGCACCGGAAGGAGGCTCAGGAAAACGGGCGCTTTTTGAGAGCGGCCATCGACGCACTGTCCCACCCCTTTGCCGTCATCGATCCAGAGAACTATCGGATTGAGATGGCGAATCAAGCCTATGGCGGATGGACCGTGGTAGGGAAAACCTGCTATGCCGTGTCCCATCATCGGGAAAGCCCTTGCAGCGGGAAGGACCATGTGTGCCCTGTCGATGCGGTTCGCAGAACACTGCATCCCGCTACCACGAGACATACACATTACGACGGGCTGGGGGAGGTCCGTCAAGTCGAGATTCATGCGCATCCTGTCTTTGATGAGCAGGGGCGTCTGATGCGGATTGTCGAATATTCGCTCGATATCACTGGGCGGCAGATTGCAGACGAACAGCTCAGGAGGAGCGAGATCCGGCTCAAGAGTCTTGTGAGGATATTGGAGGATCCGTCGGATACGGTCCAGGAGTTTCTCGACCATGCCCTGCACGAAGTCGTTCATCTCACAGAAAGCAAAATCGGATATATTTATTTCTATCATGAAGACCGCAGGCAGTTCGTCTTGAATACCTGGTCGAAGGACGTTATGCAGGAGTGCAGCGTCGCCGATCCGAAGACGGTCTACGATTTGGATAGGACGGGTATCTGGGGCGAGGCTGTCCGGCAGCGGCGGCCGATCCTGGTGAATGATTTCCAGGCGGAGAATCCGCTCAAGAGGGGGTATCCCCCGGGTCATGTCCATATCGAAAAGTTTCTGACTATACCGATCTTCAGGGGAGATCAGATTATCGCGGTGGTGGGTGTGGCCAACAAGGCCGCCGACTATGACGAGTCGGATGCGGTGCAGCTCAAGCTGCTGATGGATGCGGTATGGAAGTCGATCGATGTCAAACTGGCCGAAGAGGCCCTGCGGGAAAGCGAAGAGAAATACCGCCTGCTCGTGAATCATTCATCCGATTTGATATGGAGCTTGACGCCGGAAGGCGTCTTCACCTACGCTTCGCCTTCATGGCTCAAGATAACGGGATACGATCCCGCCGACGTCATCGGAAAATCGTTCCGTTCATTCGTTCATCTGCAAGACATCCAAATCTGCGCCGAATATCTTTCCCAGGTCATTGAAGGCAAGACGGCTCTCCCCCATCCGGAATACCGGGTCAGACACGCCGACGGATCCTGGCATTGGCACAGTGCCGCAGGCAGCCTCGTAACCGATGAGAACGGTGCCTTCAAGTCTTTTGTGGGCGTCTCGAGGGACATCACCGAGCGTAAAAACGTGGAGCAGGCTTTACTGGAGAGTGAAAAGCGTTTCAACAAGCTCGCCGAGCAGAGCAGGACGGTCACCTGGGAGGTCGACGCCGAGGGGTTGTACACCTATGTGAGTCCTCTGACGGAAAATATCCTGGGCTACAAACCCGAAGAACTGGTCGGCAAGAAGTATTTTTACGACATCTGCCTGCCTGCCGACCGGGAAAAGGTCAAGGAATTCGGCCTGCGGGTGATGCGCCGCCGGGAGTCGCTGACCAACTTTGAAAATCGGCTCGTCACGAAGGATGGGCGGCCCTTTTGGGTGATGCGGAGCGGCATGACCTTGGTGGGGGCGGAAGGCGAAGTCCTTGGCTTCAGGGGTTCGGATACGGATATCGACGAGCGGATGCAATACGAGCGAAAACTTCTCAAAGCCAACCGTCAGTTCGAGGAGGCGACCGCCCGCGCCAACGAGATGGCCATGCACGCCGAGACCGCGAATCGAGCCAAAAGTGAATTCCTTGCCAACATGAGTCATGAGATTCGAACCCCTTTGAATGGAATCATAGGGATGACCGGGCTGCTGCAGGATACGGAACTGACAGAGGAACAGCAGCGATACGCAGAGGTGGTGCGTGAAAGCGGGGAGTCGCTCCTGACCCTCATCAACGACATCCTCGACTTTTCGAAGATCGAAGCCAACAAACTCGAATTAGAGGAGGTCGACTTCAATTTGGTCGGCTTGCTGGATGATCTGGCCGCCAACCTGGCTGTGCGGGCTCATGAAAAAGGGCTCGAGCTGCTTTGCAGCTGGGAGGAGAAGGTTCCCAAGATGCTGCGAGGCGACCCGGGGAGGCTTCGCCAGATCATCACCAATCTGGCTGGCAATGCCATCAAATTCACTTCGAGGGGGGAAGTTTCGATCCGCGTCAGCGTAGACTCGGAGTCGGATGAGGAGACGACGCTGTGCTTCACGGTGCGGGACACAGGCATCGGGATCCCGGAGGACAAACTGGACGTCATCTTTCAGAAATTTAGCCAGGTAGATGCTTCGACCACGCGGCTTTACGGCGGCAGCGGTTTGGGGCTGGCGATAGCGAAGCAGCTGGTTGAGAAGATGGGAGGGAGAATAGGGGTAAACAGCCGGGAAGGCAAGGGATCTGAATTCTGGTTCACGGTGGACCTGCGTAAGCAGCCGGAGGAAGTGCAACAGGAGCCGCCCGTTTATTCCGACCTGCGGGGGATAAGGGTCCTGGTAGTGGATGACAATACCACCGGACGAGAGATTCTGACGGGACGGTTGACCTCCTGGGGTATGCGGCCAGAGGAGTCGAAGGACGGCCCAGCGGCCATGGAGGCCCTGTTTCAGGCCAAGGAGGAAGGCGATCCGTTCCGTTTGGCGGTTATCGACATGCAGATGCCGGGCCTGGACGGCGAAACATTGGGCAAGATGATTCTGGCCGATGAACGGCTGGCTGATACCCGTCTGGTGATGCTCACCTCTCTGGGGAGCCGGGGAGATGCCCGGCGCTTTGCGAAGGCCGGGTTTGCCGCCTACCTGACCAAGCCCGTTCGCAACGAAGAGCTGCAGGTGGCGTTGTCTTTGTCGTTGATGGAGCGGTTGGGGGCGTCTGTGAAACACCGGCCTATCACCACGCGGCACTCGGCGCGTGAAGCGCTGATGATTTTTGGAGATCGTCCGGTGCGCATCCTGTTGGCCGAGGACAACACTACCAACCGGCAGGTGGCTTTGGGCATCCTTAAAAAGCTGGGGCTGAAGGCCGATGCCGTTGCCAATGGCGCCGAGGCGATCGACGCCTTGGAGCGTGTCCATTACGACCTGGTGCTGATGGATGTCCAGATGCCGGTGCTGGACGGCCTGGAGGCCACCAGGGCGATCCGCAGCTCCAGAAACCTGGCTGGCCCGAACACAGTGCCCATCATCGCCATGACGGCCCATGCCATGGCGGGGGACCGGGAAAGATGCCTGGCCGCCGGCATGAACGACTATGTGGCGAAGCCCGTGGGGCATTTTGCCCTGGCCGAAGTCCTCGAAAAGTGGCTGGCGGATGACGCGAGCAGGCGGGCAAAGACGCCGTCAGGGGAGGAAGCGAAAGAAGCGGGAAAATCGTCCTCTTCTGAGATGTCCGTTTGGGACAGGAGCGGCCTCCTGGATCGGTTGATGGGAGACCACGATCTGATGGAGGAGATCGCCGAGGCCTTTTTGTTGGATGTGCCGCAGCAGATTCAGCATCTTGGAACGCTTCTCGAAAGCCGGGACGGTCCCGGTGCCGAGCGGGCGGCCCATACGATCAAAGGGGCTGCCGCGAGTGTAGGTGCAGAGGCGATACGGCATGAGGCCATGGAGATCGAAAAATCCGCTGGCCGAGGTGATGTGGACGCGGCACGGTCTCGATTGCCGGTGCTCGAAGATCGGTTGCGGGAAACGAAAGCAGTCATGGAGGGTTTCTTGAGTGAAAGATAATCGAGCTCTTACTCCTTGCCCATGAGAGCTGCGGCCGGATGGATGCGTTGGCCAAGGTGTCCTCGCCCCTTATCCCCTGCCCATCAGGTGCTGCGAACCATGGGCGGCTGTATTCGACGCCCCCCGTTTCGTTAGGGCTCAGGCCCTTCGCTCAAGAAAATCGGAGCTGAATCCGTTCTCCGGTGCTACCTCCGATTCGTTCCGCTCCTGGAATGCCGCAAGCCTTTGTTTCCAACCGATCGTGGCGTTGACGAAATCTTCCATCATCGATTCGAAAAGGCGTCCGTCAACCGCCGCGATAGGTTTCTTTGCGGCCAGGATGATTTGTTTCGATGGTTTGTCGATGCCAAAGGTAGCTCCATGGGTCCCGCGGAAAAAGAAATTCGCTTCGAGGAGCATCTCGCAGAGGGCTTGGCGATCCGTTTCGGGCAGGTCTGCGATGCAGGCGTAAAAGAAGAATTCCTCCGAGCGTGGGGCGAATTCGATGTTGACGATGTGCCCGTCAAACTCCAGGCAGCAGTACCCGTCTTCGTCCAGGTCGAGATCGGGAATCCCGATAGTTTCTCCGAATCTCTTGATCAGGGCTTTGAACCGTTCCATAGAAGCTTTCCTTTAGGCAATGGATATTTTGCATCTTGTGGGAGCTGAAATTATCCGCAGAAAGACGCAGCTTTTGTCGTGAGAAGGGTTTACATCCAGCCGTATACAACGAAGCAAGAGATATGCCGAAAGACAAAACCATTTCCATCTCCACCCCCGGCCCTAAACGCCTGCAGGTTGCTCGCCTTTGCTGCAAAGCTATGGTGGCGCGTTGCACAGATATATGTGCACCATTTTTTGGATATCGTCATGTTTCCCAGCTGTTGCTCCAGCATGGTCCAGCGATGCCGGCAGGCTCCCTTGCTTGAAAAGTGAAAGGTCCGTTAGACTGTGATGGCTAAAACAGAAGCGTTCGACACATTTACCGATGCCTACGACGAGTGGTTCGACAGACATCCTGCTTTTTATCACCTGGAGCTCGAAGCGGTGCGCGGCCTTATTCCTCCCGTCGGTGCAAGAGGCATGGAGGTAGGCATCGGATCCGGGAAGTTCGCTGTCCCGTTTGGCGTGAAGATCGGGGTCGACCCCTCTGAAAAGATGGCTGAGAAGGCCAGGCTGCTTGGCATCGACGTCTGCCGAAGCGTGGCCGAGGCCCTGCCGTTTCGCGCCGGGGTCTTCGATTTTGTGTTGATGGTGACGACGATCTGCTTCGTGGACGACATCCTTGCAACGTTCAGGGAGGCTGCGCGGGTCCTGAAACGCGAGGGCTCCATCATTGTGGGTTTCGTGGACAAGCTGAGCGAGCTCGGCAGAAGATATGCGGCCCACAGGGAAGGAAGCCGGTTTTACCGGGAGGCGACGTTTTTCACGACCGCCGAGGTGATGGAATATTTGCGGGAGGCAGATTTCGACACCGTGGAGATAAAACAGACTCTGATTCCAGGGGGGCTGCCCGGGACCGTGGAGGACGGGTTCGGAAAGGGCGCTTTTATCGCGATCAAGGCCGTGAAAAGGGGGGATCCCGCGGATAGAAAGGCCTGCCTTTGACGAGATGGATTCCTGCGGCGCGCCGTCAGGTAAGTCTGCGCAGTGATCACCACCTGGGCCGCCGAGGAGCGGCCTCTTTGCAGCCGCTCCCCGACCATCCGCCGACTCTAGGCGTGGACGTTGGCCAGTTCCTCGGCCATGCGCTTCCTGCTTTCGAGATCCGCTATGCGGTAAAGGACCATGATCTGGTTCTGGCTCGGGCCGGAGCCCTGGTAGGTCCCGACTCCGTGGAGCCCGGCGACCCAGTTCTGCAGGAACCGGATGATCCGCATCCGTTTGTGCGCCGGCGCCGCCGCGCCGAGATACTTCATGACGTAGTCCCTCGTTTCCGGGTTGTCGAGTTCCTTTTCGCTCGGCATGGTTACGGAGACGCCGCCGGCGATGTCCCCGGCGAGGGCCATGACCTCCCAGAAGCCGTCGTTGGTGTTCAGTTTGGCGATGTTGCTCATCGCCTCATCGGGCATGAAGACGCCCGAGCCGACTGGTTCTTCTTTTCCCATGAAGGCGGCTGCCGTCGCGCAGGCCAGGGACGTGTCGTTCAACTGGAGCATCCGGGTGATCTTCTGGGCGATGTGCGAGACGTTGGGGAGGCCGTTGTATTCGGCGATCAACTGGGTCGCACCGATGATCAGGTCCATGAAACCCACCTTGCAGGCCCCGCCGCAGTTCATCCGGTGGGTCTTGGCGAACCGGGTGATGAATTTCTGGGTGTATTCCACTTCACCGCACATGAAGACGCGTTCCCAGGGGACGAATACCCGGTCGAATACGACGAGGCAGGTTTCGCGCTGTCCGTAGACCGGGTTGCCGATCACCCGGAGGTCCGATTCGGATTCCCGCTCCGTGCTGAAGGCGTTGTACTGGCCGATGTAGGTCACGCCCTCGGCCCCGTTTGGGATCACGAACGCCAGCGCATAGTCCTCCTCGCCCTTTCGGCATGAGATCCCCGGCAGCACCAGTGTTTCGTCCGCCGCGTAGGCGCCCGTCGCATGCTGTTTCGCCCCGCTCACCACGATTCCATCGGGCCGTTTTTCGACGACGTGGACATAGTAGTCGGGGTCCTGCTCGAGGGGCCGCTTGCTGCGATCCCCTTTCGGGTCGGTGACGGAGCCGCTCACCACCAGATCGTTCTCCTGGGCATACTTCAGGTAGGCGTTGAAGCGCTGGTGGTATTCAGTGCCCTTGTCCTGATCGATCTCCCAGGTGGTCGATGCGAGGGAGGGAAGCATTTCGTTGCCAGGGCAGCGGTAGTTGCAGGTGCCGAGCTTCTGGCTGCTCAGGCGCGCCATGTCGAGGCGTTTGAGGAGGTCCTCGCGGCTCTGGTGGATGTGCAGGGCCCGGCTGATCGGCTCTCCGGTCAGGTGCGAGACGCTCTGCATGGTGTCCTGGTAACGAGGATCCAGGGTCAGTTCGTAAACGCGCGCGGTCGCCTCGATGACGCTCCGGGTGACGGGGTGCGCGTTCAAGTCCTCGACCTTCCTGCCCCCGATGAAAAGCTTCGGCCTCAGTTTGGATACACGCTCCCGATACTCCTGTTCCGATTTGATAGCCATTTTCCCCTCCGTTCTGAGATGAACCGGACCATCGCTGTTGATTTGCCGATTTGCGGCGACACACCGCGAATCGCGTGCTGAATCTCTGAAATCATGTTCTTCAGGAAGGAAAGTCACCGAAATGCCGTGACGAAGATCTGAATACCCAGGAAAGCGCTATAACCGACCGCCGGGTTCGCGTCAAGCGAAAAGGGGAAGAGCGTCAAGGCGCTTCTTTCCGGTTTGCCTACGGAAAGGGTCTTTTTGGCCGATCTCGGCGTCGATCTGTACAGGAGACCTCGAAGAGGATACGGGGGAGGTTTCCGGGATCGCGGACCGATGCCGCAGCGTTTGAGAAGCGATTGGAAGGTTTAAAAACGGATAATGCTTGACAATGATCGTAGCAAAGGATAGATTAAACATACCAAACGGCTTTTTCCCAGGTAGACATGACAATAGCGTGAACCCCGGAATCGTTCCGGGGTTTTTTTTTGACCTTCTGACAGAGAAAGAAGAATTTGATGGGTTTTGAAACATTTGGTTTGAATCGCAACCTGATGGCCGCAGTGGCGGCCGCGGGTTACACCACCCCCACTCCAATCCAGAAGCAAGCCATCCCCTTGGTGATGCAGGGACGCGACGTCCTGGGGTTGGCCCAGACCGGCACCGGCAAGACCGCCGCGTTTGCGCTGCCCGTTTTGCACCGGCTTCTGCAGGTAAAACCCGGTCCGGTACGCGCGCTGGTCGTGGCTCCCACGCGTGAACTCGCCGAACAGATCCACGGAGAATTCCAGACCCTCGCGCGCGGGACTCGGATCCGCAGCACGGCAGTCTATGGCGGCGTCGGCTTCAACCCGCAGGCCTTGGCCTTCAAACGGGGGGTCGAGGTGGTCATCGCCTGCCCTGGCCGGCTCCTGGACCACCTCCGCCAAGGCACCCTGGATCTGGCGCATGTCGAGGTGCTGGTCCTCGATGAGGCCGACTACCTCTTCGATATGGGCTTCCTGCCGGATGTCCGGCGGATTGTCGGATATCTTCCGTCGAGGCGGCAGAATCTGCTCTTTTCCGCGACGATGCCGGCCGAGATCAAACGTCTCGCCGGCGAGGTCCTGCGCGACCCGGCCACCTGCCGGATCGGGGCTGACGCGCCTGCCCATACGGTGAGCCACGCCCTCTACCCCGTCGCCCAGCATCTGAAGACGGCCCTGTTGATGGAACTGCTGATCCAGGTTGGGAGCGGGCCTGTCCTCGTCTTCACCCGCACCAAGCACAGGGCGAAGCGTCTGGGCGAGCAGCTGGCCAAGGCCGGGCACCGGTCGGCTTCGCTGCAGGGGAACCTCTCTCAGGGGCGCCGTCAGGCGGCGCTGGACGGGTTTCGCAGCGGCAGGTTCCAGGTGCTGGTGGCGACCGATATCGTCGCGCGCGGGATCGATATTTCCAAGGTGTCGCACGTGATCAACTACGACGTGCCGTCCACCCCGGAGGCCTACATCCACCGGATCGGGCGCACGGGGCGTGCCGGCTGCAGCGGTGCCGCCCTCACACTCGTTACCCGGGAAGACAAGAGTGTGGTGTGCTCCATCGATCGGGTGATCGGATCACCGATCGAACGGCGGACCTTGAAAGACTTCGATTATGATCGCCCCGCGTCAGCGAGCGCAGATGTCCGGCCCCGGACGGGGCGTGGGTCTTTTCCCCGGCGAGGTGAGTTGGATGCACGCGCCGGCAGGCGCGGGAAGGCCGCCGGTGACAGGCCGAAGGCTTCGGCAGGGCGCAGGTAGGACCTGTCTGAAAATCGATTTGGACCACCGTTTGCTGCAGCGACAGCTACACAAAAGCCCGTTTATGTGCTAATCCATTCCATCGGGACAGAGTTCGTCCTTCTCGGCCTGCGGGCGCAAATGAGACTCCTTTTTCTGTGTGAAAAAGGGTCTTTCCCCCAGTCCAGCCATGGCCGGAACGCCTTCCAGGGAGTGGATGGAACCGTGAAACACAAGGACGATGCAGGTGATCTGCGCAGGGAGATAGGCCTCTTTTCGGCTACCGTGCTCGTCATCGCCAATATGGTGGGCACGGGCATTTTCACGACCTCGGGCTTCATCATGGCCGAGGTCGGCTCGGCCAGGGCACTGCTCCTCTGCTGGCTCTGCGGCGGTGTGTTCGCCCTGTGCGGCGCCCTCTGCTACGGGGAGCTTGGGGCCCGCTATCCCCGGGCGGGCGGGGAATACACCTTTCTGAAGGAGAGCTTCGGCAAGGGTGTGGGGTTCCTCTCCGGTTGGATCTCTTTGATCGTCGGTTTTTCGGCCCCGATCGCCGCAGCGGCGATCGCCTTCGCCACCTACGCCTTCGACGCCTTCTCCATTCCCACGGGCGAACCATTGCTGAGCATCGCCGTGCGGGGTGTTCGCCTGGTCGAGGTTTCTCCTCTGACAGCGACGGCGATCGGGGTCGTGGTCCTTTTTTCCCTGGTCCACTACCAGAGCCTGGTGGCCGGCAGGAATGTACAGAACGGGCTGACCCTGTTCAAGATCGCCCTGATCGCAGCATTCATCCTGGGCGGGTTCTTTTTCGGGAAGGGATCGGCCTCGCATTATGCCGTCGAGGCCGGCGAGCCCTTGTCGGCCGAGGCATTCGCCGTGGCCCTCATCTTCGTCTCGTTCGCCTACAGCGGCTGGAACGCGGCGGCCTACATCGGGGCGGAGATCATCCGGCCGCAGCGCAACATCCCGATTGCCCTGATCTCCGGGACCATCGTCGTCATTGGCCTGTACCTGCTGCTGAACGGGGTTTATCTGTATGCCTTGCCGCCTGCGGAGATGTATGGGGTGCTCGAGATCGGCGCCCGTTCCGCCGTGGCCCTGTTCGGCCCCGGCATCAGCCGGGTCTTCAGCGGGGCGGTGGCGCTGGGCATCCTCTCGGTCCTGAGCGCGATGATCCTGACCGGTCCACGGATCTACTACGCTATGGCTCGGGACGGGGTCTTTTTCAGCTTGTTTGCGAGACTAAACCCGGCGCGCAGGACGCCGGCCGCTTCTATATTTTTGCAGGCGGTGCTGGCCGTGTTGATGGTGCTTTCCGCCTCGTTCGAGACCCTGCTGATCTACATCGGCTTTACGCTGTCATTGTGCGCGATGCTGACCGTCATCGGCCTGATGCGCATCCGCCGGCGCGCGCCCGCCCCTGAAGGCCTCTACAGGACCTTCGGCTATCCCGTGACTCCCCTGCTTTTCATCCTGGGAAACGCCTGGATCATCTTCTTCTCTCTCAAGAGCCGGCCGGTGGCGGCCCTGTTCGGCCTTGGCACCATCGCCGCCGGGATGGGGGTCTACCGCCTCTTCGCCCGGCGGATATCCTAGCAGGCCTGGAAAAAACGCCGTTTTTCAACAGTCTCCGCACAACGGGTTTTTCGACACACCGTCAGGCGCAGACCTCCTACTCGTAGCGCAGGGCCTCGATCGGGTCAAGACGGGCGGCCTTGCGGGCGGGGAAATAGCCGAAGAGGATCCCGATGGCCCCGGAGAAGACAACGGCGACGAAGAGGATGGCGTAGTTCGGTACGAAGGGGATCTGGAGGATTCGGGACCCGAGGGCCGCAGCGCCCAGCCCCGCTCCGATACCGAGCAATCCGCCGAGGGAGGACAGGACCATCGCCTCCACGAGGAACTGGAGGAGGACCTCGCGCTCCAGTGCGCCGATCGCCAGCCGGATGCCGATCTCCCGGGTGCGCTCCGTCACCGACACCAGCATGATGTTCATGATGCCGATGCCGCCGACCAGGAGGCTCACGGCCGCCACGGCGCCCAGGAGCCCGGTCAGGACCCGCGTGGTTCCGGTCAGGGTGTTGAGGATCTCCCGCATGTTGCTGACATGGAAATTGTCGTCGTCTCCGGGCGCCAGGCGCCGTCTCTCCCGGAGCAGGTTCTGGATGTCGGCGATCTTGCGCTCGGTCGAGACGCCGTCCGCGGCGGAGACGTAAATCGCGCTGACATCCGTGTTGCCGACGACACGCCGGTGAAGGGTCTTCAGCGGGATCAAGACGAAGTCGTCCTGGTCGGTCCCAAAGGAGGATTGCCCCTTGGATTCGAGGACCCCGATGACCTGGCAGGCCAGTTTCTGGAGGCGGATGGTGGCGCCGAGCGGATCCTGCGCGCCGAAGAGTTGGTTCTTCACGGTCGATCCCAGGATGACGACGGCCTTGCCAGCACGCATTTCCCTGTCGGTGAAGGACCGCCCCGAGGCGATCGTCCAGTTGCGGACGTGGAGGAATTGGTTGGTGCTGCCGGTTATGGCGGTAGACCAGTTGCGGTTCCCGTAGATGGCCTGGGTTGCCGCGTTCGCCACCGGTGCTGCGGCCGCAAGCCCCGAGATTTCCCGCTCGATCGCCTCGGCATCCGCCGCCGTGAAGAGCGGGGCCTCCGAGCGGACGCCGCCGGGGCCGCGGAAGCCCTGTCCCGGACGAACCTGGAGGAGGTTGGTGCCGAGGCTCGATATCTGCTGGGTGACTTGAGCGGTGGCCCCTCCGCCGAGGGTGACCATCGTGATGACGGCCCCGACTCCCACGATGATTCCGATCATGGTCAGGATCGACCGGAGCAGGTTGCGGCGGATGGCGCGCCCCGCCAGAAGGATCGTTTCCCACAGCATCAGGCTGGATTCCTTTGCGTTTCGATGGAGGCGATGCGCCCGTCCCGGAAGAGGATCCGCCGTTCGGCGTACGCGGCCATGTCGGCCTCATGGGTCACCATGACGATGGTCAGGCCCCGGCTTCGGTTGAAGGACTGCAGAAGTTCCATGACCTCGCGGCTCAGGGCCGAATCCAGGTTTCCCGTCGGCTCGTCGGCCAGCAGCACCTTGGGCTCCGTCACGATGGCCCGGGCGATGGCGACCCGCTGCTGCTGGCCCCCGGAGAGCTCGGCCGGCGTGTGGGACTCCCACCCGCTCAAACCGACGGCGGCCAGAGCGCGCAGCGCCAGTTCACGGCGCCGGGCGGCCGGGACGCGGCGGTAGATCAGCGGGAGTTCGACGTTTTCGAGGGCCGAGGTGCGGCTCAGAAGATTGAAGCCCTGGAAGACGAACCCCAGGTCATGGCGCCGCAGAAGCGCCCGCTGGTCCCGGGTCAGCCGCCCCACATCGACTCCGTCGAAGAGGAAGACCCCGCTGCTGGGCGTGTCCAGGCACCCCAGGATATTCATGGCGGTGGACTTGCCCGATCCGCTCGGACCCATGACGGCGACGAATTCCCCCGGGTGGATGGCGAGGTCGATGCCCTTGAGGGCCTGCATGGCCGCGCTGCCCGAACCGTAGGTCTTGGTGACGTTGGTCAGCCGGATGATGGGTTCGAGCATGGTTTCAGCGGCTGCGGCGTTTTTGCTCATCGCTTTTTCTCCAGTTGCTCGACGACGAGTTCCATCCCCGGCCGCACATCGCCTGCGATCAGTGCGGTCATCAGACCATCGGTCAATCCGACCGTCACCGGAATAGCGGTCGGCACCCCATTCTCGATGATCCAGACCTGCTGGTCCTTTTTGTTGTCGGTCTGTTGCTTGACCTTTTTGGGGGATGACCTCGGAGGGCGCGGCAGGATCTTCTGAAGGATTCCGCCGGTGCTGGCAGAGGTTCCCGCCCCATCCGGGTCGGAGGGCTGGAAACGGAGCGCGGCGTTGGGGACCAGCAGCGCCTCCTTCATCGCCGCCACGACGATGTCGGCTGTCGCGGTCATCCCCGGCCGCAGGGTCAAGTCGCGGTTGTCCACGGTCAACACCGTCTCGTAGGTGACGACGCCGTCGACGGTTTGCGAGGCGAAGCGGACCTGCCGGACGGTTGCCGGAAACCGGCGGTCCGGGTAGGCGTCCACCGTGAAGTCGGCGGTTTGCCCGGCGTGCACCAGCCCCACGTCCGCCTCGTCGACATCGACATGCAGTTCCATGCGGGTGAGGTCCTCCGCCAGGATGAACAGGACCGGGGCTTGTAGGGAGGCTGCCACAGTCTGCCCGGGTTCCACTGAGCGGCTGAGGACCATGCCGTCGATCGGTGAGCGGATGACGGCCTTCGACAGGTCGGTTTCGTTGATCTCCAGGTTGGCCTGGGCCTGGGAAATGGCCGCTCGGCACACCGCTTCCAAGGCCTTGGCGCGCTCCAGCGCCGCCTCGGCGGCGTCCAGATCCTGCCTGGAGACCGCCCGCCCGCCGCTCAGACTGCTGACATTCTTCAGCCTTGCCATGTTGCTCCGTGATTCCCCCACCGTGGCCTGGGCTTCGAGCAGGGCGGAGCGGGCCGAGGCGAGGGATGCCTTCGACTGCAGCACCTGGGCCTTGAGCCGGGCGGTGTCCAGGTGAGCAAGGACCTGTCCGGCCTGCACGCGGTCGTTGTAGTCCACTTCAACCGTCCTCACGGTGCCCGAAAGCTCGCTGCCGATCTCGACCTGGTTGGTCGGCTCGAGATTCCCGGTGGCGGAGACCGTGACTGTAATTCCGCCTGACCGCGCGGTCTGCGTCTTGTATTGTACGCCGTCCGCTTTTCGGACGGCGGTGAGCTTCAGAACCACCAGCGCCGAGAGGACGGCCAGGAATGCCCAGATCATCCACCATCGGAAGAATCCGCGGGTCCGCCGGTCGCCGTCAAGGCCGGGAAGCTTCGCGGCCGGCAGAGGGTTATGGGCAGTCTGATTTTCGGAGACGATGTCTTTCATGAAGGATTCACACCCCGTGCTTCCTTGGAGGCGAGGGTGTCCCACCCTCCCCCCAGCGCCTTGTAGATCCTCACCAGGTCGGCCGCGACGTTCCCGGCGCTTTGGGCCATCTGGTCCTCGAAACCCAGACGGGAACGCTCAGCCTCGAGCACGCTGACGAAGTCGGTCAGCCCTGCCTCGTACTTGATACGGGAAAGCTCGACGGCCTTCCGGGCGGCCTCGACCGCCCGCGCGAGGGTGCGCTTCCGTTCCCGTTCGTCCTGATAGGCCTGGAGGGCGTTTTCGACCTCCTCGAGCGCGCCGAGGACAGTCGCTTCGTACTGGCAGAGTGCCTGCTCCTGAAGGGCTGACTGCACTTCGATGTTGCTGCGTATCGCTCCGGCATCGAAGAGGGGCCAACTCAGGCTGGGGCCGATGCTGCGTACGAGGCTGCCGGCGTCGAACAGGTTCCCGGCCGAGAGGGACTCGAGTCCGATGCTTCCGAAGAGCCTGAGGCGTGGGTACAGATCCGCCGTGGCAACGCCGATCCGCGCCGTCTGGGCTGCAAGGGAGCGCTCGGCGCGCCGGACGTCCGGCCGCTGCCGAAGGGTTTCGGCCGGCACCCCGACTGCAATCTCGGCGGGTGGGGCAGGGACCGGTTCCACGGCATCGAGCCTCTGGTGAAGTTCCCCGGGCGCAAAGCCTGTCAAGACGGCCAGACGATTCTTGGCCGACTCGATCGCGGTGTGCAGCAGCGGGATCTGTGAGCGGGTGCCTTCCAGGTTGTAGCGGGATTGTTCGACCGCCAGTTCATCGGTCAATCCGGCCTGCCGGCGCAGTTGGGCTAGATCCGCCGTTTCCTGCTGCGCGGTGAGGTTTTCCTCCGTTACACGGAGCCTTGCCTGAACCGTGCGCAGGTCCAGGTAGTTCAAGGCGATCTCGGCCAGCAGCGTGACCAGGACATCGCGGAGATTCTCCTCCTCGGCCTCCAGTTCGGCTGAAGCGGCCTCGACCGTGCGGCGGTTCCCGCCGAAAAGATCCAGTTCCCACGAGGCATCGAAGCCGAGGCTATAGAGCTCTGTCGTGCCCCCGCCGCCGCGGTTTTCGCTGCCTCGGCTCCAGGTAGCACTGCCGGCCGTGTCGACGCCGGGCCACAGGCTGGCCCCGGCGGCGCTGAGCTGGGCGCGGGCCTCGCGTATCCTCGCCCGTGCCGTCTCGATATCGAGGTTTCGGGCGATGCCCTGGTCGATGAGGCCGCAGAGGACCGGATCTTCCAGTGTCATCCACCACTGCGACAGAGTCGGAAGGTCAGGGGCCTTCGGGCTTAAGCCCTCGTCGAGGCGGGTGTTCCAGGCGGCAGGCGAAGCGGCCTCGGGCCTGACATAATCCGGCCCCACGGTGGCGCACGCTGGGAGCAGGAGCAGAGCCGCAGGGATCAGCAGCAGGATCGTCCGAACCGCGCTGCCGCCGCTCGGTCTGTGGAATGTCCTCATCATTCGGGCCCCGTTTCCACCTGCTCCGGCCCTTTAAACGCTGCCGCGCTGAGGGGTATCGCAATCAGAAGGGCGAGAAACGCAATGAGAGTGACGATAGGGGTCCTGTGCTTCATGACAACCTCCTTGCTCGAGGTGCGGCCGCGGGACGGTTCGCGATCCGTGATCACGGCCAGGGTTTCGAGTCCGGGGCGGATCCCGGATCGGCCGATATCAAGGCAATCAACTGTTTGCGCGGTGGCGGCTTCAAGGCCGCCGGACAAGCGCACGCACGGGTTGACGCCGAGATCGGCCAGAAAGACCATTTCCGAATGAGAAGAAGATAGCCTCCGATTGTGAAGAGAATATGGAACTGGGATGTCAATCGCGTAGAGATGAGTGCGCTCGGAAATGGGGAGGAAACATGAAGAAGGGATGAGGAGTTCGGGGAGCGGCCGAATTGACTTGAAATCTTGATGGACAAGGCCTAATTCTCAAAGTTGCAGACGAGGCGCTCCAGGATCTTCTCTACCGAGGGCCCCATGCCGGCGGATCAACCCCGAGGAATACCCGATGCGATTGGTTTACAAGACATTTTTGGCCTTTCTGGCGACGGCCCTGGCGGCGGTGGTCATGATCGCCGTGCTCCAGGTCTACTTGTCCCACCGCTTCGGCGATTACCTCAATCAGGCGGCCCTCGAAACAATGGACGATCTGGTCGCCGAGCTGGCCGACGTCTATCGGGTGGATGGAAATTGGACGGCCTTCGCGTCCGAGCCGGATCGCTGGCGCGCTACGTTGCGGCGCTTCGGGTCCCAGAGCGACCCCGAGTCGAAGGAGCGTCAGGGGGTGCCATCGGGAGGAGACCTGCCGGAGGCTGCAGCGCAAGAGGGCGAGCGACCGGACGAGACGACGGGGCAGCGTCTGCCCTCCCCGTACCGCTGGATGTTGAAGGGGCTCGTCCTGTTCGATTCAGACCGCAAGGCGGTTGCCGGAAGGCTTGCCGGTCGCGACCCGGCGACCTATGCGATGCGCGAGATCCGCGTCGACGGGGTTCCAGCCGGGTGGGTGGGGCTGCCACGCCGCGAGCGTCCACACACCCCGCTGGAGGCCGACTTCAGAAAGGCGCAGTCAAGGGCATTCCTGCTGGTGGGGGGCGGCGTTCTTCTGCTCGTCGGGCTGGCTTCCCTGCTTTTCTCCAAGCACATCCTGAGGCCGATCGGCCGCCTGGCCAAGGGGACCCGTTTGCTTGCGGACTTCGATTTCGATGCGCGGATCGAGGTTGACACCAGGGATGAGCTTGGACAGCTCGCGGAGGACTTCAACCGAATGGCGGAAACGCTCCGGAAATATGAAGAGATGCGCCGGCAGTGGGTGGCGGATATCTCCCACGAACTGCGGACACCCCTGGCGGTCCTGCGGGGGGAGATCGAGGCCTTGCAGGACGGGATCCGGAAGGCGAACCGGGATACCCTTCAATCCCTGCATGCCGAGATCGTCCGCCTCGGCAAGATGGTGGACGATCTGCACCTCCTCTCGCTGGCCGATTCTCAGGCCCTGATGCAGCACGACGACCCTGTTCGGCCGGTTGAAGTCCTGGAGAAGGCTGCCGCCGGCTTCCTGCCGCTCTTTGACGGTGAGGGCATCGCACTCTCGTTGGATGTGCAGGGCTGCAGGGATTTTGTCACGCAGGGGGACGAACATCGTCTGGCGCAGCTTTACGGAAACCTCTTGGAAAACACCCTCCGCTACACGGATGCCCCCGGGCGATTGACGATTACGGGGCGGGAGGAGGGCGGCCAACTCGTGCTGTGCTTCGAGGACACCCCGCCGGGCGTTCCCGAAGAAGCCCTCGGGAGGCTTTTCGACCGCCTCTACCGGGTCGACAAATCCAGAAGCCGTGAACTGGGCGGGAGCGGCCTTGGCCTGGCGATCTGCCGTCAAATCGTTCTGGCGCACGGCGGTGAGATTCACGCCGAGCACAGCCCGGCAGGCGGGCTGCTCATCCGCATGATCTTTCCGCGCGCGCCGAAGCGGGCGGCGGGGAGCGGTGAAAAGAGGTAGGAGAATGGCCCGGAACCAGGTTCTGATCGTAGAAGACGAGCGGAAAATCGCGCAGATCTTGTCGGATTACCTCACGGCGGCGGGGTTTACAGCCTCGATCCTGCACCGGGGCGATCAGGTGATCGCGCAGGTCAGAAGAGAGTCCCCGGCGCTGATCCTGCTGGATATCATGCTTCCCGGAATGGAGGGAACCGATATTTGCCGTGAGATCAGGCGGTTTTCTACGGTTCCGATCATCATGGTCACCGCCAGGGTGGAGGAGGTCGAGCGCATTGTCGGCCTGGAACTCGGGGCCGACGACTATATCTGCAAGCCGTTCAGCCCGCGTGAGGTCGTGGCACGGGTCAAGGCTGTGCTGCGCAGGACACGCGCCGTACCGGGCCGGTCCGCCCCGCTGGAGGCCGGCCCCATCTTCCTGGATGAGGCCAGACGCGAAGCGAGCGCCGACGGACACCCCCTGAATCTCACCCCCAGCGAGTTCGGACTCCTGAAGATCCTGATGGCGCAGCCAGGGCGCGTATTTTCCCGCAACGAGCTGATCAACCGCGTTCAGGGCTACGCCTTCGACGGGTACGACCGCACCATCGACACGCACATCAAGAATCTCCGCAAAAAGATCGCCGCAGGGATCCCTGATCGGGAGGTGATCCGGACGGTCTATGGCGTTGGCTACAAGTTCAGCCTTGAGCCTGAAGACCTCTGAGCCGCCCGTGCCGTCCGGCGCCCCGCGGACGGCTTCCGTGGCTCCATCGAAGAGATTCTTTTGCCGCGACCGGCTGAGATGCCATCCACCGTTTTTCCCCTTCGGAATAGGGCCAGGCCTGCTCCTTGCGTCGAACCGAAAAGCCTCTCAGACGGATCTCCCAACGCTTTCCTGTATTTGAACCTTTTGAAAAAGAGCGCCGGAGGTTCGAAAGAAAGGGACGTGAATCGAACTCTGTCCTTCAAGGCGATTTGAAACGGTGGTCATGTTCCCCGGTCCGGTAACCCGCCTTGCCAGTTTTCTGATAAAGTGATATAGGTTTGCGCATAATCGGCTGATTTTTCCGTATTTGATTGTTTTCTTAAAATGCTGTTTCAGGTTTCGTCTTCAAGTATTTGTATTTATTTGATATTTATGCTTATCATTTAGATTCGTATGAGGTTTAAGCTTTCTTGACTGTCAAATGGGGTGTGAATATGGAAAAAAGCTTATTGAATAACAAGAAAGTTGTTATCGTCGATGATGAAGAGGATATTTTAGAAACCTTATCTGAAAATTTGTCCATGTGTGAAGTTACAACTGCAAATACATTTGAAGATGCAAAAGAAAAGATTGAAAAAGAGCATTTTGATATTGCTATATTAGATATTATGGGCGTTGATGGATATAAACTCTTAGAGTTAGCTCGCAAAAATAAAATAATTCCTGTTATGTTGACTGCGAATGCTTTGAGCGTTGAAGATACCGTGAAATCATTTCAGGGTGGAGCTGTATCGTACGTTCCTAAAGAGAAGATGAGCGAAATCGAGATGATCCTGAACGAAGTGCTCGAAGCACAGCCTAAGGGCAAGGGTCTTATGAGACGCTGGCTCGAAAGATTTGATTATTATTATGAGAAAAAGTTTGGATCAGATTGGAAAAACGGCCAAAAGTCATTCTGGGACCAATTCGGTTATTGGGTCTAGAAACGTGTTTCTCTCATGACGGACTTCAGAGAATCGACGCCCGGATTCCTAACTACCTAAGCGGAGCCATCGGATATGTCATATCAGCAAATAACCTACAGCGTTGAAAAAAATATCCTGACCATTACGTTGAACCGCCCTGAAAAGCGCAATGCTTGGACGTGGGTGATGGCCAACGAACTCAGGGATGCAATGCTCAGGGCCGAGCGTGACGGTGATGTCCGGGTGGTCGTGCTGACGGGGGCCGGAAATGCCTTTTGTTCGGGCGCCGACCTGGATGAATTGAAAAATGCAGGGAATCTTCTGCAAGAGGTGTTGAGAGAGGACAATCAGGATACACCTGAGAAACAGGTTTCCATCCTGATGAAGACGAAGACGGATGAAGAACTCGATCCGGAAAACCCCTCCGGCAAGCGGGGGGATTTCCGCAAGCGGTTCTCTTATTTCCTCGGCGTGGAAAAACCGGTCATAGCGGCGGTCAACGGGCCTGCTGTCGGTCTGGGCTTTGTGGTCGGTCTTTATTGCGACATCCGGTTTGCATCGGACCAGGCGAGGTTTTCGACAGCCTTTTCCCGGCGCGGTTTGATCGCCGAGCACGGCATCAGTTGGATCCTGCCGAGGATTGCAGGCCTGGCGAACGCTTTCGATCTGCTTTTCTCCGCAAGGATGATCGACGCCTCGGAGGCCTTGAGCATGGGCCTGGTGAGCCGGGTGTTTCCCCAGGGCGAATTCATGGCGCGCGTGAAGGATTATGCCTCCGTCCTTGCGACGGAGGTCTCCCCCCGGTCGCTGGGTGTCATGAAACGGCAGGTCTACCGCGCGCAGTTTCAGACCCTGGCCGCGGCGTGGCAGGAGGCGGATGCCGAGATGTTGCAGAGTTTTCGCTCCGAGGATGCCAAGGAAGGCGTCGCGCACTTCCTGGAGAAGCGTGCGCCGAAATTCACCGGGAGATAGTTTTTCGACGCAGGACTTCGAGCGCAGGCGTCAGTTGATCTTCAGGATGCGGCCCCTGTAGGAGAAGGGATCGGAGATCTCCCATGAAACCGCCTCCTGGTTGTAATCCGTGATGCAGCGGCGCTCGAGCTTGTCAAAGGGGGTTCTGCCCGGGTCGGCCAGGATGACGGCGGTCTTTTCGGTCCGGTTGGCCCGGCGTATCAGTTTGTGCCACGGGGATACCAGTTCGTCCCAGAAGCAGATGTCCGCACCCATGACGAGATCGAAATCCTGCAGATCGGATTGTGTGAGGTCCCCTATCCCGAGGCGGAGCGTCGTGATGTCGACGTCGTTTGCCTGGGCCTGAATCTCCAGGAACGGGAACACCTCTGCGTCGATATCCATGCAGGTGACCTTTGCGGCCAAATTCTTGGCGCAGTAAATCCCGGCCAATCCCCAACCGCACCCGACATCCAGGATATTCAGGCCGCCCGGCAGGTGCTGATGCTGGATAAAGTCGATCAGCATCCAGCTCGATTTCCAGATGCGAAACCCGTGTACGGTGGGGGAATGGTCGCGTTTGATTCTCCGGATCGAGCGGTGTACCGGTTTCAGGATTCTCAAGTCGTGGGAGTGGATCTCCAGTTTTCCTGTTTTTTTCATCGGTTCGATTACCCTCAGGGGCCGGGTGAATGAAGATCCAAGTCGAGTGTTGCAGGATCCCCTGGCTTTTCAAAGACCAAAAAAAGACGCCTCCCTTGTGCAAGGGAGGCGTCTGGAGTGCTGCGGAAAAAATCAGCGCTCGACTACATTGACGGCAGCCGGGCCCTTTTTGCCTTCTTCGATATCAAACGTGACATGGGCACCTTCTCGCAGGGACTTGAATCCGCTGCCTGCAATCCCTGAATGGTGCACGAAAACATCGGGACCGTTTTCCTGCTCGATGAAGCCGAAGCCTTTGCTGTCATTAAACCACTTGACCGTTCCATTCGCCATGGTGACAACCTCCTTTCGCGAAAATTTCTCGCAGTTCCAAACTTCAGGTGCCACTTTTGACAAATGGATTGTTTCCTGAAAAGAACTTCGAAATCTTATTATTGTTGAAAATTATACGTCATTTTTTAAGAAAAGCAAGGATTATTTTATAAAACTTGTTTTTATTTTTGATCCTGGGGATTTGCCGGCTGCGATCGAGTGTCGCGCAGATGGCATTCGGGACGGCCTTTTTCGCCTGTTTCGTTCCCATCCGGAAATTATTTCTCTATAGGATTCAGTTTCCATCCGGAAATGACAATTTTTCTTTACACGCTGCGCGTGTTCAGTCCCACCCCTGCGGGGCGGGTCCCGGTGTCTTCACACCCTTCGGGCGCTCAGTCCCACCGCTTCGCGGCGGGTCGCTGTTTGACTAATATAAATGAAAGCAAGCATTTGAGCGGACGCGACCTGGTGGTCGCCGCACAAGCAACCGTGCAGATTGACGCCGAGATTGGCCAAAAAGACCCTTTCCGGATTGGAAACCATTTCGGTGTCAATCCGCACCTTTGCGTCGGCGGCCTGGAGTCCCCTTCCGCGTCATAGACCATCGTCGATCCGGGCGGCCCGGGGCCCGGTCCGATGAACCAGAAGCCACAACCCGCCGGATTCCAGGATCGCGGCGGCATCGGGCGGAATCGCCGCCACGGCGAGCATTCCTTCCAGCTCACTCCTCGAGATCCATTTCTTGCCGAGGCGATAGTTGAGTTCCCTGGATTCCCCGGCGATGGGATCGA
This sequence comes from uncultured Desulfatiglans sp., assembly GCA_900498135.1. Classification (NCBI taxonomy): domain Bacteria; kingdom Pseudomonadati; phylum Thermodesulfobacteriota; class Desulfobacteria; order Desulfatiglandales; family Desulfatiglandaceae; genus Desulfatiglans; species uncultured Desulfatiglans sp. Next base: position 3,007,139 of record LR026961.1, read on the forward strand.
TCTGTTCCTTTGGGGTCAGCGGGCCGAATCCGCCCCCTATGAGCGCCTGCCCGCCGGGCCGGAGCACATCGAATATCCCGGGCAACATGGCGGGGGTCAGGAAAAAGAAGGCCCCCCGGAAGACGACTAGGTCGAAGGCCGCCTGGAACGGAGGCTGAGTCAGTTCTCCGATCACCCACGCGCCGACCGTCGGAAATGCCTGCCGAAGGTGCGGGAGCAGGTGGCCTTCCCGGAGGAGACAGACCGGCGTCATTTCCGGGCGCTTCTTTCGAATCGCCGCGCTGATCCCGCCGGAGAAGGGGCCGAGTTCGAGCACTCGCCCTGATCTCTCAGGGCACCAGGGCGCGATCCAATCCGCCAGGTGGGGGTAAATGGGGGTCCACAAACGGTTGAGGCGGTCGATCAGGGTCGGGTCCATGACGTTTCTTCGTTCCAGCGTTTCAGCGTGCGTGTCTCGTCCAGGCGAGGAGTTCGGCGAGGCCTTTCAGGCAACGCCGGCCCCGGTCAGGACCACGAGGTGGACCTTTCTCGGGCCGTGAACGCCGTAAACGATGTGGAGTTCGATGTCTGCGGTCTTGCTCGGTCCCGTGATGAAGGTGAGGTTGGGCCCCAGCCCCTCGCGGCGGATCTCCGGGTGCCATTTGAGGACCGTGTAAAGCTCTCCGAAATCGGCCAGGATCTGAGCCAGCCCGATGACCGCCACGTGCACCTCGGGTGCGAGGGAGACCGCACGGGGCTGCCCGGCGCGGCTTCGAAGGACGAGCGTTGCGCTGTGGGCGACGCAGAAATCGGCGGAGGTGACGCCTATGCAGGCTAGACCGAGCGCCTCCCGTATGCGGGCCCGACGTTCGTTTTCGCTGAGTCCCACAAGGGCCGGATCCTGCAGGTCGACGGGAAAGAAGGGCATCTCCAGGTCGACCAGCCGATGTTTCAGATTGAGCGTGTCAAGAAGGGGATGGCGCCAGCAGAGGATCCCCCGGCGGGAGGCGGGGTGCTCCCGGTGGTCGACGGCGATCTGATGGATGACGTCAGCCGCCTCCTGAAACCCTTCGACCGCGTGCACTTCCAGGTTGATGGTCCGCCCCTCCTCCATCAGCCGCTCGAGCAAGGCGAGACGATCCTTCCTTTCACGGCCGGCGATCCGGTCAAGGATCTCGAGGGCCTCCTCCGGCGGCGCGCCTTCCGGCTGCAGGGTCATGCGCGCCCTGCGGCTCTCTACACCCAGAGCCTGTCGCACCTTATTCAGGAATAGGTTTTCCGGTTCGTTCATCATCACTTTTGATCCTTGCATAAATCCGCCTGCTCGATGCTTCAAGGGGGCTATCGGGGATTCATGGCCCTGCGGGGCCGGCTGCCAGCCAGGAACCGTCTGCGGGCCAGCGGCGGCATGTTGCGTGAAAGGGTCCAGCCGTCGAAGGGGGCTGGAAGCCTGCGGATCATCCCGGTTCGTCGCGGCAAAAGACGTTGCACGAAGGATGCCGCCTGCATAAACAGGTGATAGACACGGGGGTTGCAGGCCATGCGGGCCCAGGCCTTGTAGGCCAGTCTCTCCGCGATGGGCGCCGGGCGGGTTTCCCATGCGGGGTCGCCTTCCGCGAGGCGCGCCCGGAGTTCGAGGAGCAGCTTCGGAATCCGGATGTGGACCGGGCAGGCGTCTTCGCACGCGCCGCAGAGGGTCTCCCCCTGGCAGAGGTGTTTTCCGCGTTCGATCCCCCAGAGCAGCGGGGTGATGACGGCGCCTATGGGGCCGGAGTAGATCGACCCGTAGGCGTGTCCGCCGATCTTGCGGTAGATGGGGCAGACGTTCAGGCAGGCGCTGCAGCGGATGCAGCAGAGGATCTCCCGGAAGACCGGGTCGGCGAGGATGCGGCTCCGGCCGTTGTCGACGATCACGACGTAGAAGTGTTCGGGGCCGTCCTCGAAATCAGGCGATCTGGGCCCGCCGACGTAGCTCACGTAGGTGGCCATCTTCTGGGACGTGGCCCCGGTGGAGAGCAGGCGGAGCAGGACATCGTGGTCCTCCAGCCGGGCGGCGATGCGCTCCATCCCCATGAGGGCGACATGGACCTTGGGGAGGGTGGTGGCCATGCGCACGTTGCCCTCGTTCGACAGGATGGTGATGTGGCCGGTTTCGGCGCAGGCCAGATTGCACCCGGAGATGCCCATGTCGGCCTTGAAGAATTTGTCGCGCAGGGCGCGGCGGGCGGCGAGGGTCAGGGTCGGTGGATCTTCGGAATAGGGGATTCCCAGGTGTTGGGCGAACAGGGCCCCGATCTCCCGGCGCGTCATGTGCATGGCCGGCCCCAGGATATGCGAGGGCCTGTCGCCTGCCAGCTGCACGATGTACTCCCCGAGGTCGGTCTCCATGACCTCGATGCCGGCTTCGATGAGAGCGGGGTTCAGGCCGATCTCTTCGCTCAGCATGGATTTGCCTTTGACGATCCGGCGGACCGCGTGGCGCTGCGCGATGTCGAGGACGTGCGCCACCGCCGTTTGCGCTTCCGGGGCGTAAAGGACGTGGCCGCCGTGTTCTCTCACCCGCTCGGCGAAGGCGGCGAGAAGGATGTCCAGGTTTTCGATCGCCGCCATGCGGAGGTCGTGCGCGGTGTCGCGCAGGCCGGGACCTTCGGGCAGGGCTTGATAGGCCAGGGCGGTCGCCGGTCCGAGCCGGTTCTGGATGTCGGCCATGGCCGCCTGCAGGACAGGGTTGGACAAGCCCCGGCGCGCCGCGTCTTTATAGTCTTCCGGGGTTGGATGCCGCACGGACGTGCTCCTCGCCTGAATCCAGGATGCGGGCGATATGGATGGCCTTCACACGGGAGCCCATGCGGCTCAGCCGGCCCTGGATGTTCATGAGACAGCCGCTGTCGCAGCCGACCACTGCGTCGGCGCCGCTGGCCAGGATGTGTTCGACCTTTTCCTGGACGAGGGCGGTCGAGATCTCAGGGTATTTGAAGGAAAAGGCGCCGCCGAACCCGCAGCATCGATCCGAATCCACCATTTCCACGAACTCCGCCCCGCGGAGGCTCCGCAGCAGCCGGCGGGGCTGTTCGCGGATCCCCAGGCCGCGCGCCAGCTGGCACGAATCATGGTAGGTGATTCTGCCTTCGAAGGCGGCCCCTACATCTTCGACGTGCAGGATGTCCACCAGAAACTCGGTAAACTCGAAGGTGCGCGCAGCCGTCTCCCTGGCCCGGCGTTCCCATGTACGGTCCCCCCGGAAAAGATCCGGGTAGTGGCGGCGCACCATGTGGACGCAGGAGCCGGATGGGCTGACAATGGGCAGGCCTCCTTCGAAGATCTCCAGGAAGCGTTTGGAGAGGCGCCTGGCCTCCTGACGGTACCCGGCGTTGAAGGCGGGTTGACCGCAGCACGTCTGGCGCTCGGGGCAGATCACACGCAGCCCCAGCCGTTCGAGAACGTTCTGCACCGCCTCCCCGGTCTGAACGGAGACCAGGTCCACCAGGCATGGGACGAATAACAGGACCGTGGTTGGAGACGCCATTTTGCAAATGTCCTTGGGGGGTCGATGCCGGCTGCACCCGGCGGCGGCTCGACGGCCGCTCAGCGGAGGCAGCGAAAACTATACCAGATGCTCCGGGGAATACAACCTGAAATTGCCGGGTGTCTTCACAGGGCGAACCTTTGCGACGTGCATCGGCCTGCGGAGAGGCGCCGAGTCCTGCCGAATGGGACGGGACGGGTGATCTTGCCCTGCGGGATGCCCTTTGCCGCATGGCCGCATCTCGAAAAGATCCCGGGAAAAAGAGGATGAACCTTGGAAGCGGTTCTTTTGAAAAAGAGGCGGGAGCCGGAGGCCGTGTCCTCCAGCAGAGGAAGGACACGGCTCGGAACCGATCAAGCGGTCAATTCCATCAGTTCGAGATCGAACTGGAGTGTTTTGCCGGCCAATGGATGATTGGCGTCCAGGGTCACGGTTTCCTCTTCGATGGCACTGATGATCACGGGGATCGGCTGACCCTGCATATTCTGAAGCTGGAGCCGCTGTCCGATCTCCGGCTCGATATCGACCGGAAAGTCGGTCTTGCTGACCTTCACTTTCAACTCTTCTTTTGGGTGTCCGTAGCCTTCTTCGGGCGAAATGGTGACGGTTTTGGATTCCCCCACCTGCATGCCGAGGACGCCCTTCTCGAAGCCCTGAATCAGCTGCCCTTCACCCAGGGTGAATTCAAGGGGTTCCCGCCCGCTGGAACTGTCAAAGACCGTTCCGTCTTCGAGCCTGCCGGTGTAGTGAACCTTCGCTTTGTCGCCGTTTTTTGCCTTGGTCATTGAATCCTCCATAAAATTTTTGACTTAATACAATATAATAAAGAGAAAATATAATTAATCAAGTCCTGTGGGGAATATTCATCTCGGTCCGATCCCTTGGGGGCTGGCTCCCGGGTGAGAAGTATCGACGATCCGTCCTTTCCCGGATACAGACGGTTCGGCAACAGCCTGTGGGTTTTCCTCGGGGAAAACCGGAGTCTGAGGCGATAGCCGGATAAGATGAGGACGCCGTCATGGTCGAAAGGGCAAGCTTTACTTATTTGTTGTGATGATTAAAATTTTTATTATTAACCTTTTTTGGGAGGGGTCGACCATGTACTCGAAAACGGTGATGGATCATTTCAAAAGCCCGCGGAATGTGGGTGTCATCGAAAACCCGGACGGCTTCGGGGAGGTGGGCAATCCCCTATGCGGCGACATGATGAGCATTTATTTGAAAATCAAAGATGAACGGATCGACGATATCAAATTCCAGACGTTCGGGTGCGGCGCTGCCATAGCCGTATCCAGCATGCTGACGGAGATGGCCAAGGGAAAAACCGTCGAAGAGGCCAAAAAGATCTCGAACAAGGATGTAGCCGCTGCGCTCGAAGGGCTCCCCAAGAACAAGCTGCATTGTTCCAACCTCGGCGCGGATGCGCTTCATCAGGCCATCAAGGATTATGAAGACCGGAAGGCAGGGAAGGAGCCGAAGGTTCAGAAGCGGAGCGAGAAACACGAACATACCCATGGCGATCACTGCTACTGCCCCTACTGTGATGCTGAGGTCCCCGAGGGGGTGACCTTCTGTAAGGCGTGTCAGACGGATCTGACTGCCGAGCACTGAACCTTGAGAGGAAGGGAGGGAAACCGATGAAGATCGTCAACCTGGATCATCTATCGGCCAATCAGCTTCTGCCCGAGGTGCAGGACGCGATGATCGGCGTGATGAGGGGGACCTTCGGAAACCCCTCGAGCCAGCATCGCCTCGGGGACAGCGCGGCCGAGGCGCTCGAAGCGGCGCGCGGACGTGTGGCAAGGTTGATCAACAGCGCTCTGGAAAAAGAGGTGGTTTTCACGTCCAGCGGGACCGAATCCATCAATCATGCCATCAAGGGCGTAGCGTTCGCAAAGGCGGACAAAGGCAGGCACATCGTCACTTCCAATATAGAACACAATGCCGTCCTTCGAAGTCTTCGCCGGCTCAAGCTGATGGACTATCAGGTGACTTCCGTACCCGTGGACTCCGAGGGCCGGGTGAATCCGGATGATGTGGCGAAGGCCCTCAAAGACGAGACCATCCTGGTGAGCATCATGCACAGCAACAATGAGATCGGAACGCTGCAGCCCATAAAGGAAATCGCCGCTATTACCAGGGAGCGGAAGATTACGTTCCACAGCGACGCCGTGGACTCCGTCGGTGTCATCCCTGTGGATGTGCAGGATCTCGGGGTCGATCTCTTGAGCTTCGCGTCCAATACCTTTTACGGTCCGGCCGGCGTCGGGGGCTTGTACATCCGCCGCGGAACGAGCATCTGGCCGCTGCTCGACGGCGGTGTTCAGGAGAATAACAAACGAGCCGGGACGGAGAATCTCATCGGTATCGTCGGGATGGGCATGGCCGCGGAACTGGCCCTCCGAGATATGTCCTGGCGCACCGAGCATGCAGCCGGGATGAAGCATTTTCTCCTGAAGGAACTGCCGAATTACATCGATGAGTTCATTATCAACGGCCATCCCGAGTTCAGTCTGCCGAATCTCCTGTCCGTCTCCGTGAAGTATATCGAGGGCGAGAGCGTTGTGCTGATGCTGGACGAGGAGGGCATCGCGGTCTCGACGCGTTCCGCATGCGCCGCGGGGGCGCTGCAGGCCTCGCACGTACTGCTTTCGATCGGACGCGAGTTCGCGGACGCCCAGGGTACCCTGGTGATCACTTTCGGCATCGAGAATACGGAGGAGGACATCGTCCGCTTCTTGGAGGCACTGAGGGGTGCGGTCACAACCTTGCGGGACATTTCACCGCTCTATCCCAAGAAACAGCCGGCCTGATCTTTTTGGCAACAGAGGCTCAGGGGCCGCCCAGGCCTTCGAGCTTCGACTGCAGAGAGGACGCCGAAAGGGTCCCCCTGGTGACGTCGATGGGCCTGCCGTCCTTGAAAAAGACCAGCGTGGGGGTGCTCTTGATCTCGTATTTTTCGCTGGTGATCGGATTGTCGTCCACATCGAGCTTGTAGACATGCACCTTTCCCTCGTTGGCGGCGGCAAACGCTTCAAGGGCCGGGGCCATCGAGTGGCAGGTTCCGCAGCGCGGCGACCAGAAATCAACGAGACAGATCGCCTTGACCTCCAAGACGGCTTTGGTGAATCCGGCATCGGTCAAATCGGTGACGGGCGTTTTCATCGTGGTTCTTCCTATTGGATCATTTTTATGCTGGAATATCCAGCTGTTGTGAGAATACGGATGCTGAATGGGTTGAGTTTCCCAGGGAGGTGTGCGCGGACGCTACCTTGCATTCTACTAAGCCGATCCTTCTTTCTGCAATCGAAAACACGGGCGGCTATCTCGGGCTGGGCTGAAACAGCGGTTTCCCTGGTTTCGTAAAGGGATTATAATCTTTACAAAGAAGGGGAGCGGATGACAATATTCAGCATCCACCTGTTTGTTTCGTCCGCTGGGATGGTGTTTCAGGCCGGCTTCGGCTTTCGAGCGATAGGAGCCTTCGGTTGTCAGCCATCCGGGGGTTCTCCCTGAACGGTTGGATGGCACAGGTGCGGCCGGTGAAGAGAGAGCGGCACCTCAGGATTGGAGACCTGCTCCCGGACGATCGTGATTGGCAGATGGTGGCGAGGTTGGGAGCAGGCAGGCAAGAATCCTTTTTCGAGGAGGTGGAGTATGGAAGTCAAAAAGATCCTCTGGCCCACGGATTTGTCCGAAAACGCCGCCAAGGCCCTGCCGTATGTGACGGCGCTGTCTGAAAAATTCCAGACCGAGGTGCATGTCCTCTATGTGATTCCCGAGCTGGGGCTGCATGAGCCGTGGTATGGGGAGTTCGACCGTTCGCACATCGACAAGATTCATGAGTGGGAACGAAATACAGCCGAAAAAAGGCTGGATGAGATTTGCGATACGTATCTCAAAGGGTGTCGGCTCTACGTCAAACACGTCGCCCTGGGTGATCCCGCGGACGAGATCCTGAAGATGATCAGCGAGGAAAAGGTCGATATGGTCGTCATGGCGACGCGCGGGCGAAAGGGGCGTTTTTTCTTCGGCAGCGTGGCTGACAAGGTGCTCAAGCATTCGCCTGTCAGCGTTGTGACAGTGCCGGTCAAGGATTGACGAAGGAAGAGCGGACGCGTCCTGCCTCGAAGCGGGACGCGTCCAGGCGGTTTATTCGATGACTACGATCGCGCCGGGCGCACATTCCCGTGCCGCTCGGCGCACGGCCTCCTCGAGATGAGCGGGCACGGTGTCCACCTGCACAACGGACAGCATTTTGTCCTCATCATAAGCGAAGACATCCGGACAGACCTTGTTGCAGTTCCGGTCCCCCATACACAAGTCTGGATCGATCTTGACCTTCATTGGCTTCTCCTTTGTCTGTCCATCGAGCGACAGTGATCAATTGACATAGCCTTTCGATTCCTGCCCGTAGAGCTTCTGTTCGAGCCAGGCGCGGACCTCTTCGTCGATGGCGTAAACGCCTTTTCGACGGGCTATGCGGGAAAGGTAGGCCTTCCTGAGCGCCTCCGGCATGTCGATCCTGGCCAACTCCACAGCCGCTTCCGAGTTCCTTTCGATGAGATATATCTTGGGCGGCTCCTCCCACGTGTTGACGACAAAATATCGGGACACGTCATTTTTCGAGCGGATCAGATTTTTTCCGTGCGTCCAGTTGTTCCCCCACTCCAGATAAAGGGTCACCGCCTCCTCGGGTGTCATATCCCAGTCGATGACCTCGATGAGATCACTGCGCTTTTTGATGTCTTCAAGTCCCAGCATGCCCGTCCCTCCTCTCATTTCATCCGAAATCGATGGTTTGCCCGGATTGATTGCCTGTCGGGTATTTCGTTTTTTAAAACTAGTAACTGTTCCTGAATTTGCAATCCGATTCTGGTTTTTTTGTTTCCGGGAGGAGAGGCATCCTCGGGGATTGAGCAGCAAGCGTGGGCCGGGTACGGTTCCAGTCCGCGTGATCGCCGGGCGGCGGGGTGCGCCTGGCCGCAAGGCTGGAAAAAAAGCCTATTCGATCGGAATACTTAGAACCTCTCTTCGACGCGTCGAGCTGCCGGGGGACCGGGCTGGGGGGATTTTTCCGTTGACTTTGATAGGGCTGACGATGTTATCTAGTTTCCAACCTGGAAATGGTCTTTTTGGCCAATCTCGGCGTCAATCTGCACGTTTGCTTGTGCGGCGACCACTAGGTCGCCTCCGCGCAAACGCTTGATTTCCTTGATATTGGCCAAAAATCCTCATTTCCAGATTGGAAACTAGGTTTTACNGGAAATGGTCTTTTTGGCCAATCTCGGCGTCAATCTGCACGTTTGCTTGTGCGGCGACCACTAGGTCGCCTCCGCGCAAACGCTTGATTTCCTTGATATTGGCCAAAAATCCTCATTTCCAGATTGGAAACTAGGTTTTACNGGAAATGGTCTTTTTGGCCAATCTCGGCGTCAATCTGCACGTTTGCTTGTGCGGCGACCACTAGGTCGCCTCCGCGCAAACGCTTGATTTCCTTGATATTGGCCAAAAATCCTCATTTCCAGATTGGAAACTAGGTTTTACNGGAAATGGTCTTTTTGGCCAATCTCGGCGTCAATCTGCACGTTTGCTTGTGCGGCGACCACCAGGTCGCCTCCGCGCAAACGCTTGATTTCCTTGATATTGGCCAAACCGGGACCCGCCCCGCAGGGGTGGGCCTGAGCACGCGCAGCGTGTAAAGAAAAATCCTCATTTCTGGGTTGGAAACCAGGTTTTACCGGAAAGGGTCTTTTTGGTCCATCCCGGTGTCCATCTGTACGTTTGCCTGTGCGGCGGCCTGTAGATGTTGCCGTATAAGCGATGAATATTATTGTTTTTTTTGAACGCGCCGTGGAGGCGTTTGCCGCGTATGCTTGAGAAGCACCTCTCGATATTGACCGAAGAAATGGGCCTGGAGCCCTGGCAGGTGGAAGGAACCGCTGAATTGCTTGCCGAGGGCGCAACCATCCCTTTCATCTCCCGCTATCGCAAGGAGCGGACGGGTTCACTGGACGAGGTGGCGGTGGCCCGCATCCGTGACCGTCTGGAGCAGCTCGAAGAGCTGGACAAGCGTCGTGAGTCGATTTTAGCCACGATCGCCGAGCAGGGAAAGCTGACCCCCGATCTTACGCTGCGCATTATGCGGGCCGAATCCCTGGCCGTGCTGGAGGATCTCTATCTGCCTTACCGTCCCAAGCGCCGGACGCGTGGGACCATGGCGAAAGAAAAGGGGCTGGAGCCGCTGGCCGCCCGGGTTTTCGAGCAGGGCGCAGGGGGCGATCCCGATGCGGCGGCCGAGGCCTTTGTCGACCCCGAAAAAGGGGTCGGAAGTGCGGCGGAGGCGCTTCAGGGGGCGCGGGATATCATCGCCGAGTGGGTCAACGAGCATCAGGAGGCCCGGGCGCTTCTGCGGTCGCTTTTCGAGCAGAAGGGGACTTTTCAGTGCAAGGTCGTCAGCGGCAAGGAGGACGAGGCGTCGAAGTACCGCGACTACTTCGATTGGGAGGAGCCGGTCCTCACTGCGCCGTCGCATCGTGTCCTGGCGATGCGCCGCGGTGAAAAGGAGGGCCTCCTGAGCCTGCGCATCGCCCCGCCGGAGGAATCGGCGCTGGAGATTCTCGAGTCGGTTTTTGTCAAGGGCGCGTCGCCCCTGTCCGAACAGGTGCGGCAGGCGGTGCAGGATGGGTATCGCCGCCTCCTTTCCCATGGGCTCGAGACGGAGATCCGCCTCCAGACCAAGAAGCGGGCGGACGAAGAGGCGATCCGGATCTTTGCCGAGAATCTGAGGCAGCTCCTGCTGGCGCCCCCGCTCGGGGAAAAGCGGGTGATGGGCATCGATCCGGGATTCCGGACGGGCTGTAAAGTGGTCTGCCTGAATGCGCAGGGGAGGCTCGAGCATAACGAGACCATCTATCCGCTCCTGTCGGCGAAGGCGCGGGCGGAGGCCGGGGAGCGGGTCCGTGCGCTGTGCGATCGATTCGCCATCCAGGCGATCGCATTGGGCAATGGCACCGGCGGCCGGGAGACGGAGACGTTTCTGAGGGACTTGAAACTGTCCGCATCGGTCCAGATCGTGATGGTGAACGAGAGCGGCGCTTCGGTTTATTCCGCTTCGGAGGTCGCGCGGGAGGAGTTCCCCGACCACGACCTGACGGTCCGCGGGGCCGTCTCGATCGGCAGGCGGCTGATGGATCCGCTGGCGGAACTCGTGAAGATCGATCCGAAATCGATCGGGGTCGGACAGTACCAGCACGATGTGGATCAGCGGGGTCTCAAGGCCGGGCTGGACGATGTCGTCATGAGCTGCGTCAATGCGGTGGGGGTGGATGTCAACACGGCCAGCCGTCAGCTGCTGACGTATGTTTCCGGGCTGGGCCCGCAGTTGGCGGGGAATGTCGTGACCTTCCGGGACCGGAACGGCCCTTTTCGATCGCGGGAGGAACTGATGGATGTCCCGCGTTTGGGGAGCAAGGCGTTCGAACAGTCGGCCGGATTTCTGCGCATCAGGGACGGTTTGAATCCGCTCGACGCCAGTGCGGTGCACCCGGAGAGCTACCCGATCGTGGAGACTATGGCGACGGATCTCGGCTGTGAGGTGGTCGACCTGATCCAGAAGGAGGCCGTCCGACAGCGTATCCGGCCTGAGCGGTATGTGAACGAAAAGGTTGGTCTGCCGACCCTGCGGGACATCCTCGATGAGTTGGCGAAGCCCGGTCGTGATCCGAGAGAACGTTTCGAGGCGGTCCAGTTCGATGAGGGCATCCAGACGATCGGCGATCTTCGCCCCGGGATGCGTCTTCCCGGGATCGTGACGAACATCACCGCGTTCGGCGCTTTTGTCGACATAGGGGTTCATCAGGACGGGCTGGTGCACATCAGCGAGATGGCTGACCGCTTTGTAAAGGATCCAGGGGAAATCGTCAAGGTTCAGCAAAAGGTCCTGGTGAGGGTGCTCGATGTCGATACGGCCCGTCAGCGCATTGCGCTCAGCATGCGCACGGGCGGTGGCGCCGATGCAGGCCGTGAGGCCCGTCCCGGACCCGGCGGCCGCGGCGGCCATTCCGACAAGAGGTCCAATCCCCCTCGCGAGTCCGCTCAGCCCAGGCAATTCAACAACCCTTTCGCCAAGGTCTTCTCCAAATAGGTAAACGGGGGCGGATTCGAAGGCGGCGACAGGCTTCTTGGTTTCAAGCGCTTGCGCAAAGGCATCTATCCTGTCGCTGCCGGGGCAAACGTTAAGAATGACGGCGACACGGGCCGACAAGGCCGTCAGTGGACGGGAGCCGCTGGTCGGGAGGTGGATGGATCGACGGCTGCGCGCCATGCGGATCGATCTTCGCTTGACTTCTGATCGATCCGGGCCGATCTTTGGCGGACTCCTGGTTGATTGGGGAAACGGCAGCCGAAATGCCGATTTTTTCTTCGGACACGCATGCTGAAGACAGACGCGGAATCCGGACGGATCCAGGCTGTTCAGATGCGGGAAAGGGATCGAGATGTTCAAGGATAAACAGGAGCAGGAGGCCTTTCAGGCATGGGTGGATGACTGGGCGGAGGATCCAATGAAGGCGGCTTTTTTGAAGCTCAAGCAGCACCTCGATGCCAAGGAGTCGACCGAACTGGTCTTCAAGGCGAGACCGGGCGTCAGCTATTCGCTCAGGGCCGTGCCGGTCGCTGAAACGGGCTACGACAAGCCGCTCTTCGCCATGGTGGATGTGGTGGACGATGACCCCGCCAACCGGTGGCTGTCGGTTTGTTTCTACGGCGACATGATCACGGATCCCGATGAGCAGGGCGACCTGATCCCCGGTGGTCTTCTGGGCGAGGACGGCTATTGCTTCGACATGACCGAGGCCGATGACGGCCTGCTGGATTATCTGCGGGAGCGGTTGACCGAGGCGCACCGGAGCGCTCTGAACGGATAGGACGACTACTGTCCTGTTCGCAGCTCGACCTGTTTCGGGTCGTTCCTTTCTATGGAGGGTCAGTCAGGCCGCGATCGAGGGTGTTTCTTGTTCGCGACCGGCAAGGGCTGGAAGCGGCCCTTAAAGCAAAAGCCCCGATCGATGCCGTTATCGGTCCAAGCGGTCTATCTTTGATGAGCAGCCGATGGCGGCCCGGGTTTTTGGAGGGTTTATGACGAGGGGAACATGAAACGCCGTTCATCGATGGCCACGGGTGTTTGCCTCGGGCTCGCCTTGTGGCTTGCCTGCTCATCCGCAGCGCTTGCCGATGCCCCAGGGGTTTGCGCGGGATGCGCCGCCGGGGAAGCGGCATCGGATGAGCAGGCTGGTGGTGTGAATGCGGGCGCGTGGCTGGTCCGGCTCTTTCGCGACCACATCTCGGCGGTGGACAGCGACCGGTGTCCGAGCTATCCGTCTTGTTCGGAATACAGCGTGCGTGCTTTCGAGAAGCATGGATTCGTGATGGGTTGGCTGATGACGGTCGACCGTCTGATCCACGAAGGCTCCGAGGAAGAGGCCGTTTCAGGTACGGTGAAAGTAGGAGACCGCCTGTTGATCAACGATCCGGTTCACAACAACGATTTCTGGTGGTACCGACCGAAATGACGCCGCGCTGGATCAGCCGGGTTCTGTTGGGCCTCATCCTTCTTTTGATGTGCGGCGGCGCTCCGGGAGACGTCTTTTCATCGGAGGTGGTGATCCGAAGCGACCAGCAGTTCGCGTTCGCCAGGCAGTTTCTCGACCGTGGAGATTACCCGGCTGCAGCCGCTGAGTTCGAGCGCTTCCGCTATTTTTTCCCCGATGACCCGCGCGGGGACGAGGCGCTGTACCTGATCGGCTTCTGCCGGCTGCGCGAAGGCCGGCATGATGAGGCGCGGACCCTGTTCGGGCGCCTGGTGAATGAAGCCGCGGATCCATCCCTTGCCGCCAGGGCCATGTTCCTGGCGGGCGAGTCTTACTATGAAGAGGGGCGGATGGAAGAGGCCTCGGCCGTTTTCGAAGAGGTCGTCCGGCGCTATCCGGGGCTCGAGATCAAGAACGCCGCCCTGTATCGGCTGGGCTGGGTCGACCTGCGCCGGGACCAGTGGGAAAAGGCCTCGGCCGCGTTCGAAGGCGTGAGCCCGGAGAGTCCTCTTTACGGAAGGGCCGGGCCGCTCGCCGGGGAGAGCCTCAAGGGGCCGGAACTCCCCTGGAAGGAGCCCTCTACGGCCGGGATGCTCGCGGCGGTCCTGCCGGGGGCAGGTCATGCCTATGTGGGCCGCTGGAAAGACGGTCTCGTGGCGCTGCTCCTGAACGGCGTCTTCATCTGGGCGGCCGTGGAGGCCTTCGACAGCGACCAGGATGTCCTGGGGGGGATCCTGGCCTTTTTGGAGGCCGGGTGGTATTCCGGCAATATCTACAGCGCCGTCAATGCAGCACACAAATTCAATCGCAAGGTGCGGGACGATTTCCGCAAAGGGCTCGATGAACGCCTAGACCTGAGGCTCTTTACGGGGGGCGGGGGTGCCGTGGGGCTAGGCGTCAGCTGGCGGTTCTAAGCTTCGTCCCGTCAAACGGGAGTAGTCCTCAGGCGTGTCGAGGTCACGGTCATCGTAGGGCCCTTCGACCTCCACCAGGTGGATTTCTTCCGGGTGCTTCACAAAGAGAGCCTTGGCGCCTCTGTCCCCGCTCACTGCATGGAGTTCGCCGAACAACGGGCGGCTGACCATGACCGGGTGAGTTTTTTTGCCGCCTATAGCGGCCGCGCCCAAAGGGCATCCCGACGCCGGGACCACCCGGATCAGCCGGTTGATGACAGTGCGGTCGGTGTAGGGCATGTCTCCAAGGAGGATCATGATGTGGTCGAAGCGCCTTTCGACCGTCTCGAGCCCCAAAATGAGCGACGTGCTCATCCCTTCCTGAAACCTCGGATTCTCCACTACCTCGAGCTTCGGGTGCGCCAGAAGGGCGCCGAGGCTCTTTCGCACACTCCCGGCCTCATAGCCCAGAACAAGGACGATCCTTTCGAGGTCCGAAGCGAGCACCTCTGTTAGAACCCTGGAGAGGAGGGGCCTTCCTTGGATGTCCAGCAGCTGCTTGGGCGTTCCCATGCGCCTGGAGGCCCCGGCGGCGAGGACGATTCCGGCTACGGCCCGGGATGGGCGGGGCCTGTGCGCCTCATGCATAGGATTCGAGCCCTTTCAGATAGCCGGCATCGAAGACGGTGAGATTGGCGTCTTTCAGCCGCTCCGGACTGGCGACTTCGACGGCGGCACGCAACTCGGCATGGCCGATGGGCGCGCTCTCGAAGGCGGAGAAGAAGCCGAGAAGCGCCAGGTTGGTGGACAGGGGCGAGCCGAGGTCCATGGCGGTCCTCTGGGCGGGGAATGCCCTGCACACAGCCCCGAGACGGTCGAGATAGGCCTGGACCTCGGGCCGTATACTGCTGCCGGGGGCATCGAGATAAAGACGGCCCTCGGCCCGCAGGAAGGGCAGGGTGCGATACCCTTCGCTCTCGTCCAGGGCCAGCAGAAAATGGGCCTTCCCTTCGGGCACGAGGCTGCTTTGGACTGGCCCTAGCCTCAAATGCGAGACGACCGAACCTCCCCGCTGGGCCATGCCGTGGGTCTCCGCGCCCATCACCTCGAAGCCCTTCGCAAGCGCCGCCTGCGCGAGCAGTTTCGTCATGAACAGGATTCCCTGTCCACCGAGGCCGCTCAGAACGATGTTGACCGGATTGACTGCTGTTTCCACCTCGCTATACCTCCTTTATGGCGCCCTTGGGGCAGACCTGGATGCATACCCCGCAGCCCGTGCAAAGGGCCTGGTTGACGGCCGTTTTCCCCAGGGCCTCGTCATGATAGAGAGCGGGGCACTCGAAGCGCTCGAGGCACAGGCGGCATTCCACACAGTCATCCGTGACGGTCACCGTCCTGCGCACCGGAATGGCCTCTTTGCGGTAGGCGATGACACAGGGGTGGCGCGCGATGATCACGGCGATCCCGCCGTCGGGTTCAAGGGTGTAGCTGGCCGCCTCCTTGACGGCGCGGGTCATTTCGGCCAAGGCATAGGGGTCCACCACTCGCAGAAACTCGATCCCGCAGCCTTCCACCACCCTTTCGATCGAGACGGCCTTCCCCCGGGTTCCATCGGCGCGCAGGCCGAGCCCAGGGGTGGGCTGCATCCCGGTCATGGCGGTGATTTCGTTGTCGAGGATCACCAGGACGAAGCGTGCGTTGTTGTAGACGGCGTTGATCAACCCGGCCGTTCCGGAGTGGAAGAAGGTCGAATCGCCGATGGTGGCGACGACGGGCTGTGTCTCGCCGTCGGCTGCGAAGGCGTGGTAGAATCCAGCGGCCATGGTGATGCCGGCGCCCATGTCGAGGCACGTGTCGACGGCCCCGAGGTTGAGCCCGAGGGTGTAGCAGCCGATGTCCGAAGTGAAGATGGCCTTGGGCTGGGCCTTGCGTATGGCGAAGAAAGAGGCCCGGTGAGGGCACCCGGGGCACAGCGTGGGCCGGCGCATCGGCAGGCCGAGGCCTTCCACCAGGGCCCGCACCCCGAGGTCGGGGCCGGAGGAAAGCGGCTGCAGACCGGCCTCGTTCAGGGTCTTGTCCAGGATCGCGGCGATCCGCTCGGGAACGAGTTCGCCTTCGGCCGGGACATGTCCGGACAGACGGCCCAGGACCTTTTTACGGTCACCCAGGAGGTATTCGATGAAGGTGTCGGTTTCCTCCAGGACCAGGACCCGGTCGCATCGGTCCATGAAGACGTCGGCCGATTTGTAGGGGAAAGGAAAAGGAGCCCCGAGTTTGAGGATCGGGATATCGGAGAGGCCCTCCTCTGCCAGCAGGTCGGCCACGGCGGCGCTCGGCACCCCACCGGCCACGATGCCCAGGGGGACTCGGGCGGGCGGGGCGGCGGCTCCCGCATTGAACGGTGCGAAGGCCTCGAAGCGCTCCTGGATGGCTTCGAGCTTCTGGTTCAGTTCGCCGTGGAGCTTCAACCTGAATTTTGGTGTGGCGGCCCAACGCAGGGGGTTCCTTTCGAAGGCAGCCTTCCCGGTGTCGGATGCAATGGGGCCCCAGGTCATGTTCTGCCTCGCATGGCAGACCCGGATCGCAGGCCGAAGGATGACCGGAAGGCGGAATTCCGCCGAAAGGTCCATCGCGGCCTTCACCATTTGCCGGGCCTCCTCGGGCGAGGAGGGATCGAAGACCGGCACCTTGGCAAGGCGCGCCATGAAGCGCGTGTCCTGTTCGGTCTGGGAGGAGTGCGGCCCCGGATCGTCGCACGAGATGATGACCAGCGCGCCCGTAACGCCGAGGTAGGCTGAACTCATCAGGGAATCCGCGGCGACGTTGAGCCCGACCTGCTTCATGCAGCAGGCCGCCCGTTTCCCGGCCACGGCGGCGGCGTAGGCGGTGTCCAGTGCGACCTTTTCGTTCGTGGACCACTCGGTGTAGGCATGGATGCCCTCGGACTGCATCAGCCGCACCGTTTCGGGCAGGATTTCAGAGCTCGGGGTCCCGGGGTAGGAGGTCAGGACCTGGCAGCCCGCCTCCAGCAGGCCCAGCGCAATGGCCCCGTTTCCCAACAGAAATTCAGAGCGCGTCGTCACTTTTTCACGTTCCTTTCTTTGGCCTTTTCAATCAATTCGACCAGGGAAAGCAGTTTCGGCCTGGGAGGCGCCTCGAACACGGCATCCCACTCTTCCTGCGTCAATTCCGTGCGCAGGAAGGCCTCTACAGGGAAGTAGGGATGCCAGCAGATCAGGGTTCTCGAGCAGGGCAGCCCGTGGTTTTCGCGGCGGCAATAGGCGAAGCTGATCTGGTGCCCCAGCCGAGGGCATCGGATCTCGAAGTCATCGCCGGGGGGGACGATCGGATTTTCCATGATTTACCGGACAGGCCGAGGCCCCGTACGGGGCCTCGGGCAGGGATGAAGTGGGTTAACCGCGATACTGCTTCGGTTTGGGAAGGGAGGCGATGTCTCTGAGCGCGCGCTGGATCTCCTCCTCGGCCAGGGCGTGATCCTCGAGTTTTCCGGACAGATAGGCCTCGTAGGCCGCCATGTCCACCAGCCCGTGGCCGCTCCAGTTGAAGAGGATGACCTTTTCCTTCCCTTCCTCCTTGGCCTTGAGGGCCTCGCGGATGGCCATCGCTATGGCGTGATCCGTCTCGGGCGCGCTGATGAAGCCTTCCGTACGGGCGAAGGTGATCCCGGCCTTGAAGGTCTCGAGCTGAGGCACGGCCTCCGCCCGGATCAGGTTGCTCATGGCGAGCTGGCTGATGATGGGGGCCATCCCGTGGTAGCGGAGGCCGCCGGCGTGGATGCCTTCCGGGACGAAGTTGTGCCCGAGGGTGTACATCGGAAGGAGCGGGGTCATTTGGACCGTGTCACCGAAATCATAGGCGAAGGGGCCGCGGGTCATGGTCGGGCAGGAGGTCGGCTCGACGCCGATGATGTCGATATCCTTGCCGTTGATCTTGTCACGCACGAAGGGGAGGCAGATCCCGGCGAAGTTGCTTCCGCCCCCGGCGCAGCCGATGATCACGTCCGGATAATCGCCGGCCATGGCCATCTGCTTCTGGCACTCCAGGCCGTTGATCGTCTGGTGCATCATCACGTGGTTCAGGACGCTTCCGAGGGAGTATTTCGTGTCTTCATCCTGGACGGCGGCTTCCACCGCTTCGCTGATGGCGATTCCGAGGCTGCCTGGCGATTCGGGGTTCTGCGCGAGGATGCTGCGCCCGGCCTGTGTCTCGGTGCTCGGGCTGGCGACGCACTGGCCGCCCCAGGTTTCCATCATGATCCGCCGATAAGGCTTCTGATGGAAGCTCACCTTGACCATGTACACCTTGGCTTCGATCCCGAAGAGCGAGCAGCAGAAGCAGAGCGCGCTGCCCCACTGCCCGGCCCCCGTCTCGGTCGTGATGCGCTTTGTCCCGGAGATCTTGTTGTAGTAGACCTGGGCGATGGCGGTGTTCGGTTTGTGGCTCCCGGCCGGGCTCACCCCTTCATTCTTGTAATAGATCCTTGCCGGCGTCTGGAGGAACTTTTCGAGGGCATAGGCGCGGTAAAGGGGGGTAGGGCGCCAGATGAGATATTTTTCCAGCACCTCGTCAGGGATGTCGATGTACGAATCCTGACTGACTTCCTGCTCGATCAGGGGCATGGGGAAGATCGGCAGAAGGTCCTCCGGCCCTACGGGCTGACCGGTGCCCGGGTGCAGAGGGGGTTCCATGGGGGTGGGCATGTCGGGCATCACGTTGTACCACTGCCTTGGTATCTCCGATTCCGGCAACACGATTTTCCTGGTCTGCATAATGCCTCCTTTCCTGACTATGGGGGGTGAATTGAGGTCCCGGATTAAACAATCATTGTCCGGTGCCCGAAAATCCGTTCTCCACCGTTTCCATCCGATCCACCGGTTTGAACCGCCTCAAGCTATAACAGGTTGGGTGCGGGGTTGGTGCCGTGAAAAACGATCGAGGCTCGATTCGTATTACGACAACCTCGCGACGGGACCTTGTCCGTGAGCAGAAAAAATGGACATTGATGCTGGAATGAGCAACCCGGCAATCTGGCAGCGTACGTGGTTTGCAAACGAAAAATGAATCTGGAAAACCTTATTGCTTCCTTGCTCCGAAGTCAAACAGTATTTGTCCGGCCTTTATGCTCCCCATCCCGAGCGGCGATGAAACCGGTTTTTTTCTTTCGGGTTCTTGTCTTTCAGGAACAAAGGAGAGGAGTGAAAAAAGATTCGATCGAGGGCTCAAAAAACCGGAAGACGGGACGGGATGTCTGATCGGCCGACAGGGGCGGGTTTTTGGAATGGCGGCTGCGGCGGACCCCGGAAACAACGGGGGCGCAGGCCCATGAAAGGCGAAGGGGAGCCCCTTTTGTGGGTGCTCCCCTTCGATGGAGTTTTGTTGCGGAGGCGGCCTACATCCGTTCGGTGATGTGCACGTTGACGGATTTGCCGCCGAAGAAGCGTTTAGAAAATTCGGTCACCTTATCGGGGTCATACAATTTGCAGCTGAAGATGTCCAGGTATACGGCATTGGTCAGATTCGCAAAGTGGCCCGAAATCAGCGACGTTTCGATGAGCTGCAGCATCGAGTATCCGGCGACGCGTTCATCCTCGCCGAAGTGCACGACCTGGCACTCTCCAAACCGGCGCATCTCGATCAGATCACACAGTTCCACTACGAAGCGTTTGATCGCTTCGGCGTCCCTAATGGTATCGGGGTTACAGTCATAAATGTCCAGGCTCGTCAATAGACCCCAGGGCTCCTTGGTTGCACGGGCAAGATTGTTCTGAATCATGTTTTAATCCCTCCTTTCAGATATGACGATATCCGGCCTTGTTGTAGAACCTGGCGCTCTGCCTTGCGGCTGCGGGAGCGGAGGGTGAGGAAGGCAGAGTGTCTGCCCCCTCTACCGCTCAAGCGCCCCCTCGGTGGGAAGGGGCCTCTTGATGGTTCTCCCGAAGCCGTTGGACGGCAGGCCGGAAGCGCTGGTCATATCGATAAAAACAAGCGATGATATGGTAGTCCGTTTTTTCTGTCAATGAATTTCGACATGCCCCAGAGAAAAATAGAACAGGGAACAACTCCGTGTTTGCTTTTGTGTATTGATTACCAATGATTCCAATGTCTTGATTTGAATCCAGCCGGCGTTTTCCTCTCCGGTCGTGCTTGCCTCAGAGCAGGGATCGGGCGATGATAATCTTTTCGATTTCTTTGGTCCCTTCATAGATCTCGATGATCTTGGCATCGCGATAAAAACGCTCGATGTCATATTCTGCGAAGTACCCGTAGCCCCCGTGGATTTGAAGCGCCTCCTGGGCGGTGTAGGTGCAGGTCTCTCCGGCATACCATTTGGCCATGGCGGTGAGGGTGTGATCGGGCCTCCCCTGGTCCGCCCTGAAGGCGGCTTCGTAGACCATGTTGCGGGCGGCGTGGATGCGCGTGGCCATCTCGGCGACCTTGAACTGGTTCGCCTGGTAGGCTCCGAGGGGATGCCCGAATTGATGCCGTGTCTTGAGATGCCGGATGGCGCGGTCCAGGGCCCCCTGGGCGATGCCCACCCCTTCGGCGCCGACATGGATGCGGGTGAGATTGAAAAAATGCATGAACTGATAAAACCCCTGCCCTTCCTCCCCGATCAGGTGATCTTTGGGAACGCGGACGGTCTTGAACACCAATTCGGCGGTGTCCGAGGCCCGTATCCCTAGTTTGTGGCGGAGTTTGTTGGCCTCGAAGCCTGGGCGGTCCCGCTCGACCAGAATGACGCTGTGCCGCCGGTGCCTCGAAGGGTTGTCGGGGTCGGTCAGGCACAGGACGACGAAATAGCTGCCCACCGTGCCGTTGGTGATGAACATCTTCGATCCGTCGATGATGTAGCCGTCCTCTGCGGCACGCGCCTCGGTCCGTGTGGAGGCGACGTCGCTGCCGGCGTCGGGTTCCGTAATGGCCGAACCCATGACCGCCTGGCCGCAGGTGAGGGGCTGGAGCCAGGTCTTCTTCTGGGCTTCGTTCCCGAAAAGCAGGATCATATCGGCACCGAAAGTCGCTGAGATCAAGACAGAGCCAAGGCCCGGATCGACCCGCCAGAAGGCCTCACAGACCAGGCATTTTTCAAGATAGCCGTACCCGGTGCCTCCATAGGCCTCGGGCAGGTTGACGCCGATGAAACCCAGCCCCGCGGCCTTGCGGACCAACTCCATCGGATACCGTTCCTCCCGGTCGCATTCCCTGGCGAGGTCGGGGAATTCGCCTTCGGCGAATTCGCCTGCGGCGCGGGCTATATCTTTCTGTTCTTTGGTGAGATCGAAGTCCATCGCTGATCCTTTCCGACCGGCGGCCCCCATGCGGCCCGGTCCAGTCCCTGCCCGACGGCGGGACCTCGAGAAGCCCGCTCGGAATGCCCGGGGATCGGCGTTTTCCGGGTCCCGCGCTTCCGGCGGCCGAATGCATGTGCATCGAATATCGTGGTAGGAATGATCTCCGGCATCGGCAGGGCCCAGGGCGGGGCTTCGTCCCGGACGCCGCGCCGTGATCAGCGCCCAATCTAAAGCGAATGGCATCTTTTGACAACAAAAAGGGAGTGGACTGTGATAGGTTGGAGTCGGTCTGAAGACATGTTTTTCCTTCTCAGTCTTCCTGGCGCACCGGGTCCGATCTCAAACAGCCGTTTGACGGCCTTGTCGTCAGCAGGTTTCTTTGCGCATGTCGGATTCGACCCCAGCGGGATGAGTCGGGGCGTTATGAAGGGTTCGACCCGCGAAGCGCCGCGCCGGGACAGGGTTTCCCGTGGTGTTTGAGGCCGCTTGAGCCGGACACGATCCATGGAGTATATGAATTCGATGCATCGACTCGACAGTTCACAGCGAAAATATTTGCGCGGTTTGGCACATCGTTTGAAGCCGGTCGTTCTAATCGGACAGAAGGGCCTGACCGGGGGTGTCGCCCAATCGATCGATCAGGCCTTGGAAGCCCATGAGCTGGTCAAGGTGAAATTCATCGATCTCAAGGAAAAGGGTCTGAAGGAAGCGATCGCCCTCGAGATCGAGCAGAAGATGGAGTGCCAGTCCGTGGGCGCCATCGGGCATACGGTGATCCTCTATCGCCGGCAGAGCCAGCCGGAAAAACGGCGGATTGCGCTTCCGGTGGCCCGAGAGGATGAGGGAGCGAAGGGATAGGGGCGATCGATGGATCTGAAGCGGTGCTATGAAGTCCTGGAGGTCGGCCCGGACGCTGATCCGGATGAGATTCGAAAGGCCTACAGGGACCTGGCCAGCGTCTGGCATCCGGACCGTTTTGCCGGCAATGAAAGGCTGAGCGGAAAGGCGGCCGAAAAGATCAAAGAGATCAATGTGGCCTATGAAACCCTGTCCGCTTCCTGGAAGAGCCGTCCAGACGATGGGCAAGGGGGGGATCCTTCCCGGTCCGAGGAACGGGACGAACCGGAACGCGGGAGGCGGCAGCCGGAGACGGAAACCCAGCTGGAGCGTCTGGTCGAAACGGGCACCGGCCTGGTCCTGTCGGCGTATTCGCGTCTGTCGAGGGCGGTCAGGAGTTGGCTCGAGAGCGGCGGCGCAGATGGCCCGGGCAGCCGACCGGCAGGTGGAAGAGGGGCCGGGGGCCTTGCAGGGGGAGCCGGGGCCGGCCGGGGTTGCAGGCGTGCCGGAGGCGGCGGTCGTCGCGCAGGACGGGGACGGCGCAGATAGGCGGGGTGCATGGTGGACGAACTGCTCGTCAACGAGATCTTCTACAGCATCCAGGGCGAGTCGTCCTGGGCCGGGCTGCCGTGCGCCTTTGTAAGGCTCACAGGCTGCAACCTTCGCTGCTCGTATTGCGATACGCGCTATGCCTACGATCAGGGCCGTCCGATGAGGGCGGGGGAGATCGTGGATGCCCTGCTGGGCTATGGGGTCGGGCTGGTCGAGATAACCGGCGGGGAGCCTCTTCTTCAGCCGGGTACCCCAGCCCTGGCGGCCGCCCTGGCGGGCTGGGGGTGCCGCGTTCTCGTCGAAACCAATGGCAGCTTCGACATCGACGTCCTCCCGGAGGCGTGCATCCGGATCGTGGATATCAAGTGCCCATCCAGCGGGGAGGCGGCGCGGATGGATCTCGAAAATCTGCATCGGCTGAGGGCCGGAGACGAAGTCAAGTTCGTGATGTCGAACCGCGGCGACTATGATTACGCCCTCCGCATCCTGCCGCGCATCATCGCGTCGAGCCCGTGCCGGACCGTTCATTTTTCACCGGTCTTCGGCGTTCTGGAGCCTGCTCTATTGGCTGCGTGGATGCTCGCCGATCGGCCGGAGGCGCGGCTGCACCTGCAACTCCACAAGATCGTCTGGGGTGCGGACCGGCGCGGCGTGTAGCGGTGCGGCAAGCCGGGTAGCCGGATCTCTCCAGCGGGAAGCGGCATCGGAAAGACGCTCATTGCCGATCCGAAAGCTGGAGGCATCCTGACGCTTCTCTAGAGCGGGCCGGAGCGGGAATGCTTCCGAGGCGAGCCCATGCGCACTGGAAGAAAATTTCTCTGGATCGCCGTATGGACCGTGGTGGTGTTTGCGGCCGTCTCGGGGGCCGCGGCGGTCTTTCTCTATCACAGGCCTGATGCCGTTAAACGGCTCCTGGAAAACGCCCTGAGCAGCCTCAGCGGGGCCCAGGTCGAAATAGGGGCGCTGCGGTACGGGATCGCCCCGTTCGAGATCGAGGTCCTCGATGTCCGGGTCTGCGCAGGAGAGGCCCCGGACAGCCTGATCCTCTCCATTCACCGCGCCCGGGCCGGTGCAGACTTCGAGGGGCCTTTCGGTCGCCGCCGCCTGGTGATTCGAGCCTTGCAGATCGATGGACCCATCGCGGAGCTTTCGGGCGAGCCGTCCATCCTGGGCCGTCTGTCCGCCCCGCCGGCTGCATCTCCATCTTCGGGTCTGGCCAAGCATATCCTTTCTTGGCTCCTTTTCAAAGAAGTGCGATTCGACACGCTGGATCTCTCGGAAGGCCGCCTGTCCTGGCAGCATCCGGACGCGAGCCTGCGGCTCGACGAGGTCCGCGCAAACTTGCGGCCGGAGAGCGGCGGCACGGCTTCGTCCAGGGTCGAGGCGGTCTCTTCGGACGGACGGACGCGGCTGTCTATTCCCTCCGCAGGCCTTTCGCTGCCGCAGGGGTTGTCTTTAGGCGGGCAAGATGTTCCGTTCGAGATGCACATCGAGAGGGGGGACTTGGAAGGCCCTTCAGTGTCGGCCGGATCCTTCGCACTGCGATGGACGGCCCTCTATCGGGCCGAGAGCGGTCGGCTCACCATCCAGTCCGCTGAAGGCCGCGCAAAGGCCGTTTCGATCGTCATCCTCGATGCCCGGTTTGTCTTCCCGCTTTCCTTCGAGCTGCCGCAGGGTGCAGAGGTGCGACTCGACGGGATGCGGGCCGCAGTCCCGCGCTTTGCAGTCCGGACGGGAGAGGGGCTCGACCTCTCCGGGTCGGCTGCAGCGGCCCTCGGGGATGTCCGTGAATGGCGGCTGAACGATTTGAGCGGCGCCGCCGATCTCGATGCGCTGCTCGGCTTTTTGCCTCCGTCTGAACGGAGCGCTTGTGTGACCGGTTTGAGCGGCACCCTGAGGCTCCGTGGCAGCCTGGCCGCCCGCCTCGATGAAGCGGGCTGGCGCCTGATGCCCGATCTCCAGCTGAGGGTCGATGACGGCGGCCTGTCCTGCCGCCTGGGGGAGGACAGGTTGCGGGCGGATTTCCGCTGCGGCGCCGCGGTCAAAGGCGCATTCCCCAGGCCGGGGATCGGCGCGGAATTCACCGCCAGTGGGATAGAGTTGGAAGGCCCCGCCGTGTCGTTTTCCGGTGCGGCGGCCAGTTTGACGGTAGAGGGGGTCTATCCTGTCTTTCACGTTCGGGGGGTCGAATGTCGGGTCCCCCGGTTCCAGGTGCGCACTCCGAAAGGTTCCGTTCCCATTCAGCCGATCGATGTGGATGCACCTGCTTTGAGGCTGAATGTCCTCGATCGGACCGCAGATCTGCCTGATTTTGTCGTTCGCATTTCGGGCCGGGAGGGTCTGCGGGGATCGCTGAACGTATCGCCTTCGGGGGGCTCGGGTGAGGTCGGAGCGAAGGATCTGCTGGCGCTCCTGGGGGGATCCGGTTTGGGTGTGCTGCCCGAGAGCTGGACGGTCGAAGGACGGGACGCCTTGACCGGGCGGCTGGCCTATTCGCCGAAGGCCGGATTTCGGGGGGACTTCGACTGGGCGTTGAAGGCGCTTCGATTCGAGAGCCCCGACGGAGTCTTCATGGGGGAAGGCATCGGGCTCGATGTCCGGTTGAGGGCCTCCTCGGACCGGCAGGGCCGGCGTATCCAGGCCGACATCCAGGCCGGCTGCAAGAAGGGGGAGGTCCTTTATGACCGCTGGTACGCGGATCTTGCCCGACGCAGCGTTGCGGCGGCGGTCGAGGCGGCAGTCCTCCCCGCTTCGGCTCTGCTGGAGGTGAAAGAGGCTTCGCTCAGTGCGGCGGGGCTCTTCGAGGCCTCTCTTTCGGGCACTGTCGAACGGTTTACCGATGCGCCGGCGGGCCGCCTGGCCGTCGAGGTCGAAGCCCCCGATCTTGCCCCGCTGGTGACCGCTATCCTCAAAGAGCCGTTCCAGGATGTGCTGCCGGTGCTGCGCGGCCTCGATGCCGCCGGACCTTCCGAAGTGTCCATGACCCTGGATTGGGCGGGAAGGGATTGGCGGGCCAAAGGGTTCTGGGACTGGCGCGACGGCGCGCTGCGGTTGGAGGAGATGGACGTCGAGCTCCAAGGTCTCGATCTTCGACTTCCGGTATGGGCCGCTGGAGGGGGTTGGAAGGGGGCCGGCGGGCCGGGGCGGCTCGAGGGGCGCATGTCTGTGCGCAAAGCCGTCTTTCCGTTCGGGGCCCTCGAGGACGCCGCTTGGAGACTGGAGGCGGAGCCGAATGCCCTGCACGCGGATGCCACGATCGATTTTTCGGTAGCGGACGGCACCGTGCGTCTGAAGGGCCTGCACATGAACGATCTTTACGGGGAAGGGGCCTCGCTGAAGACGTCGGTCGAAATGGTGGATCTGGATGTGGGCCGATTCCTGGCCGATTTCTGGCCGCGTCCGGTGCAAGGGGCGTTGAACGGACGGCTGGATCCCGTTATAATGACGCAGCAGGCCATTCAGACGACCGGGGAATTCCGAATGGATCTTTTCGGCGGCAGGTGGGTCGTAAAGGACCCGGGTGCGCGGGCGCTCTTTACATCGGCGCCGGTCTTCCGACTGGATGCGCGCTGGCGGGATGTCCAACTCGGACTGCTGACGGCCGGAACGCCCTTTGGGAAGATGGAGGGATTGCTCGAAGGACACGTCAACGGCCTCGAGATTGCGGCGGGGCAGCCGCAGGCCTTCGACCTCCTGCTGGAGACGGTGCCTCGAGAAGGGGTCCCGCAACGGATCAGTGTCGAGGCGGTCGACAGCATCGCCCGCATCGGAGGAGGGCAGAGCCCGTTTTTGGGGCTGGCCGGCAGTTTCGCATCGCTTTTCCAGGAGTTCCCTTACAGCAAATTGGGGATCCATGCCACACTGGCGAACGATCTCTTCCGGATCGACGGAACCATTCGGGAAGACGGCAAGGAGTATCTGGTCAAAAGGAGGGGATTCGCGGGGGTCAATGTGGTGAACCAGAGTCCGGGGAGCGCGATCGGCTTCAAGGACATGGTAAAGCGCATTCAGCGCATCCGGTCCGGCTCCGGTCCGGTGATCGATTAGATGTTTTCGAGGGAGGGTCGCATGGTTTCGAGACAGAAGAAGCTGGGCGTCATGGCTGTGTTCCTGGCCGGCGTGTTCGCCTGCGTGACGATCAACATCTATTTTCCTGCCGAAAAGGTCGAGTCGGTGGCGGGCGAGATCGTCAAAGACATCCGGGGCCAGGAGCCCAAAGGGTCCGAGGCCGTTCCGAAGAGTGAGCCCGAATCATCTCTGCAGGAACGCTGGTTCGCGCTCTTCCCGTTCGTGGGCGCCGCCTGGGCCGAAGATGTGACGGTCGTGTCGAATCCGGCGATCAGGGCCCTGAAGCAGAGCATGAAGAGCCGCTATCCGCTGCTCCGTCCATTCTATCAGAAAGGCGCCATTCGGGAGGGGGACGACGGATTTCTGGTGCAGACCGGTTCCGGGGAGGTGAGCCTGAAGGAAAAACGGGATCTGAATACCCTGGTCTCTGCCGAGAACGCCGACCGTCGACGTCTTTATCAGGAGGTGGCCAAGGCGTTGAACATCGACCCCTCGCAGGTGGACCGCATCGGGGGCATCTTCGCCAAAGAGTGGCAAAAATCCGTTCGTTGATGCGGTGCGGGAGGCGCTGTCTTTCCTTGTGCCGAGCCGGTTCAGTTCTGGAATCGTTTTGCGGCAGGAAGAGACCCGGACCGTAAGTCAGCAGCGGCTGTGACCGCTTGCGTGACGCTGTCAATTCTGCGGCTTTGGCCGGTGAGGCCAGTCGGTGCCGGAGACGTCGATGAGCTCTGCAATGAAGCTTCCGATGATCACCTTGCTTTTCAGACGCACAGGGATCCTGTATCGGTCCGCCGAGACCCAGACCTGGATTTTGGCGTCCTTGGCCTTTTCAAAGACCCCTCCCACGTGTTCGAGGGAAGGTTCGACCAGGAAGGTGTCGATCTCCCCCATGGCGCACTGCAGTTTCTCACGGCGGATGACCGTTGCGGTCCCCGTAATGCATTTCTTCCCATCCGTCACCGGCCCCGAGAGGACGGCGCCCACATGAAGGTCTTCGAGGCGGAAGGCGTAGAAGATCGAAAGCGGGTCGAGGGATCCCGGCTGGATGGGCAATGGGTCCCGCCGTTCATCCATATTGGTGTACTGCGCTTTCCGCCGCTCCCAGTCGAAGGTGACCGTGACGTCCTTGGGGCGCCGCCCTTCGGATCTTTCTCTGTAGAGGAGGGTGCGCGAAACGCTTCGGTCGGTATAGGCGTCGATGCGGTTGCGGACTTTGTAGAACAAGTCGATGACGGGGTAGCTCCAGGCGGTGGCGGCGAAATGCAGCGCGGGGGTTTGGCCCACGCTGTCGGAAGTCAGGACCTCGAGCACCGCTTCCCCGGCAGGTATGAATTCCCACCGGGCTTGAAAAACCAGTCGTTCGCCGGCCTGGAAAGGAAGCGGCGGTTCGGCAGGTTCGGTCGGCGGCGACGCTGCCGCCGTCTGAGCGAGCAAGAGGAGCATCAGTAGACCGATTCCTTTTATAACACTCGACAAGCTCTTCGGCATCCCTGGAATACCCGTCGACGCGGTGTCTTTTCCCTTTCCGAGGCTGCCGTTCAGAGCCTCGTGAGGCTTGGAGGACGAGAGCCCCTGCGGGCCGGTTTTCGGATCAACGCCCATGGCGTGTTCGAATGCTTTCATGTCGGTCCTGAATCTTCCTTTTCAGAGCGTTTCCCATCCTGCTTCCCCTGTGTTTGAGCGGCAGGACCCCGGGGTTTCCTGTTCCCGTACATTTTCAAAGCTTGACACGCCTCGAAACAGGATATTACCATGATAACCGGTTCTCAAGCGGATTGGGGCTTTTTTCGACCGGAATCATGAGTTGGTATCCAGCCGGAAATGATTTCCCGGCAGAACCCGGTTTCCAATCCGGAAATGTGGATTTTTCTTCACACGCTGCGCGTGCGCGGTCCCACCCCTGCGGGGCGGGTCCCGGTGTCTTTACACCCTTCGGGTGCTCAGTTCCACCCCTGCGGGGCGGATCCCGGTTTGGCCAATATCAAGGAAATCAAGCGTTTGCGCGGAGGCGACCTGCAGATCGCCGCACAAGCAAACGTGCAGATTGACGCCGCGATTGGCCAAAAAGACCATTTCCGGATGGAAACGGGTAGGTTTTCGGAGGCTGCGATGCGAAGGGGCAGCGGTTCGTTGGCGGCGATGATCGTCGTCTGCATCGTTATCGGCGGGGCGGGTTGCGCCTCGGTCATTTCACAGGATCTCCTGCAGCGGGCCGATCGGACCATCCGGTTTCAGGACCTGCGGGAACAACCCGGTCTGCACGAAGGGAAGGTCGTCCTGCTGGGCGGAATGATCGTTTCAACCAAGAATCAGCCGGCGGGCACCCTGATCGAAATCGTACAGAAGCCGCTCGATTTCGAGAAGCGCCCGATCAGCGGGGATACGACGTTCGGCCGCTTCCTGGCGCTGCACGACGGATATCTCGACCCGGCCATATACGCTGAAGGCCGCGACGTGACGGTAGCGGGCCCGTTCATCGGCCTGAGGGAGCAGCCGCTGGATGAAATCACTTACACCTACCCCCTCGTGCGCGCTCAGGAGATCCATCTTTGGGCGCTCAGGACAGAGGATCGGGACTATCCTTACCCCCCGGGCGGCTGGTGGGGGTATCCACCCTGGTGGCGTTATCCTTACTGGGGGCCATGGTATTGAAAACGGACGGATGAGATCTTCCCCCGTTCGACCGAACGCCGGCCTGCCATCGTGAATTCAGCCGCTTGAACGGCGATTTCTCCACCCGGCCCTTCTGTGTCGTCTCCGCCTGGGAATGGACTTCCTATCCATTTCGGCATCGATTTGTGGTTCGCTTTTGCGGCGATCTGCAGACCGCCTTCGCGCCATGGTGTGAAGAAACCGGAACCCGCCGCGATCATTCCCTTTCTTTGCGCTGGCGGAGCCACCGCCGCATGAAGGTTTCGGTCTCGAGGCCCAAAAGCAGTTCACGCCCGGCGACGGCCAGCAGGTCCGCCGTCCCGGATGGCCCCAACGCCTCGCGCAGGGTTGGGCAAAGGAAGTTCACGCAGAAAGAATGCCTCGCCTTGAGCCGGCAACCCCTTTCACCCAGAAAAAGGCATTGCCCCTCGGCTTCGGGCCGGCGGGGAATGGAGACGTTCATCAGCCTGTTGATCAGCAGGATCTCCGGTTCGTACCAGCCCTCAACCCCTTTGAAGCAGCAGCTGCCGGAGGGCTGGCTGTCGCAGCGGGCGCAGGCGGCCACGACGCCTAGCGTGCGCATCCTCTCCTGGGTTCGGGAAATTGCCTCGCTGTAAGCATCGAGCAGATCGGTGAGCGTTTTTTCACGGGCCAGCTCCCCGGCATGCCGGTCGTACAGGGCATTCGCCTGATCGATGGACACGGCAACCGCGGCGTCCAGATTCCCGGTGTTTCTATCGAAAACCATGGAGCCCTCCTGACGATGCGAGCCGGTGAGCGTAGCGGGTGGTTTCGGGCAGCCTGTACCGTGTGGTGCAGGCCAGCACGAACCGGCGTGCGGTCATCAAACCGACGCGGTGACCGATGGAGACATAGAGGGGTTTTACTTCCGTCCGGGTGCGCAGGACAACCCCGATGCACTCCGTTCCGTCCTTGAGGAGGGCGTATTGCCCTTTAAGGAGCCCCACCGGACGATGCGTCCCGATCAGTCGGCTCTTGGCGGCCCCAATGGTAGGGATGCCGGTCAGGAGGCCGAAGTGGCAGGCGATCCCGAAGCGGCGGGGGTGGGCCAGCCCCTGGCCGTCGCAGAGCACGAGGTCCGGGATTTGCCTGAGGTTTCCCAAGGCCTCCAGCATCACCGGGATCTCGCGGAAACTCAGCAGCCCGGGGACGTAGGGGAAGGTCAGGGGTCGCTCGGCAACGGCCCAATCGCAAAGCTGCAGTTCCGGAAAGCTCAAAACCACCGCCGATGCCCGTGCGACGGAGCGCCGGGCGTCTAAACCGACATCCATGCCCGCCACGAAATGCACGTCGCCGAGGCGGTCTTCCGTGACCACAAGGCGCGCGAGGGACTCCTGGATGGCCCGGGCCTCGGGGATGCCCACATCCCAGCGGTGCGAGAGCCCCCCGGAACAGGCAGGGGCTTCGCCGGCCCCCGGCTCCCCGGTTGGCCCAGGGGAGGCGGAGGGCGCTTCGCCGGTCGGCTGGTTCTTACTCATGGGCATGGGGATAGGCCCCGTGTCGATGTCCGTGGATGTGGCGATGCAGTTTGACTTCTTCGTCCCATTGAATGCGGCCGTCGGCCATGGCGTAGACGGCCGTGGTCGTTTCCATCAGAAAATCGAGTTCGTGCGAAATGATGATGTAGGTGAGATCGAGGCCTTTGAGCAATTGAGTGAGCCTTTCCTTGGTCCGCTCATCGAGGCCCGCGGTCGGTTCATCCAGGAGCAGGACCTTGGGCTCCATAGCCAACACCGTGGCGAGGGCCACGAGTCGTTTTTCTCCGCCGGAGAGGCGGTGCGTAATCCGTTCCTCGAAGTGTTCGAGTCCAAGTTTCTCTAATGTTTTCAGGGCGATCGACTGCGCTTCTTCGCGGCTTTTCCCCAAATTGAGAGGGCCGAAGGCGACATCTTCGAGGACCGTAGGGTGGAACAGTTGATCGTCCGCATCCTGAAACAGGAAGCCGATCTGCCGCCGGACGGACTCGAAGTCCTTTTCCTCGCGGACTTCCCGTCCGAAGATTTCGATCCTGCCCGAATCGGGCTTCAACAGCCCCATGATAAGGTGGAAAAGGGTCGTTTTTCCTGCGCCGTTGGGGCCCATGAGGCCGATCCGCTCCCCCTCCCGAAGGGTCAGATCCGCGCGTTCCAGGACCGTTGCCCGCCCCGGATAAGCGAAGCTGATACCATCGAGCCGGATCAGTGCCATCCCGTCGTCCACTCCAGCATGATCAATCCACTCATCGCGCATCCCGCTGCAAACGGCCAGATCCAGTCACGCCGCGCCAGAGTGAAGGTCTTGAGCGTCCTGAAGCGTCCGGTGAACCCCCTGCAGAGCATGGCCTGATGCACCCGTTCCGCACGGGCGCTCGCCCTGACGAAGAGCATCCCGACCAGATAGGCATAGGTCCGGTAGGTGTGCAGGCTGGTCTGCGGCCGGAAGCCGCGCATGCGCATCGCCCTTGCCAGACGCTCGTATTCCTGCTCGAGGACGAAAAGATATCGATATGTGAGCAGGAGCAGCAGCACCATCTTGGCAGGAACGTGAAGGCGATGCAAGGCATAACCCAGGGTGGCGATCGGACTGGTGGCGACCAAAGCGATCAGGGCCAGGATGATGGCGTTGGATTTCAGGGTGATCTGGGCGCAAAAGCGCACGC
The DNA here is from genome assembly GCA_900498135.1 of uncultured Desulfatiglans sp. Taxonomy (NCBI): domain Bacteria; kingdom Pseudomonadati; phylum Thermodesulfobacteriota; class Desulfobacteria; order Desulfatiglandales; family Desulfatiglandaceae; genus Desulfatiglans; species uncultured Desulfatiglans sp. Next base: position 3,039,208 of record LR026961.1, read on the forward strand.
CTTCGAGGCTCAGAGCGAACGGGCCGATCGATGCCAGCGGTTTCCCGGGAAAGGTGAAAGGCAAAAGAAGCCACAGGAACAGGATCAAACCGTTGGCGAGCCCGAGTCGCCGAAACAGCGCCCGGCTATCCAGCCTGGCAATAGCAACCAGTGCGATCGAAAGGACGAGGGCGGTCAGGAGCGCCGGGAACCCTTGAAGAACGGCCACGAGGAAAGAATAGGCCGTCGCGAGGATGATCTTGAGCCTCGGGTCCGTCTGGTGGAGCGGCGAACCGCCTATAGCAAAAGGCTCTTGGATCACTGTTGCGGGGGCCCGGCGGGAGAGTTGGTAAATGCGGCGGCCTCGAGGGGCTGGTTCCCCGGTAACATATGCGGCTGGACCTTTTTCAGGAAGGACACGCAGAACAGGGTCAGGATTCCTTCGATAATCATCACCGGCAGATTGGCGGCCACGATGAGGGAGGAGACCTTGAAGAAATTCTCCTCAGTGGAGATCAAGGCCAACCCGACAAGAATGGCGCTCAGGAAGACGGCGAGGAATCCGCAGGCAAAAGACGCCGTGAGACTCACGGTCTGCCTGCCGTGGATGAGGCGTGCAAAAAGAAGGTAGCAGACCACCGCCGGGGCGGCCATGATCACGGTGTTGACGCCCAGGGTCGTGATCCCGCCGTACTGGAAAAACAACGCCTGCAGGACCAGGGCGACCAGAATGGCGGGGAAGGCTGCCCAGCCGAGCAACAGTCCAACGATCCCGTTCAGAACCAGATGGACGCTCGAAGGGCCTATGGGGACATGAATCAGCGATCCTACGAAAAAGGCGGCAGCGAGCATCCCGGTCTGTGGAATGCGGTTGAAGTCCATCTTCTTGAAACCGATGCCTGTGCCGACTGCGGCCAGGACCATGCCCGAAATGAGGACAGGAGCCGAAAGGACCCCTTCCGAGATATGCATAGGCTATCCTCGGAAAAAGCGGCGCAACCGGAAGGGCTCCGGCCGCCATGCCGCACAAAAAAAGCCACGTTAGCCATAGGGTGCCGCTTTAGGCCTTCGTGACCTGCTTGATCTTCAGACTTCCTGAAAAACCGCCGCGGGCTTCGTGCCCGCCTTCCACCACTTCTAACGCTGTTGCTGGCGGATGTCAATCCCTTTTCTGGATGCAGGTGCGCGCGCCTGTGAATACAGACCTTAGCGATCAGCTTCTCAGAGGTCCATCCGATCTCTGGGAAGGATTGTCGGGTCCTTTGCCCCTGTACGATGGGTGAAGCGCGTTCGAGGAAAAGGGGTTGTAGTCCGCCCCGCTTGCCGGGGCGGACCGTTCGTGCACATTCCACCCTATGAGAGGCGCTGCTGCCGGGCGACCAATTCAGCCGCTTTGATCAATGGATAGGCTATGGGGGGGCCGGTCAAAAGCGGATGTGTTCCGATTTGCGCCGTCAGGAGTGCGTCCACACTCATCCTGTTTTGAATGATAAAGCCGATCAGATTGGTCAGTTCGCCCGTAGATTTTCCGCCGATCACCTCTCCGCCCAGAACGATTCCCGATTCCTTTGCCACGATCAGCTTTACGGTTTGCTTCTGCGTGCCAGGCAAAGTTCCCGGGTGCTGATCCGTTCCCTGAAAGGTGCCGGTCAGGATGTCGAACTCGCGTTCGGTCGCCAGGTTTTCAGTGACGCCGGCCGCGCCGAATGCCAGGTCTCCGATGGCGGTGCAGAAGATGGAGATGGTCCCACCGAACAGCCTGACCGTCGAGAGCTTGTATAGACTCATGGCAGCAATACGCGCTTCGGCGCAGGAAGTGGAGGCGAGCATCGTGGGTTTGGGGGACCGTGTGATAAAGCTGCTTTTTGCGGCACAGTCTCCGACTGCGAAGATATCCGGATGCTCTGTCTTCATGTACTCGTTGACCTGAATGAACCCCATCTTATTCGTGGGGAGCCCCGCCTTTTCCGCAAGCGCGGAATTGGGACGATATCCGACCGACAGGATGACCGCTTCGGCCGGCAGCTTTTCGCCGTTTTCGAGGGTTACTCCGACTGCTTTGTTCTTTTCTCCGTTGATTTCCCGAACGCTGACCCCCGTTTTCAGACGGATGCCTCTGCTTCGGAGCTCTTTCTCGAGCTCTAAAGCCAGTTCATCATCAAATGCCATGCTCAGCACGTGGGGCATCATTTCGACGACAGTGACCTTCTTGCCCGATTTGTTGAGTTCATCAGCCATTTCGATGCCGATGAAACCGCCGCCGACAATGATTACGTTTTCAACCTCGCTCAGGCTGGCTTTAAAGTGATCCAGGTAGATTTTGTCCTTCGGAATCGTGGAAACGTTTTCCAATTCCGCTCCTTTCAGCCATTTAGGCCTTATAGGGGTGGATCCCGTAGCCAGAATGAGCTTTTCGAACCTGATGTCCGCATTTCCTTTGATCTTGCAGACCTTTTCCTCCGTGTCGATGGAATCGACCTCTACTATTTTCAACGCGATTCCCGCATTGAGAAGGATGGAGTCGGGTATCTGATCCTGATCACTGGACTCCAGCGTTCCGAAAATGTATGGCATCCCGCAAGGAACCAACACATTTTCCTCTTTTCTGACCAAGGTTACTTTTTTCTCCGGATGAAATGATTTGGCTGTTGTCGCTGCAACAATACCGGCCGCACTGCCTCCAATGATCAACACATCTGTTTGGTCCAATTTTCAAACGCTCCCTGTCCCTGCGAATAAACGCTATAAAAGGTTGATGATGTCTGATCGATGGCCGTCTGCTTGCACGGGCAACGAACCATCGCCGCCTCTGTTCCGCATCCCCTTGGAATTCACTGTAATCCTCAGCTTCTGAATGAGAGGATTGCCTTTCCCATCGTTCGAGGATCGATGCGCTTGAGCTCTTACCAGACTATCAAGTTTCGTGCCGTAGAGGTGGAAAAGAGGCCGCTGGAAATCAGGAATCGCTTCCGATGCCCAATTCCTACCCGATGCCGTCAGGTGGCTGCTTTCATTCCGAGATGCTTTTTCAATAGTTATTTTTGAAATTTAGGCGAAATATTCCCGCCGTGGGGTGAATAATGGCATGTAAGAAGGCTTGTCTTCCCGTCAACAGTATCAAGAAAAAATGGGCATGGAATGGATTTCCGACCAGCTATGTAACGTTACATATGTCTCTGTAACGTTACATAGCTGGTCTTGTAACGCTCCTGGTCGGTCCTCTCGATAGAACGGGACGTCTGAGGTTAGCGTCCATCCGGAAATGATTTCGCGGTAGGACTAAGTTTCCAATCCGGAAATGAGGATTTTTGGCCAATATCAAGGAAATCAAGCGTTTGTGCGGAGGCGACCTGCAGGTCGCCGCACAAGCAAACGTGCAGATTGACGCCGAGATTGGCCAAAAAGACCATTTCCGGATGGAAACGAGGTTAGCGTCGGGGGACTGAGGAGGGAAAAAAGTTTCCCAGCCTGTTAGGCTTCCGCCTGGGGCGCTTCGGCGGATGCCCGCGATTCACGACGGTTAAGCTGCTGGAGCGGGCGAAGAAGGAAGGAGAGGTGGGAACGTGGGAAATGGGTTGCGGGCAACCGGTGAAACAGGTTAGTATTTATAAACATGATCTGCTAGTATCTTGTGATTTCAATAGATTAAACAGTGTCGACCCTCTTTACCGGCAGATGTCGGAATGCAAGGGTCCAGTATAATGGGATCCTTCAATAGGCAATCTTTTTGGGGAAAGGAGTGTTGCAATGCAAAGGGTGGAGAAGACGATCGGAAGTCTTTTCAGGGAAGTCGCATCCGCATATTCCTCGAGAGAGGCCTTGATCCATGTCTCTTCCGGCCTTCGCTACAACTATGGGCTGTTGGACTGGGAAGCGGATCGTGCTGCGAAGGGGTTGATCCGGCTGGGCATACAGCCGGGAGACCGGGTTGCGCTCTGGGCCCCCAATGTGGCCGAGTGGATAGTAGCCATGCTGGCGCTGGCGCGGATGGGCGCGCTGATGGTGCCGATCGATCCCGAGGCCGAGCCGGCCGATGTGCAATACATCCTGAGTCAATCCGAGGCGCGCGCCCTCATTGCCTGCAAGGAAGCCGACCTGGAGGATTACATCGATATGATGCTGGAGATGCGCGACAGCGTGCCTTCTCTGGAACATATCATCCTGATCGCAGACGAATCCTTTCCCGAGACCGAGCTGTGGACGGAGGTCCTCGCGGGAGGCGAGGATGTCCCGCCGGAGGTCCTTTTGGATATATCGTTTGGTCAGCAGCCGAGCGATCCGGTGGCCGTCATGTACACCTCCGGGACGACCGGGTCTCCGAAAGGAGTGGTTTTGGATCATGCGGGTTTGATCAACAAGTCCTTTCACAGCACCGCTCGTCAGGGGATTACGGCAGAGGACCGTCTTTGTCTCTATTTCCCCTTGTTTCACATGTTCGGGAACACCTGCATGGCGCTTGCCGGATTGATCAGAGGGGCCTGCATCGTGATGCCCTGTCTGAGCTTCGATGCCTCAGCGATCCTGAAGGCATTGAAAGAGGAGCAATGCACGGCGGTTTATGGGTCACCCAGCATGTTCATGGGGCTGGTAGAGCACCCGGAAAATCAGACGAAGCTCTGGGGGACCGTCCTGAAAGGGATCGTCGGGGGGGCGCCATGCCCCATGGAACTCATGCAGCGGTTGGTGGAGGAGATCGGCGTCGCGCGCATTACGGTCGCATACGGCATCACTGAGGCCTCTTCATGGATCACCATGACCGATCCGGACGATCCGCTCGACCTGCGGGTGGGCACCATCGGTCGCCCTCTGCCTTGCAATGAAGTCAAGATCGTAGATTCTGCGAGCGGCGAAGAAGTGCCGCCTGGGGACCGCGGTGAGCTTTGCACCCGCGGATTTCTCATGAAGGAGTATTATAAGATGCCGGCCGCCACCGCCGCTGCCGTCGATCAGGATGGTTGGCTCCACACGGGTGACATTGCCCGGATGGATGCGAAGGGCTACGTGACGATCTCCGGCCGGGTCAAGGACACCATCTTTCGCAACGGCGTCGAGATCCACCCGGTCGAGGTGGAAGAGGTGCTCTACAAGCGTCCTGAGGTTCTCGAAGCGCAGGTCTTCGGGTTTGTGCACCCGGAAAAGGGTGACGAGGTGGCCGCCTGGGTGCGCCTCAAAGAAGGGGCGGTTCTTTCCACGTTGACCTTGGCCGCCCATGCCAAGGACAACGTGCAGGACGAGTGCCTCCCTCATTTTTTCAAGATCGTGGATCGATTCCCGACGACGCGCAGCGGAAAGGTGCAGAAATATAAACTGGCCGAGATGGCGCGGGTGGAGTACGGGGGAGGCCTCTGAGGGCGGTCGGTGAAGTAAAACGGCTTTTGCGTCCGCCCGAAGACAGCCGCAAAAGCCGTGGTTTCAACCCGCAGATGCGCGGAGGTTCATCAGCCCTTGACAATCCTCGGGATCATCATGTGGTTCTGGGGGCAGATGGAGGTCGGGTTCTGGTAACAGCATCCGGCGAAGGCCGCGATGTATTTGCGCAGCAGCGGCAGGGATACGATCTCGTCGACGAAGCCGCGTTTGGCGCAGTAGACCGGGCGGGATTTGTCGTAATACTCCTTCACCAGGGCGTTCATCTTTTCGATGACCGGCTCGAGGGGCCGACCGCCGTCCTTTTCCTTGACGAGGCGCCGTGCGAACGACGCGGCTGCGGCCGTCTCACCGTGCATGACGTAGATCTCCGTCATGGGGGTGCCCAGGGTGAAGGCGTTGTGGTTGTTGGCCGTGGGGCCGCCCATGATGTAGTGCGCCGCCGCTGTGCCTTTGCGCAGGACAACGCAGATCATGGGAACGTCCGTCTGCTCGATGGAGTAGATGAGCGACTGCCCCAGGCCCAGCAGTTCGGCCTTTTCAGCGATATCGCCCACGTCGATACCGGAGGTGTCCTGGAACCAGACGATTGGAACGCGGTCACGCCCGCACAGGGTCACGAACTCGTTCATCTTGATGAGACCCTGACGGTAGAGCTTGCCGCCGATGCCCATGTAATCCGCGTATTCCGGATACTTGGCGCCCAGGAACCCCTGGCGGTTGCCGATGAAGCCCACGAGGAACCCGTCGATTTTGGCAAGCCCCGTGTAGACCTCCGGCCCGTAGCCCGGGCGGAACTCCATGTGCTCGCTGTTGTCGAAGATGCGTGAGAGGACTTCGTCGAAATTGTAGCTTCGCTTCTGGTTGAAGGCGACGAGGTAATCGAGGTCCTCTCCGGGGAAACGGGGTTCCTTCGGTTCGGCGACCCGGAAGAAGGACGGATCGTAGGCCGGCATCATGTCCATGTACTTCTTGAGGGCGTCCAAGACCCCCTGTTCGGTCTCGTACACTTCCTTGAAAAAGCCTGTTTCGTTGTGATGGATAGGCACGCTGCCCGGGGGTACTTCCTTGAAGTGCCGGGTGGCCTCGATCAGCTGCTCGGCCCCTTCCATGTCGAAGTAGCCCTTCGGACTCATGCCGCTGACGATGCCGCCTCCGCCGACAGCGATGTTGGCGTCCTTGTGGGCGATCAACAGCGTCGGGCTGATCCCTTGGTAGCCGCCGCCCGCCGGGTTGGTTCCGTAGATCCCGGCCAGGATGGGCACGCCCACCTTTTCGAGTTCGGCATGGCGGAAAAAGGTCGTGCCGTTACCGCGGCGATTGGCGTAGACCTCTTCCTGCTCGGGAAGTTTGACGCCGCTGCAGTTGACCAGCCACACCAGGGGCACATGCAGGCGTTTGGCCATGTCGGTGACCCGGAGCTGGTTGTCGGCCTGCCCGGCGATCCATGCCCCGGCCATGACCTTGTTGTCGAACCCGATCACGACGGCCCACTTGCCGTTGATCTTGGCGAGTCCGTCGATGACACCGGTGGTTCCCTCCTCGTTGAACAGGGGGTCGTACAGGGTGTGCAGCGGGCACCAGGTGCCGGGATCGATCAAATACTCGATCCGTTCCCAGACGGTCATCTGCCCGCGTTTCTTGATCTTTTCAGCCGGGATGCCCGCGTTTTTCACAGCCTCGATGGCCTCGGCCACCGTCTTCTCGACCTCGCGGATCTCTTTGACGTTCTGTTCCCCGGATTTCTTCTGTCCTTCGGTAAGCTCTTTACCGAAGGATTCCATCTTCTCAAAATACGGTCGCATGGTCTTCCTCCGTTTCCGATCTACCGGTTCGCCTTCCGGATGCCGAGTTGATCCAGGGCCACGATCCACTTGCAGATGTTGGTGGACCCTTCTACGATCTGGTAGGTCGGGGCATCGCGGTAGTAACGGGCCACGGGGTATTCCGTGGAGTAGCCGTAGGCCCCGAGGATCTTCATGGCCACCTGGGAGGCCTTTACAGCCACTTCACCGGCGAGGTACTTGGCCTGGGCGACCTCGAGGGTGTTGTTCAGGTTTCCCTGATCCTTCTGCCACGCGGCCTTGTAGACCACGAGCCTTGCGGCTTCGATCTCGCAGGTGATCTGGGCGATGAGGTCCTGGTTCATCTGAAACTGACCGATGGGCTTCCCGAACTGCTCGCGCTCCGCGCAGTAGGCGGTGGCCGCGTCCAGGCAGGCCTGCGCGACGCCGATGCCGCCGGCGGCCGCCGAGAGGCGAGTCTGATTCAGGGAGCCGAAGACGATCTTGGCGCCGTCCCCGGGCTTGCCGAGGATGTTTTCCTTCGGAACCTTCGTGTCTTCCAGGTAGATCTCTCCGGTCGGTGAAGAGCGCGATCCCATCTTGTCGAGGTTCGTCGTGTGGATCCCGTTGAAGTTCTTGGGCTCGATGACAAAGGCCGAAAGGCCTCGGCCCCGGGCTTCTTTATCCGTGTAGGCATAAAAGATCAGGGCATCGGCGACCGAGGTATTGGAGATCCAGGTCTTGGATCCATTGATGAGCCAGTGGTCGCCCTTGTCGGCAGCCGTGGACTTCATGTTCATGACATCGGAGCCGGCGTTTGGTTCGGTGATACCGAAGCCGCCCATGTGTTCGGCGCTGACGAGCTTCGGGATGTACTTCTTCTTCAGGTCTTCCGTACCGTAGCGGAAGATCGTGAAGGCGCACCCGAGGGTCTGCATGTTGATCTGAACCCTGAGGGAACTCGAGGCCCGGGCGATCTCCTCCGTCAGGATCATGGCGGCCAGCCAGCCCATTTCATTGCCGCCGTACTCCTCGGGGATGACGGTGCCGAAGAATCCGAGCTCGCCCATGGGCCTGACGGCTTCTTCGTAAGGGAAATAATGGTTTTCATCCCATTCGTCCGCAAACGGGGCGATCTTTTCGGCGGCAAAGTCGCGCGCCATGTCACGCAGCATCTGTAGCTCTTCACTTAACTCAAATTCCATAAACATCTCCTCCTTTTTTATCCAGTTGGGGCAATCCCGCATGGCCACGCGCCGGCGTCAACGATCCGCCGATGTTTGTGCCCCATGATTTTGATTCAACGGCTGGCAGGAAATTGGCCGCTTTTTGAACAGTATTCAAAAAATGCTATCTATAGAACAATCTATTTGGAATAGCAACCGGTAAATTTACATTGTAGCTATTTTCCAGAGGCGCATCCGGAAAGGGCTTTTCGGCCGTTATCGGCGCGAACCCCATGCGCTGCAGCGGCCTGCAGATCGCCCGCCAGGCCGCCGTCGCGCAGCGGATCGTGAACACTTCGAGTCCATCCGGAAATGATTTCACCATACGACCCGCTTTCCAATCCGAAAACGGAGCCGGGACACCCGAATGAAGGGCCGTGCTCTTTGTTTTTTTGACAAGTTCTGTCAAAAGGTTTAGAAATAAAAATTTCGAGTTTTGTAAGTGGCTTCCATGCGGAAGCGATTTCCCGGTAGTAGCCGGATATCGATTCCGAATGAGGGATTTTTCTTTACACTCTCTTCGGGTGCTCAGTCCTACCACTGCGCAGCGGGTTCCGGTTTCTTCACACCCTTCGGGTGCTCAGTCCCACCGCTTCGCGGCGGGTCCCAGTTTGACAATATGAATGAAATTAATCGCTTGTGCCGATGTGACTCTGGATCGCTGCACAAGTAAACGCGCAGATCGAAGCTCAGATGGACCGCAAGGCCATTTCCGGATGAAAACGGAATGGCTTCGACAGGATGGCAGGGTAGGAAGGGTTTTGGATCCTATGGGAAAGATACGTTATTACAGTACGAACAACGCGAGCGAACAGGCGGACTTCAAGACGGCGCTGATGCGCGGGCTTGCATCCAACTACGGCCTCTATATGCTTGGGCGGGCCGATGTGCCGAAGATCCCCCGGGAGGTGGTTCGAGGCATGTCCGGGATGTCGTATGCGGAGATCGCCTTCGAGGTGTTGTATCCCTTCCTGGAGGGTGATATCGAGGAAAAGTCGCTTCGCGCCATCTTGAACGACGCGTACCGGGAAGAGGTCATCCCGACCGAGATCCAGCGGTTGACCGGCCGGACCTACATCATGTGGTTGACCCATGGACCGACGTACTCTTTCAAGGATTATGCGGCGCGTTTCTTCGGGAGGATGCTCGACCACTTCCTCGAGGAGACCGGGGAGCGGCGCGTCGTCGCGGTCGCGACCAGCGGGGACACCGGCGGGGCGGTGGCCGATGCGCTGCACGGGCTCGAGAGCGTCGACACGGTCGTCTTTTTCCCGCAGGGCTCCATCACGGAAAGGCAGCGGCGGCAGATGACCACGCTGATGGGGAATGTCCACGCCTTCGAGGTCAACGGGGATTTCGACGTCTGTCAGGCCATGGCCAAACGTCTTTTGGGGGACCGGCGCTTCGCCCGGGATTGCTTCGGGGACGCGGACCGGTTTACCTCCGCCAATTCCATCAGCCTGGGGCGGCTTCTGCCGCAGGCGGTCTATCCCTTCTTCGCCTCTTCGCGCATCCCGGCAGACGGTGAGCCCCTGATCGCGAGTGTGCCCTCCGGCAATTTCGGGGACATGATGGGGACCGTTCTGGCGAGGGAGATGGGCCTGCCGATCGGCAGGATCCTCTGCGGCGTGAACGAGAACAGAGAGTTTCCGGAGTTTCTGGCGACAGGCGGTTACCTCGTGCGGCCGTCGGTCAAGTCCCCTTCGTCAGCCATGATCGTGTCCAACCCGAGCAATTTTGCGCGGCTCGTCGATTTTTACGGCGGGCATGTCTTTGACCGGCGGGACGAGGCGGGCAAGATCATCGAGGAAGGCGTCATGGACCGTATGCCGGACCTGGAGGCGATGCGGCGGGACTTTTATTCCATTGCGGTCAGCAACCCGGACCATTACCAGGCCATCAGGGAGGTCTACGAACGATTCGGGGTCATCATCGAGCCCCACGGGGCTGTGGGCTGGCGGACATTGGACACCTTCCTCGAGGGCCGGCACGACCGGCCGGCGGTGATCTACGAAACCGCCGACCCCGGCAAGTTCCCGGACGACGTCGAGAAGGCGATCGGCATCGTGCCCGCCGTGCCCGGGAGGATGGCGGCCCAGGCGCGGCTGGAGGAGCGCATCTACGGCGTCACCGAGCCGCCGTTCCGGAAGGGCGATGGGTCGCTGGTGCTGAGCGATGCCCAGTACGAACAGGCCAAAGAGATCATACGGGGGATCTTCTGCTCTTCAAACTGATCGCTTTCGATGTCTGGGGCAGGAGGACAGGGGATCCGCACCCAGGTATTAAAAATTGACTTTCAGCATCGAAGTGTTTACTAATAAATAGCGGTTACTCGAAGCAAAATCCCCCGGCGATCGAAAAAACCGTCGGGGGGTGTTTTTTTATAAACGATAACAGGAGGGTGATGAATGGAGCCGATTGCTATTAACCGTAAGGAGGGCAAACTTAGGGTCGCCCCCGAGTGGGCGGACGTTTGCTTTACCTGTGGGACCTGCGCCGGCGGTTGCCCGGTGACCGGCGTCGACGGAATGGACCCCAGGAAAGCCGTGCGCATGGCCGCCCTCGGGCTGGATCAGGAGCTGATCGACTCGCGGTTTCCCTGGGTCTGCACGCTCTGTGGCCGCTGCGAATACGCCTGTCCGCAAGGGGTGGAGATCCTCAAGATGATGCGCCGCGCCCGGACCCTGCGCGCGAGGGACAAGGTCCCCGGCCCGATCCACAAGGGCGTCGTGATGGATCTGGAAAGGGGGAACAACCTGGGCATCCCGAAGGAGGATTTCCTCTTTCTGCTGGCGGATCTGGGGCGGGAAATGGACGAGGACGAGGGCTTCCCGGGGTTCTATGTCCCCGTGGACAAGAAGGGCGCCAACGTCTTCGTGACGATCAATTCGAAGGAGCCTTTCGGCGAACCGGATGACATGAAGTTCTGGTGGAGGATCTTCTATGCCGCCAAGGAGGACTGGACCACCGCCTCGACCGAGTGGGAAGGGGTCAACTGGGCTCTTTTCTCAGGCGACGACGAATCCATGAAGGCGTTGGTGGGACGGATCGTCAACCACATGGAGCGCCTGGAGTGCAAGACGCTCCTGTTGCCGGAATGAGGCCACGCCTACTATGCGACCAGGCTTGGTCTGCAAACGTGGTACCCTGAAGTCTTTGAAAAGTACAAGGTGGTTTCCGTCCACGATCTTCTGAAGGAATACATCGAAACGGGGCGGATCAAACTCGACAAGTCGATCCACCACGAGCTGACGACGATCCACGACCCCTGCAACTACGGCCGGAAGAGCCAGAAGGCCTTCGGGCACGGCTATTTCGAGGAGCCCCGCTGGATCACCCAGCAGTGCTGCGAGAACTTCGTCGAGATGCAGCCGAACCGGATGAACAACTTCTGCTGCGGAGCCGGCGGCGGCGCTTGGGCGATGCCCTACGAGAACGAGCGGATTTATTACGGCCGCGTCAAGGCGCAGCAGATCCGGGACACCGGGGCGGAGCTGGTGATCGCGCCGTGCCATAACTGCCGGGATCAGATTATGAAGTCCCTGACCAAGGAATACGATCTGGGGATCGAGACCAAGTACCTTTGGGAGCTGGTGGCCGATTCGCTGATCGTGGAGCCGTGGAGCGAAGAAGAGATCGAGCAGGCCCGGGCGCTGCGGGATGAGCAGTTCGAGCGGGACGGCATCGATCTCGAAGCGGAGATGTACTAGATCCCTCGAGCGGCGGGCTTTTCCATGCAGTCCGCAGCAAAATCCTCCGCGTTTAAACGCGGGGAGGGAAGAAAGCGATGAAAAGGCCGCAGAGCGATGCTCTGCGGCCTTTGTCTTCAGTGCGTCCTGCTGAAGGGCGGCACAGTTCTTCCTACCACCAGGAGATGACCTGCTCGTTTTCGAAGATCAGGTCGATCAGCCTTTCGTAATCGGGCTGCCCCTCATGGAGGCTGATCTCCGTATTGTCCTGGCCTTCCGAGACGATCCCCTTCAGGAGGCGGGTCGTATCGTCCGGAGGGGTCTTGAGAATGTGCAGAATCTTCATGACAGCCTCCCAAACGGCACGATGAGGTCCATTTCCCTGAGCTTTCGGCCGATGTCCTCGAGGCTCATGTAGGTGAACCCGTGTTGATCGACGTTGACCTGGTTGTTCGAGAAGTACTGGCATTCCATGTCCTCGAGCCATTCCAGGTTTTCCTTGTAGGCCTCGGTCATCTCCACTTCCACGTCGATGACGAACATATACGAGTAGAAATTCTCGACAGCCAGTCCCAGCGTGGAGCGGGAGCCTTCCCAGAGATCCTTCTCGGTTCGGATCAGGAAGGCCACATGCTTGATGTTTTCCATGGTTGTCCGATCCTCCTCCTAGAAGACGATGTAACGGTCGCAGTCCTCGATCAACTCGCCATGCCTGGCCTGGGTGGCATAGTCCTTTTCGTCGATGCCCGGAACCGGCGGTTTCAGATGGTGGCTCTCGAATCCGACGTTGCACAGGGCCATCTTGGCGAGGCCTTCAAGTTCGCTGAATCTGGGGTCCTGCGTGAGCAGGGTGCCCAAGTGGGTGAAAAAGATCGAGACCTCCACGTCTTTCCGGCGGGCGGCGAGGCACAGGTCGATCAGCTTGTCCAGATGCTTGTCGGAAGTGACGAAGACTCCTAGATGCTTGCCCATCAGTGACTCCTTTTCCGGATGGAGACTACTTCACTTTGATGTAAAAACGGCTGAATCCCTCATCCTGCTTTTCGCCCAGATATTCATGTCCGGACCGCTTCGAGAAGGCGGGAAGATCATTGCGGGTGCCGGGATCGGTGCCGAGGATCTCTAGGATTTGGCCGGATTTCATCGTGCCGATCAGCTTCTTGGTCTTGAGGATTGGCATGGGGCAGCTTAGGCCGCGGCAATCGAGGGTTTGGTCGGGGGTTACGTTATCTACCATGATGTGTTCCTCCTTCGGATATAATAATAGTGAAACGGGTTGTCGTTTTTCATCGGAAAAGGCACGCTTGCAGCCTTCCCGGAACCAGACTCGAAGATTTCTCACCCTGCAATGGTCTACAAGTCGACGGTGAAGGTGTCCGTTTCCTCGTTCCAGGTAGCGACTACGAAATAGACGAAGAGAAACACCAGCAACAGGATGACGGTCCACCGGTACGTCAGGAAATCAGGCAGGAAAACGCGGTGGCCCATGAGTTTGTTCAGGCCCTCCGATGTCATCATCCAAAGCTTGAAAAGCGAGGTCGAGAGCGCAAAGAAGACCACGGCGATCATGAGCTTGATCTGGCCTTCACCGGCGCGCCAGACCGAGCCGCTGCCGCAGCCGCCCGCCACCACCATGCCGACGCCGAAGATGATGCCGCCCACGAGGCCCCCGAACCAGAAGGCCTGAGGCACGTAGACCGATTCCTCCCGCAGGCCGGTCCACTTGAGGGCCGCAAAGCCGATGACGCTGATCATGAGGCTCAGGGCGATGGCACGCGCCACCTCTCCTTCGCCCGTCATGAAGGGGTCTCTGAAGCCGCGCACGAAGCAGAAACGGCAGCGTTGAATGATGATTCCAAAAGCCAGCCCGCACAGGAGCAGGCCCCCCTCGCGGGTAAGAGCCTCACGGCTGTAAGCGATGGATGCAGCAACCGCTCCGATGAGCACCAGGACCCCCAGGTAGGGGGAGAGATCGCGCAGATGGAGTCCGCCTTTATCCCCCTCGCCGGCCGGCGCGTGTCCGCTCGAGCCCGAGGGCAGGTGCTCCAACTCCCAGTAAAGGTATCGTATCCCCAGGTAGGCGCCGATGAAGAGCCCGATCATCATGGCAAGGCCGCTCAGCGACAGCGCGCTCAGGGCGGTGTAAAAGCCGCCTACATTGCACCCGCCTGCCATGGCGGCCCCCACGCCCATGAGGATGCCTCCGACGACGCCTTTGGCCAGTTCGAGCGGGGGGGCCATCCGCAGGGCGAACTGTTTCGAGAGGAGCGCCGATGCGAAGGCACCCCATAAAAGCCCTACGGTCAGGATGGAGTTGGTGGAGGTGACGGGGGAGGCAGTGGGGAAGGGATAGATGCCTACGGCACTGAAAAACCAGTCGCCCCAGTTGCGGAGTCCGCCTGCCACCCCCCAGGGCCTGGCCCAGGCAAAGGTGATGACGCTCATGAGCCCGATAAGCACTCCGCCCAGCCAGATAGGCCAGTTTTCGTAAAAAACGGCATGGTAGCCTCGCCTCAAAATGCCGACAAGAACCGGGTTTCCTCTCTCCTCGCTCATGGTCTTTTCCCCCTGACGCTAGCAGCCTTCATCGTGCATGATCCGAAACTCCCCCGGTTTCGGAGGAGCAGGCATCGCCGGCTTGGGGGGCGGGGGCGGCGGCGAGGCTTCCCCGCCGGTGTCCGGCGGACCCTCTGTACGCTGGGAGGCCGATGGGAACGTCAGGTCGGCGTTCTGCTCCACCTTTTCGGCCAGGCCGAAGAGGACCGCCTGGTCATAATAGCGCCAGGCCTTCAGAGAGGATGGATCGGCCTGCACCGCCTTGCGGAAGAATTCTTTGGCGTCGAGATACTTACCGCGCGCATACGCTTCCTGGCCGAATCGCAGCATTCGTTCGCACTGCTCCTTGTCGACGCATGGGGTTTTTTCATCGGCCCTGGCGGCCGTAGGCAGGATCAACAGGCAAGACAGGAGCAACATACCCGGCAAAAACAGCCAGAATCCGGCTTTCATAGGCTGCACCTCCATTGTTTGGTTGAACATCAACGCCCCGGACGGGATTCGCGAATCCCCTGCTTCCGGTCTGCATCTCGACGTGTGATCAAGGGGCAACACCCTCTATCGGCTGCCTGGCCCCGAGGACCAGCGCGGCAGATCATCCGTCCATGGACCGGCCTGTACACTGGCCCTGGGAAAAGGGCGGCTGGTCGTCCATCGCAACGATGACGGGTGGATCGAAGCCGACTGGTGTGCGGCCTCTTCTTGGGATAGGCGTTTGTTTTTCAAGCACAAAAACTTATTTCTAACGAAAAACGGTTCAAAGGTCAACCCCGATATTACCGGCAGCACTCCTGAGGGCGGTCAATTCAGGGAATGGGGCATTCCCCGGTAGTTGAAGGAAGGTCCTTTGGGATCTATTCCTCGGATTGTCTCAGGCCAGATAGCGGATTGATTCCGCTTGATCCAGATGTGATAGCATCGGGACAGTCCGGGATCTTTCATGATCCAGGTTTCGCCGATGAGTTTCAATTCTTCGATCATTTTCCAGTAAAAATGCATGAGCCCTCCTTGTGGATGATGAAAAAAATGGTTTGGTCCGCCTGCCTTCGGAAGGCGGTATCAGCCGCATCTCCCGATGTTCACAGCGAACTCTATAGCAGATAGGGAGCCGACAATCAAGCCGTATCTTGTGGATTGATCACCTGAAATTCCTGTATATTGTGTTTCTCCATGCGGCGCGCCGGGCAAGGAGCCATCACGTCCAGGCGATGGTCGAATAGACCAGGATGCCGCGGCCTTTGGGCGGCGGCGGTGCTGCCTCTCCTGATCCATCGAGCCTCACGGCGCGGGGTCACAAATCTCCGGCCAGAGGCGGTTCTCGGGCCGCAGGTCATCAGGCCATGAAGCGGGCCATAAGCGGAATGGCCACGAAGGTGCCGAGGGAGCTGCCAAGGTTCGTCATGACGACGATCAACAGGATACGGGTGATCTTATTGGTCCAGAAGCCTCTAATGGTCACGATATCTTCTGAAAGCCGTTCAAAGTCGCTCACCTTCGGCTTGTTCAAGAAGATCTGGACCAGCCCGGCAACCCATCCGGCGGCAATCATAGGGTTGAGGGACGTGAAAGGTGCGGCGATGACCGCCGTCAGGATCGTCAGGGGGTGGGCGAGGGCCAGGGCGGCGCCCAGGCCGGACAGCCCCGCATTGGCCAGTACCCATGTCTTGATCATGTCGGTGCCGCCGGTTTTCCCTGAGTAAAAGAATCCAAGAACCATCAAAAGCAGGACCAATGCCGGGATGCCCCATTTCAGAATCCCTGCCAGCGGACTGCGAGGCGGAACGATTTCGAGATCCTCGAGCCGGATGGTCTGGTCCCAGGCCCGTTTGATGCCGGGGACGTGTCCGGCGCCGACGACGGCGACCACTTTGCCGCCGGGTGCCTGGCGGATGCGATGGGTGAGGTAAAGGTCCCTTTCATCGATCAGGATGCGGCGCATCTCTGGAAGGTGAGTTCCCATCTCGGAGAGAAGGCTCTCGAGGACGTCTTCCCTTTTCATCCGTTCGATGTCCTCCTCTTCGATATCGTCGACATCGCCGAAGGAGACGAGCATCTGAAAGAGGAGTTTCATCTTGCTCCAGAATCCCATCAGGCGCCAGACCCTGGCGAGGGTGATGCGGATATCCCGGTCGGCAAGATGGATCCGAGCGCCCGTCTCCTCGGCGCACGCGATGGCCCTGCGCATCTCCTCACCGGGTTGGATGCCGAGCTTCCGGCCGACCCGCTTTTGAAAGGCGCTCAAGATGAGGTTGGCCAGGAGCAGGAACGCCTTTTTTTCCTTGATGATCTTGAAAAGGTCGGTGTCCTGCCACGTTTTCTGCTGGGTCAGGGTTTCGTATCGGGCCTGGCACAGTTCTATGCAGACGGTATCGGGCTTTTCTTCCCGGATAACGTTCTCGACCAGACGGGTGCTTTCCTCGGAGACATGCGCCGTCCCCACAAGGATGATTTCTCTTCCGGATTCGTGTATACGGTAAATATTTTCTTCATTCATGATAGACTGTATAGGGCTCCTGAAGGGAATGCCGAAAGGGTCGGCGAGGTGATTGGGCTGTGCATCCGGCCGCTGAGATTGATCAGGGCAAGATCGATCTGCAGCGGCTGCGAGGATGACCGTTTGCGGTCTCGCAGCCGGACAATAAAAAAGTATGGCACATGTCTCCAGCCTTTCCAAGGATTTTGATCGAAAGGGGAAAACAGGCGCATGGACAGGTCCGGAGAGGATGAAAGTAGGATGCCGCTCAGCAGGCGCCAGCTGCATCGAGGCGTGGAGGAATGCGTTTTTCCGGGCGGCGTCCTCCTTGCGGCCAGGGAGGGGAGAATCCTTCTCCTCGAGGCGTGCGGGCGGCTTTCTTCGGCGCCGGCGGAGCCTGCGGTCCGGGTTGACACCCTTTTCGATCTCGCGTCGTTGACCAAGCCGCTGGCCGCAACCATGGCCGTCATGCGTCTCGTCGATCGGGGCAGGCTCCATTTGGACCAGCCGCTCGAGACGATTCTCTTCGATCAGCAGGTGCCCGAGGACAAGGCGGGATTGACCCCTCGGATGCTCCTGGCGCATGCATCGGGTCTGAAGGACTGGCACCCGTTTTATCGGGATCTGGCCGGCGCGCCGGCCGGGGAGCGCAGGCAGGCGGTCCGGCGGGCCGTTCTCGAGATGCCTCTCGTCCATCGTCCGGGACAGGCGACGCTCTACAGCGACCTTGGATTTATCCTCCTCGAATGGATCGTGGAGCGCGCCGGAGGCATGCCCCTGGATCGCTGCGTCCGAGAGGGGATTTACGAACCTCTGGGCCTGTCCGAGGCGTTTTTCTGGGGTGGAGCCGTTCCGGCGCACCGTTCGAGGACCACGGCGGCCACCGAATATTGCCCCTGGCGGGGCCGGATGCTTCGGGGGGAGGTGCATGACGAAAACGCTTGGTTCATGGGGGGATTCTCGGGGCATGCCGGTCTTTTCGGTACGGCCCGAGGGGTATACGCCCTGACCGACATGCTGGTGCAGCACCTGGACGGCCGGAGAGAGGACATTTTCCGTCCCGGGACGGTGAGGTGTTTTCTGCATCGACAGGACCTCGGAGACGGCACCCGCACCCTGGGTTGGGATACGCCGTCGGGGGAACATTCGAGCGCGGGGCGTTTTTTTTCACGTCAGAGCATCGGTCATCTGGGGTTCACCGGGACATCCGTCTGGGTGGATCTCGAGCGGCGTATCGTGGTGATCCTCTTGACCAACCGGGTGCATCCCAGCCGTGAAAACATAGCGATAAGGGCCTTCCGGCCTATCCTGCACGACACGGTGATGGCCGAGCTTCTGCAGAAAACATGAGGCGGGCCGAAGTCGTGTGAAGCGGAGCCGGCCCGGCTCGAGAGGAGGTTTTGTGGCAGATGGGCGAGATTCGAAGCACTTTGGACATTATCATGGAAAAGACGAAGGGGCTTACCCTGACCGAGGAAGAAAAACTGGAGATGCAGGAGCGTGAGCTGCGGGGGTGGGTGCAGGGTCTGCTGCAGCGCTGCGTCGACGGCCTGATCGACCCGTCGGCCCTGCTGAAGGAACTCGATGAGCAGGATCCCGCCAGGCGCAAGCGCGCCATCGAGATGATCGTGGAAGGAACCCTCGATCGTCTGGACCCTGAAGGAGACAACTCACGCCTGATCGAGATCGTTCAGGAGGCGGCCGGAAGCGGCGGCGCCTCTCTCAAGGCGATGCTCGATGCCGGCCGGGACGATTTTTCGCGGAAACGCGAAGCCCACCGGCAGTCGCTCGTGGCGGCCCTGGCGGAAAAGGGAATCCGCGGGAGTGCCGTCATCCCGAACCTGGAAGCCGACCCGCGCTGGGGCGCCCTTAAAAAAGAGGAAACCGTTGCCCTCGTGAACAGGGCGAAGGCCCTCTTCCGTCAAGACCGGAATCCCTGAACAAGGGGGCATCCCAAATTTTGAGGTTTGTTCACCGGCCTGCTCGGGCCGGCATCCTTGAAACGGGGGAACCTTTCATTGGGGCCGTCGCAGCCGGTAAGATGCGGCCTGGAATCCCCGAACGACCTCGTTCTTTTTTTCGCTGTCCGCTGGATCGAAGGCAGGCGCCTGTGTGTGCGGCGCCTTCTTGTTCGCCGATACCCCGCCAAAAGAGCCGGCGATGCCCTTCAGATGTTGATGACCGAATCGGCCAGCTGCATGGCGGTGACGATATCGAGCATGTTGGTGGTTTCGCCCACCTCCTTTTCCTGCAGCAGGTCGAAATGCGTCAGACACGTCCCGCAGACCAGGATCGTGATTCCCGCGGCCTCGAGCTCCTTGAGCAAAGGAAGAACGGCCGATCCCCTTACGGTCATCTTGACGCCGTTGTTGACGAAAACGAGGCGCCAGAGTTCTCCGCCCATCTCCTTGAGGGTCTTCAAAAAGCTCACCATCAGCTTGGCGCCCAGTTCGTCGTCGCCATGACCCATCTTGTCGTGGGTGACCATCACCATGATCTTCCGCGTCTCTTCACGGCTGGGTGCATCCGGTGCGGGGGCGGCCTCCGCGTCCCCGGACTTTCGGCCCTCGACACGAATATGCCGCTCTTCCTCCACAGTGGAAACCGTGAAGCCTTGCGTGCGCAGAAACCGGGAGACGTTTTCCCGGGAGGCTTCACCATCGACGAGGACGGCGACGTCGCGGGACGGGTTTTTTTCGAGCCATTCCTTGGTCTGGAGAACCGGGGCAGGGCAGGCCAATCCGCGGCAATCGATTTCGTGGGTCATTGCAACACTCCTGAGGCCGGTTTCATGGGGTTGGTGCGTATAGGCCCGGTGCTCCGCGCCGATCCAAAGCGCCAGGCGTGCCGGAGAAGCGGCCCGAACAGCCTTCCAGGCCCTCGGCTACGTTCACAGGTCGCCTCCTGAGAAACAGCGTGGGCTGGTCCGGGAAGGGGCGAAACCCTCCCGGGTCCTTCAGGACGCCTCCACGACGATGCGGCCGACAGGCTCTGGAACGATCTCGCCCACGAGCGCCGCGCAATCCACCCCTTCCTGGAGGAGTGCGGAGGCCAATTCCTCAGCCGGGCCGGCCGGTGCTGATATCAGCAACCCGCCCGACGTCTGCGGATCGAAGAGCAGATCCGACAGTACGGGGTCCAGCTCGGAAAGCCCATCGACCATGCAGGCCCTGAACGCTTTGTTGCGATAGGCGCCCGCCGGGAAGAGGCCCATGCTTCCGTATTCGATCGCCTCCGGCAGGATGGGGATGCGGGAGGCTTGCACGACGGCGCCGAACCCGGATCCTTCGACCATCTCGGCCAGGTGCCCCAGGAAACCGAACCCCGTGATGTCCGTGCAGGCATGGACGGGGTAATGCGCCATGACCTCCGCCGCCTTGCGGTTCAGCGTAGCCATCAGGCGGGTCACGCGCTCGACCAGTTCCGGCGGCGCCATATCGGCTTTGATGGCCGTATTGATGACCCCGGTCCCCAGGGGCTTCGTCAGGATCAGCCGGTCGCCCGGGCGGAGGTTCTTCTTGGTGAGCACCCGGTCGGGGTGGATGAAGCCCGTGACGGAAAGGCCGTATTTGAGCTCCTTGTCCTCGACACTGTGCCCGCCTATCAGCACGACTTCCGCCTCCCGCAGCTTGGCGATTCCGCCCTCGATCACGCTCCGGAAGACGGACAGGTCCATTTCCTTGAGGGGAAATGCCACCAGATTCATGGCGGTTTTGGGCACACCCCCCATGGCGTAGACATCGCTCAGGGCGTTGGCCGCTGCGATCTGACCGAACCAGTAAGGGTCATCGACGATCGGGGTGAAGAAATCGACGGTCTGTATCAGCGCCAGCTGGTCGGAGACCTTGTAAACCCCGGCATCGTCCGCCTTCTCGAGCCCCACCAGTACGTTTTCGTCCGTCGGGAACACGATTCCGCAAAGCGCCTGCTCCAGGTCCCCTGGAGGAAGTTTCGAGGCTCAACCGGACCCCGAGACGGTTTCCGTCAACCTGCGGGTTGTGTTTTCCATGGCGATCGGCATCCTCGTCCTTTTCGGCCGGAAAGGGTCGTTCGTGCTTTAGGCGTTATACCCCACCGTTCTCGAAGGGGCCTGCTGGCGGGGGAACTCGCAGAAAGGCCCCTGCCTGCTACCTCGTTTCCATCCGGAAATGAGAATTTTTCTTCACAATCTGTGCATGCTCAGTCCCACCGCTTCGCGGCGGGTCCCGGTTTCTTTACACCCTTCGGGTGCTCAGTCCCACCGCTTCGCGGCGGGTCCCGGTTTGACCAATATCAAGGAAATCAAGTACTTGTGCAGAGTCGACCTCCAGATCGCCGCACAAGCAAACGTGCGGATTGACGCCGAGATTGGCCAAAAAGACTATTACCGGATGGAAACGACCCCGCATTCCAACGGGCTCACCGAAACACCTCTTCCTTCTTCCACGGTCGCTCGATGCAACCGAAGGGTGCTCGAGATGCGGGTCCGCGGCCGTTGTCAAGAGAAAGAGTAAGGAGACGGAAAGGGCTTGTCAAACGGGATTATACGATCATTCACTTGTGCGGAATCGGTTTATCCGATGTTCATTTCCGCTGCCATCCGCCGAAGAGATGCAGGTGAAGGTGGAACACGAACTGGCCGCCGCCTTTTTCGACATTGAAGAGGAGTTTGTACCCGCTGGATGCGATGCCGGCCTCCCGCGCCAGATCACGGGCAAGGAGGATCATTTCCGCGATGAGCGATGCATCCTCTCCGGCGAGGTCGTTGATGCTGCGGATGTGTTTGCGTGGGACGAGGAGGATGTGCACCGGCGCACTCGGTCTGATGTCTCTGAAGGCGACGATGCGCTCTCCCTGATGGACGAAATCGGCGGGTTGTTCGCCGCGGACGATGCGGCAGAAGATGCAGTCTTTTTCACTCATGGTTCCGTTCATGACCCTCCACGGCGGCGATCTGGGATTTGAGTTCAGGGAAGCCCTCTGGGTTGACCGAGAAGGCGGCGAGCCCTGCTTTCAGGAACAGCTTCACGAGGTGGTTCGAGCCCACGAAGGTCCGGCTTCGGAGGGCGACGGGGCGTCCGGCCGCCCGCGCGGCCGTCAAGAAGGCTTCGATACCGTCCCGCAGAGAGGATTCGCTGGACTCACTCTCCTCCTCCGCCAGGAGGCCGGCGGACGCCCTCAGGGCATGGTGAAGCTGCCTCAGTTTGTTGACGGAAAGGCTGAAGGCGTCGAAGTATTCGGCGAACTCCTTGACCTGCCGCAGGTTGGCGGGCAGATCGCAGGCAAGGTGGAATTCCAGCCCCTCGGCTCCTCTCCGAATTCCGTTTTCTCTGAAGAGGTCGATGATCCGCCGGGCGTCGCGCGTGCTTCCGCAATACGGCAGCATCAGGTGGAGGTTCTGCAGCCCCTTTTCCTCTCTCGCACGCCTGAAGGCCTCGCATTCCAAGGCGAAGGCCTCGACGTAACGGTCGTCCAGGTAGCGCTCGACCCCTCGATAAGAGCGAGGGACCATCTGTGGATCCGGCTCGAAAAATTTCGCACCGACCAGATCGAGGTATTCTTCGACCGCCATGTTGCTGGTACGCAGGATGACTGGGGCAGGGTGACGGGAGGCGGCGATCTCGGCGATGGCATGGCTGAGGGTGTCCAGGAAGAAATCCCTCTTGTCGTTGTAGCCGCGCGTGAGCTGCGCAATCTGATGAAGGACGATCCGGTTCTTCAATTCCCCGAAACGGATCAACGCCATCGGGTGGATCTGGGTGATGTGCTTCAGGATATAGTCGAGGCGGATCATTCCGATGCCGTCGGCCGGCAGCCGCCACCACTGAAAGGCCGCCGCAGGGCTCGGGATGTTGAGCAGCACCTTCGTACGGGTGGAGGCGATGCCCGAGATGCGCACGGTCTTCTGCTGCCAGGCGAGCCGGCCGTCGTAAATATAGCCGTGATCGCCTTCGATCGAGGCCATCGTAATCTCCTGATCCGGCCGAAGAACCTCCGTGCCGTTGCCGGTTCCGACGATGCCGGGTACGTCGAGTTCCCGGCACAGGATAGCCGCATGCGAGTTCGGCCCCCCGAAGTCGGTGATGATGCCTTTGATGTTCTTCTGCCTGAGAATAGACACCCAGCCGGTATTGGCGATCTCGGAAACCAGGATGGAATGATCGCTCACCTTCTGGATATTCCTGTAAGTCTCGACAAAAGTGGCCCGGCCGCTGGCGATCCCTTCCCCGATGCTGATTCCCCGGGCCAGCAAGCGGCCCGACTGCAGGAGGCGGCAGAGGGTGATTTCCTCCCTGGCGCACTGGGTCAGACCGGTGAGCGGACGAGCCTGGACGATCCAGAGATCCTGCGTTTCTCCGTCCTTCGCCCACTCGAGATCCATGGGACGTCCGAACCGTTCCTCAACGGCTGTCGCCCACCGTGCCAGCCGTAGAATCTCCTCATCGTCCAGGATGAACCTGTTTTGTTCAACCTCCGAGGTTGGAATATCCCGGGTGCCGCTATTTGAGCCTTCCGCGCAGACCGACCGCTTGTCCTTGCCGCCGAGAAGCCTCCCGGTGATCGGCGTGCACCCGGATCGGGCCAGCAGAGGTTTGAAGACATGGAATTCATCGGGTCCCACCCTGCCCTGGACGACGCTTTCGCCCAGTCCCCAGGCCCCTGAGATGACGATCAGGTCCGGAAAGCAGGACCGCTTGTGCATCGTGAAGATCACACCGGCGCAGGCCTTGTCGGCTCGGACCATCTTCTGTATCCCGGCGCTTAGGAAGATGCGGAGGTGATCGAAGCCCATCCTTTCACGATAATGGATCGCCCGGTCGGTGAACAGCGAGGCGAAGCAGCGCCTGACGCTGTCGAGCAGAGCGGCTTCCCCCCGGATATTGAGGAAGCTCTCGAGCATTCCGGCAAAGCTCGCTTCGGGAAGATCCTCGGCATTGGCGCTGCTGCGGACGGCTACATCCAGCTCTTCGGTATGGTAGATGCGGCCGAGGCGGCGGTAGGCCTCGAGGATCGCCCAGGACAAGGCTTCGGGAAACCTGCCCCGAAGGAAGAGTCCGCGGATGTTCTCCCCCACCTCCTCGAGCACGTCCTTTCCCCGGGTGAGATTATCGATCTGTTCGCGGATCCCCTCCTGGAGTTCATTGAATTCCGTAAAGGCGCGGTAGGCCTCGGCCGTCGTCGCAAACCCGCGTGGAACAGCGACACCGGCCTCCTTCAGGTTCCGGAGCATCTCGCCGAGCGCGGCGTTTTTGCCTCCGGCCACGCCGATGTCCCGGGCGTCGATTTCTTCCAGCCAGGCGATAAACGGTGCATTTCGAAGTCTGCCCGTCTGCATGCGCTTTCCTCAAAAGGATAGGTGCCGGCAGCGCCCACGCCGCGGGCGGCGTCCCCTGGCCGGACAACGACAATGGAGGCGCTGTTCCCGGAGGCCCGATGAGGCGGAGCGGGGGACGGTGCCGACGAAGGGCCGTCAGAAGGCGGTTGCCGATAAACTGGTGTGAAGCTTAATGAGAAAAGCGGAGCAGGGTCAAGCTGAATCGCATGCATCTGCGAGGTGACCGGCAGGATGCTTCGGGGTCTGCAACCGTTCTTTTATGCGAAGGGCCAGGCCGGGACCAGCCGATGTTCCATGAAATCGGTGGCGGCGGTCTGCCCCTGGACCGTCGCGAGGGCGCCCAATATGACGCGGCGTTCGATCAGGCGCCGGCTCAGTCTCAGGGCCTGGTCCAGCGCCTTCGAAACGGTGTTCTTGCTGAGGGTTCCAATACTGCAGGTGATCATCCTGCCCCGGATATCCGTTGCCGGATTGATCTCCTCCGCCGGCCGCTGGATGGTCTGGGCGTTCGAAACATAGGTGGCATTGGCGATGGCCGTGGCGGCGGCATCCGCCCTGGCGGCCGTTTCCGCCACGACCGTTACGGAGGCGGCGATACCGCAGGTGAGCCCGGGGTGGCCGAGTCCGCTCGTCGCAATGCCCCAGCTCGGCAGTTGGTCATCCAGTTCGAGGAGATGCTCGAAGATGTTCGATCCGACGTCGGGCCTGATGCCGACCATGAGGGAGGCCGGCTCCCCGATCCGGACGGCTGCATCCTCTCCGTTTTCGACCAGAACAACCGTCATTCCGCGCGTGTACAGGAAATCGGCCACGGCATCGGCCAGGGCCCCTCTTACGGCGGCCAGGGGTGTCAGATCCGCGTCTCCCACCTCTCGCACGCTCTGAAGCATCGATTCTGCAAGCGGATCCAGGAAATGGCCGGCGATTTCACTCAGGTGGCGCTTCAATTGCTCCTCAGCGAGCGAGATACGCTCGATATAGCCGAACGCCTCGCGCGCCGCCTGGATGCACAGGCTCCTTTGGGGTGTGCGCCCGACGCGGGCGTAGATGACGAGCCGCGTGGACCCGTGCCGGGCCAGGATCCGCCCCTGATCAAGGGCATGGATGGCCTTTTCGACGCGCATCTCTCATTGCCTCCTTCGAGGAGCGGTCAGCGTGTTACGGGCGGAAACGACTACCTCAACATCATATCCGGCAGACACAACACAAGCTCCGGGTAGACGGTGACCACGCAGAGCACCGCAAAGATCGCCAGGAGAAAGGGGGCGACGCCCACGAAGATCTCTTCGACGCGGATGTCCCTGGCGACGCCTGCGACCGTAAAGATGTTCAATCCCATCGGCGGCGTGATCAAACCGGCTTCCATCATGAGGACGGCGATCACCCCGAACCAGATGGGATCGAATCCGAGCGTCAGGACGATGGGAAAGATCACCGGCATGGTCAGCACCATCATGGAGATGGCATCCAGAAAGCACCCTAGAAAAAGGTAAATCAAGACGATAATCGCCAGAACGGCAAAACGCGATACGGAAAGGTCGGCGGCCCAGGCCGCGACCTCCATCGGGATGGTCGACAAGGCCAGGAAGTAGCTGAAGACGTTGGCGCCGGCAACGAGAAAGAGCACCATGACGGAGGTGCGAACGGCTTCGCTCAGTCCTTGCATGAGATTGCGCCGGTTCAAACGTCTTTTCAAGAGCGCTGCGAGCAGCAGGAGTGTCGCCCCTACCGCTCCGGCCTCGGTGGGGGTAAAAAATCCCAGGTAGATGCCTCCCATGACGACCACAAAGATGCTGAGGGGCTCCCACACGCTGAGCAGAGACCGGAGTTTCCGGCTCCAGGCGACCGGCTGGGGATCGGTCGGTGCCAGATTCGGTTTGAGCTTGACCAGGAGCAGGATGATGGCGACGTAGGCCAGGGAGAGGAGCAGGCCCGGGATCATCCCGGCGATCAGCAGTTTCCCGATGGATTGTTCCGTGAGCATGCCGTAGACGACAAAACCGATGCTCGGTGGGATGAGAAAGCCCAGGGTGCCGCCGGCGGCGATCGTGCCGCTGGCGAAACGAGGGTCGTAGCCGAACCGCTGCATCTCCGGCAAAGCCACGGTGCCCATGGCCGCGGCGGTTGCAACGGAAGAGCCGGAGACGGCCGAGAATCCGGCGCAGGCGCCGATGGTCGCGATCCCCAAACCGCCCGGGAGCCTTCGCAGCCAGTGATCGAAGGTCCTGTAGAGCTCCCGGGTCATGCCGGAGCTCCCGGCAAAACCGCCCATGAGGATGAAGAGCGGGATGACGGTGTAGGGATAGTAGGCCGAGACCTCGTAGATCGTGCGGGATGCGACAGGGAGAGCCGCTCCCATGCTGGTCAGTTGGGCGATCCCGGCAAAGCCGGCCAGCATCAGGGCGAAAGCGATGGGCATACCGAGAAAGAGCAGGATAAACACCCCGGCCATGCCAAGCATCCCTGTGGTTACCGGGTCCAAAATCATCTCCTTTTCAGCTCTCCGATGGTGTCGACGAGTTCGATCAGGAGTTCCAGCCACAGCAGGAAGGCGCCCAGCGCGACCAGCAGCCTGAAGGGCCATTGCGGGATTCTGAGCATGTCCGAAACTGCACTGGTGTGAAGGCCGATCAGGCATCCCTGCCAGGCGACGATTCCGATAATCAGCAGACCCAGGGAAATCGTTACGGCATCGAGGAAGAGGCGTCCCCGTTCCGGCAGGCGCGAGGTGAGGACCGAGACCCGGACATGCCCCCGGACCTGATGGGTATAGGCGAGACCGAGAAGGATGAAGACCGACAGGAGGTAGCTCGAGAGCTCGACCATCCCGCTGACAGGTGCGCGCCAGAAGGTCCGGCCCACGACGTCTCCGGCCGTCATGAACATCATGGGCAGGAGGAGAAGCATCCCTGCGTGGCAGAGCCTCCGGTTGATGCGCTGGATTTCTTCTTTGACGGCTGTCCAGTTCATGAATGGCAACGGATCACGGAGCATCGGGCGGCCGGCAGGCTCAATCCTTCCATTCGCTCGGATAGGCGACGCACTCGACTCCATGTTTGTGGGCTTCTTCAGCGAAGATGTCTACGGCCTTGCGCGCGGGGAGGCCCTTGGCCTCCAATTCGGCCACCCATTTTCTGGTTTCATCCTGAAAGACCTTGAACCAGCGCTGCTCTTCATCTTGCGGAAGCCGGTAGAGGGAGACCCCCTTCTTCTCGATTTCCTTCATCATGGTTCGATAGACTTCCTGATTCAAGCCCTGAGTGGTCTTGAAGGGGTTTCCCACGACCTCTTCGATGATCGGCTTCAGATCGTCCGGCGTCTTTTCCCAGCTTCTGCGGTTCATGACAACCCCTTCTGAGACGCACCCGAAGGTGAGGATGACGCCGTGCTGGATGACCTCCGGGAGTTTGAAGGCGAGTACGAGCGGCGGACAGGTGACGAGGCCGTCGATCGTGCCGGTCTCTACCGCCAGATAGACGTCGCCCAGGGGCATGAACACCGGTTCGGCGCCGATGGCGTGGATATAGCGGGTCTGATGACCGCCCGGGGTGCGCAGCCGCAGGCCTTTGCAGTCTTCGAGGGTGCGGATCGGCTTCTTGGTCCACAAAAAGGCCTGGATGCATCCGTTCAATTCCAGGACTTTCACATCGGGGAACTCGTTCCTGAGGATTCTCCGGTAAGTGGCGTTGCCGATCTCGACTCCGACGTCTTTTCCATCGACCCAGGCCGCCAGCGAGAGGACATCGGTCAAGGGGAAGCGCCCGGGTGTCCAGGTGGCCGTGAAATACCCCATGTCGGAGAGTCCCTGGGCGACGATGTCATAGTGTTCGGGGCCGGTGCCGAGGGCTCCGCCTGCGTATAGGGTGAACGTGATCCTGCCGTTGCTCCGCTTATTGAGCTCCTCGAGCATAGGCGCCCACACCGTTTTCACCTCACGGCTCGCCGGTGGGTGCCAGGTGCTGAATTTGATGTGGATGCCGTCTTCGGCTACAGCTGGAGGGGCGGCCGAGAGGCCGACGAGCAAGATCCAGAGGACGCCGAACAAGATCGAAAGCCGGTTTTTGCGCATGATCCGGATTCTCCCTTCGCATTGACCGTAAGGGTTGAGTCACGGCGGGGTCGCTCCGGCGCTCCCCCGGTGTCAGCCGACAAAGTGCAGTCCGGAATACGCCGATGGCTGGTGGCCCTTCCGATGTCGAAGAAAACTCGGGCGATGGTGGATGACGA
Source organism: uncultured Desulfatiglans sp. (assembly GCA_900498135.1). NCBI lineage: Bacteria > Pseudomonadati > Thermodesulfobacteriota > Desulfobacteria > Desulfatiglandales > Desulfatiglandaceae > Desulfatiglans > uncultured Desulfatiglans sp. The sequence continues at coordinate 3,067,824 of LR026961.1, forward strand.
TGGCGGTCTATGCCCCATTATGTGAATCGACCGGATCGCCTTGTCAAGTAAAAAGGCTGGAACCGCCGCCTGAGAAAAGCGCCGGTTCGGCGCCCTAGCGGCCGCCGCCTGCCGGTGCCGAGGACGGGCAGCGTGGAGAAACGATCGGGATCATGAGGACTCTCGGGGTCAATGAGCAATGGAGCCGAGCCTGCCTGCCCGACGGGCGGGGGGAAACGGCGGGGGCAGGGAAGCGGGGGCGCAGGGGACGACCTATTGCCAGAACGGGAACAGGTGGTGCACCGGTCCATGGCCCTTTCCCAGGCGGTAGGGGACGCCGGCGCGGATGGCGGCGTGGATGTATTCTTTGGCCTTCCGGACGGCCTCCGGGATGTCGAGTCCGTGGGCCAGGTACGCAGCCGCTGCGGCTGAGAGCGTGCAGCCTGTCCCGTGGTTGTTCCGGGTGTCGATGCGCGGGGCCTTGAGTTCGACGAAGCGGTCTTCCTGCTTCAGATACAGGATATCGTTGCTTTCCGGATCGTTTTCGAGATGGCCCGCCTTCAGCAGAACGGCGGCACTGCCGAATGCAGAAAGGGATCGGGCGGCGGACCGCAGGTCTTTCAATTCTCCATGCTCCGCTCCGAGCAGCACCGCTGCTTCCGGAAGGTTGGGAGTGATGATGTCGGCCAGCGGGATAAGCAGTTCCTTGAAGGCCTCCACTGCATCGCCGCGGAGGAGCCGGTGCCCGCTTTGGGAGATCATCACGGTATCCAGGACGATCCGGCGTGCACCATGCTTTTGCAGTCGGCCTGCTACAGCGGCGATCAACTCGGCCGAGTAGAGCATGCCGATCTTGACCGCATCGGCGCCCATGTCGCTGAAGACCGCCTCCAGTTGATCCTCCACGAATGCGGCGGGAACGGGGTGTATATCCGTCACCCCGAGGGTGTTCTGGGCCGTCAGGGCGGTAATGGCCGACATGCCGTAGCAGCCGAGGGCCGCAAAGGTCTTGAGATCTGCCTGGATGCCGGCGCCGCCGCCGCTGTCGGAGCCGGCTATGGTCAGCGCCTTGCGGTAACTGCGCGGGGCGGTGTTAGAATCCGCCGGGATGGTTGCCATGGGGGTCGCCTGCCTGAAAGTGGTTCCAGCCTGATGCCGTAAAGGGGATGATCCGGCCCTCACGGGTTTCGATTTCGAGACGTCCGGAGCTGTTCATCCGGCCGATGGGGTAAAGGATGCGGCCGAAGAGGCGGCGGTATTCTTTCGCCAGATCCTCAGCCCTGGCAGGGTCCACGGTGCAGACGAGAACGTAGTCCTCGCCGCCTGCAAGGGCGAAGTCGACCGGGTCGAAGCCGAAGCGTTTGCAGAAGGCCGGGAGATGGTCCGAAAAGGGGATTTTCGCCGCCGAAAGCAGCACTCCGAGGCCGCTCGCCTCCGCAATATGCCCGAGGTCCGAACTGAGCCCGTCGCTGACATCGATGGCCGCGTGCACGCCGCCAGCGCCTGCGAGGAACCTTCCTTCATGGATATGAGGGCGCGGCCTCAGATGGGCCTCGATCAGGCCCCGGTCCATTGGCGATTCCGGGGCCGCCTCCTGCAGGATGAGGTGCAGCCCGGCGCGGCTGTCTCCGAGCGGGCCGGTGATGAAAACGATGTCGCCTGTCCTGGCGGTGTGGCGAAAGAGGATCTCCGCTTCCGGCACCTCTCCCGTCACGGCGACGTTGATGACCAGATCCCGGCGCGAACCGGTGGTGTCACCCCCGAGGATATTGACGGAAAAGGCCTGGGCCAGGGATTTCATGCCGTCATAGAGGTGGTCGAGGTAGTCGAGCGGCACCTCTTCAGGGATGGCGATGCTTACGAAGGCCTCCCGCGGGGTTCCTCCCATCGCGGCGATGTCGCTCAAGTTGACGGCCAGAGATTTGTACCCGAGGTCGAAACCGCTGATCCGGTCACGGATGAAGTGGACCCGTTCGACCAGCAGGTCGGTGGTCAGCAGGGTGATCCGCCCCTCCGCCGTTCGGAAGGCCGCCGCATCGTCGCCGATGCCTTTGAGGACTCCGTCCGGACGGACGAGGCACCCCTGGGTCACTCTGCGGATGAATCCGAACTCGCCGATCTCTTTCAGCCCCATTGCGCCTTAGCCCTTTCGATCGCCGCCCGAAGTTGTCTGGCGGCCGCCTCGGGGTCTTCTGCGGATACGATGGCGGAAACGACCGCCAGGCCGCTCCCGCCGTGCCGGATGACCTCGGCGGCGTTTTCGAGGTTGAGACCCCCGATGCCGATCAGCGGCAGCCGGACAGCCGCCCGGATCGCCGCGAGCCCGGAGAGTCCAAGGGCGGGGGCGGTGTCCGTCTTGGTCGGGGTGGTGAAGATAGGGCTTACCCCGATGTAATCCGCGCCCTCCGCTTCCGCCCGGAGGGCGTCGTCCAGGCTTTCCGCGGAGATTCCGATAAGAGCCTTGTCCCCGAGGATCGCTCTTGCCTGCGGAAGCGGCATGTCGGTCTGACCGAGGTGGACCCCGTCGGCCTCGACGGCCAGAGCCACATCCACGCGATCGTTGATGATGAGGGGGATGCCGTTTTCATGCAGGAGGCTCCGCAGAACGAGCGCCTCCTCGATGAAGGTGCGGGTGGAGCAGGCCTTCTCCCTCAGCTGGACGCAGGTCACTCCTCCTCTGACGGCGGCCTCCACTATGGCTCGCGTCGGACGTCCGCGGGCGAGGCTGCGGTCCGTGACGAGGTACAAGGAATAATCGATCTGTTTGATCTGCATGGGGTCATCTCTCGGCTCGAAGGTCGGCGGGCCAGGTTTACGCGGTTCGTAGGGTTCGGAACCGGCCGCCGCCCGCCGAGCGGGCCTCCCGGATGGCGTGCCTCAATGAAACGAGTCTATGTCAACGGAAATCCCTTTTGACCGTCTGTCAGGGCTGCTCGAACCGGCAGCCGGCAGCCAGGGCCTCCGGGGTCAAGTTGTACAGGGCATCGAGGAAGGCGGTCATAAAACTGCCCGGCCCGTGGCAACTGGAAGCACCGATTTCACCGGCCAGTCCGAAGAAGGCGAGCGCGGTCGCCGCAGCGCTCCAAGGATCAGGGTCGACCGCCAGGAACGCCCCGATGGTGACCGTTGCAGCGCAGCCGGTCCCCGTAATGGTCGACATCAGCGGGTGCCCGTTTCCCACCTTGACGGTCCTCACGCCGTCTGTGACGAGGTCCCTCGGGCCGGTGACGGCGAAGACCGCATGCCGGTTCAGGGCCATTTCCTCGACCCTGTCTCCGAGATCTTCGACGGTGTGCAGCGAGTCCACCCCTTTCGTCTTCGAACCGGTCCGGGCCAGGGCGAGGATCTCCGAGGCGTTCCCCCTGATGACGGATGGTTTTGCCGCCTCCATGATTTCCAGGGCGGTCCGGGTTCGGAGTTCGGTCGCGCCTGCGCCCACCGGGTCCAGAATGACGGGTTTGTGCAATTCAGCGGCTTTTCTGCCGGCCTTGAGCATCGAAGCAATCCAAGGGCCGCTGAGGGTCCCGATGTTCAGAACCAGCGCTCCGGCCAAAGAGACCATTTCCTCCACTTCTTCCTCGGCGTGGGCCATGACCGGACTTGCGCCCATCGCAAGAAGGGTGTTGGCGGTGAAGTTCATCACCACGAAATTGGTGATGCTGTGGACCAGAGGTTTCTGGTCCCGGACGGATGTCAGATTGCGAACCGCCTGTTCCTTTAACGTATCGAGCATGCTCAACCCCCCGAAAGATGACCCATGAAAAAAGCCGCAACCCATCGCGCGGGAAGCGGCCTCCTGGTCCATCCAAATGAATGGAGCCTTCCTTCTTATCCCTACGCTGGCATGACCCAGATCAGGTTCAACGGGTATAATCTCAGGCCTTTAAGGCCACCCCGAAATCTGATTTTTCACAATTTATCCTTCATTTTAAAGAGGCGATACCGGGCTGTCAAGAGGGAGGTTCGATGCGGAACTGAAAAACCGATGGTGCTGAGCCAGGCTGTGGAGAAAGCTATGCGCCGACAGGGAACGTCCGGTTCGTGGGCGAGGCGTTCAGTTGGCCTTACCACCGTGGGATCGGCGCGGGTCATCGTGTTCCCGATACTCCTGAAGGGCACGCGAAACGGTTTTTCCGCAGGTTTCTTCAAAACGCTTTTCGAGGGCCTGCACTTTGTCGATCCCGCGCCTATCCGCTTCGGATCCCTCACTTTCCCCGAAGCAGGATGACGGTGTCCCCACCGAAGAGGCCGCGGTGCCGGTAGCAGCCCCCCGGCGAAGATGACAGTCGGCCAGGAGCAGGATATCCGCCTCCTTCAGGGGCCCTGTGGAGAGAGGGTCGATGTGTGCAGCGGTGGCCAGGGTTTCAGCCACACGCCCGAAGCCGATGTCCTTTAGAAACGCGGGCAGGCTTTCCGGATGCTCGGATGCTGCAGGCTTGAGATGCTGCAGGAGTGCAGCCGCCTCGAGGCGTTGGAGGTCCAGAGTGTGCCCGCATGCCGTGAGGGTATGCCCCAGGAAAGTGGCTAGACACGATGCCTCCTGAATGCGGCGGAGTTCTTCCGGCGGGGTGTTCAGACTGCGAAGCAGTGCAAGGCATTCCTCCCGGTCCGGGATGTCCTGCCGGGGCAGTGCTAAGAGAAGGGCCCGATATTTTTCGGGGGTGTCCATGTCCAGCAGCATGAGCCGATCGGGTACGTCCACCTCCACGCAGTTGCCGGCTTGGGACTGGAAAAAACCTCGCAGCCCATAAGGGCCTTGCCATTGCAGGATGGCCTCGGCCCAGCCCGCATCCAGGAGGGGGGGGTGGCCTCTTCTACCCGAGAAACGCGGAATGAAGATCCCTTTGCGCGTCGAGGCGTCAAGCGCGTTCGCCAGGAAGCGAAAGGTGCCCGGCCGCACGAGCGGCGTGTCCACCGGAAGGACGAAAAAGCCGTCGAGGCCTCGAGGGAGGCTTTGGATCCCGGTCTGGATGGAGGAGAACATCCCCTCTTCGAAGTGCGGGTTGTGGACCGCCACGGCCCCCGAGGCGGCCAGTCGCCCCGCGAGTTCATCGGCACGAAATCCTGTGATCACGTGAATGTCGCTGAGCCCTATGCTCCTGAGGTTCCGGATAAGATGCTCCGCCACCGTCGTTTCTCCGAACGGGAGGAGGGGTTTGAAGGCCCCCATCCTGGAGGAGAAGCCGGCGGCGAGCACGATCACGCCGAGGCGTTTTTGCATCGATTGGACTCCGGGTAGGAAAACTCGCTCGGGTGGTCCCGGTCCCAGGCAGGGATACAGAGGCGGCATTCCCCGCCCTGGAGCCGTTGAGGCGGAGAAAATCCCCTTCCGCTACGAGGCACCGAAACCGGACCCTTTGAGGAGTATCAATATAGTATCCGTCCGGAAATGAGGATTATCCTCATACCCTTCAGGTACGCAGTCCGACCGCTTTGCGGCGGGTCCCGGTCTGGCAGATATCGAAAAAATCAAACGTTTGCGCAACGGCGGCCTGCAGGCCGCCGTTCAGGCAAACGTGCAGATCGATGCCGGGATTGGCCAAAAAGGCCATTTCCGGATGGAACCCAGGTAGTTCTCATCCGGAAATGATTTCCCTTGAGAACCCGGTTTCCAATCCGGGAATGAGGATTTTTGGCCAATATCAAGGAAATCAAGCGTTTGCGCGGAGGCGACCTGCAGGTCGCCGCACAAGCAAACGTGCAGATTGACGCCGAGATTGGCCAAAAAGACCATTTCCGGATGGAACCCAGGTAAGAGGTCCGCTGGTGGGCATGGGTTATAAATGGTCTACCATTCCTGGTCGAGATCGACGCCCAGCCGTTCCCATTGGGCGGCACCCTCGGCTTCGCCCCGGGCGACCTCATCTTCGGTCCAGGGGTCCAGTACGAGGCTGTCGGCGACCAGTTCCCAGATGTATTTCACCTCGTACTTGTAATCCGGGTAGAACTTGGGGATGCGCTTCATGATCTGGTCGTGGCAGTTGGAGCAGCCGACGACCACCACGTGGGCGCCCGAATTCTTGATCTGGTTGTACTTCATGCGTCCATGCCAGGCGGCTTCTTCCTCGTAGGGTCCGGGCCACATGCCGCCGCCGGCGCCGCAGCAGAAGTTGTTGGCGCGGCCCGGCTCCATATCCACGAATTCGTCCACGCACTGCTGGATGATCCAGCGCGGTTCGTCATAGTAACCCTTCCCGAAGTGCCGTTCGAGTTCGCGACCGTGTTTACAGGAGTCATGCCAGGTGAAGATCTTGCCGGCGTTGACGCTCTTGTCGAGCTTGATGCGGCCGGTCTCGATGAGTTCCTTCAGATAATCGTAGAGGTAGATATAATTGATCTCGTTGTCGGGATTCTCGTGGACGCACATCTTCATGCCTTCCCGGCAGCCGTAGGACCCGCCGCCGCAGTCGGGCATGATCATGCGCTTGATCCGATGCGTCTTCACGAAGTCGATCTTCCGGCGTGCGAGTTCCTTAATGGCGTCATAGTTGCCGGTAAAGAGCCCCCAGTCGACCGACTCCCAGTTCTCAGAAGGGACCGTCCAGTTTTCTTTGGCGGCATAAAAGATCTTCCACCACCATTTCATGTCCTCGTTGTCCGCAAAGACCTCTTTGGAGTTGGGGAAGAAGAGGATGTCGGCGTCGTCCTTGTCGACGGGGACGTAGAAGCCCGGCAATTCCTCCTCGGCCAGCTCGTTGCCGAGGTCTGAGAGCAGGAAGAAATAGTCTGTCTGGGGAATGGCCATGTTGTTGCCGGTGCTCAGGGCATTCGCAACGCCCTTGTGGAGGATCCCGGGGACCTCGTCGCGGGGCCGCAGGTGCTTCATGTGCAGCATGATCCAGGGGATGTCGATGCCCATCGGGCAGGCGTAGGCGCAGCGGCCGCAGCCGGTGCAGAGCCAGGGGAACTTTGAACTCACCACCTCGTCCAGCATGCCTAAGACCAGCATGCGCAGAACCTTGCGGGTATCCCATCCCTCCATTCCGGGGGTCCCCGTGATGGGGCAGCCATTGGTGCAGGTGCCGCAGGTCATGCAGGCGTTGAGATCGAATTTGGATAAATGGTCCTGAACGTCCTTGGGTAGTCTTTTCGGGCTGAGAGCCTCTGTCATGTCATCCTCCGATTCCCGGGGCAGCCTGGCGGTCCAGCAGACAGGCGGGGTCCCCGTTCGATATACGTGTATTCTTGCCCTGTGCGAGCCGTGAAGCCGTCACCATCCCGGTCTTCCAGGTTTGGAATACCAGCCTTTTACCGTAGCCCAGAGTCTTCCTGCTGTCGGACAGGTCAAACAGGCTCTTGGGGATCCAACGGCTGCGGGAAGGCCGGAAATGACCCTGCGGGTGACTGTATCCCCGAGCGCCGGTTTTGTCAAAGAGGTTTTGCACAAAAAGTTCACGGAATTTGAACCGGGGGTTTGGCTTATTTCGGTCGAAGGGAGGCGGTTCTCCGATCGCGGCTGGACGATTCTGAGCGCTGCGGGACCGATGCCTGGTCTCCATCCGGAAAGGGACTTTTTGGACGATTCGTGCGTCTATCTGCATAGTTGCCTGGGCAGCGGCCTGCAGATCGCTGTAGCGCGTCGCAGCGCAAACGATTGATTTTCTATGCATTAATAAGATGTGATCCGGCGAGAAACGGTGAGGCTGAGCACGCGCTGCGTGTGAAGTAACCTGGAACCCGTCCCACGGGGGTGGGACCGAGCACACGCACTGCATGAAGAAAAATCCTCATCTGCGGATGGTAAAGCAGGTTCTAGCCGGGAAATCATTTCCGGATGGACTAAGTTTCCAATCCGGAAATGAGGATTTTTGGCCAATATCAAGGAAATCAAGTGTTTGCGCGGAGGCGACCTGCAGGTCGCCGCACAAGCAAACATGCAGATTGACGCCGAGATTGGCCAAAAAGACCATTTCCGGATTGGAAACTAGGTTGACAATGTATCGAGTGTTCGATATGATATCGATCACTCGATATAGCCCGTGGCTTTTTTTGAATCAGCCGGTGGCTTTTTCCTCTGTCTGATGGTTTTCCATGGTGCATTTCGTTTTTTGAAATCATTGCAAATGAGGGGACTGTGTCTGGAAATCAGGGCAGCAAAGAAAAACTCATCCAAGTGGCCGTGGAACTTTTTGCGAACAGGGGATTCGCGGGGACGTCCATCCGGGACATCGCGAGCGCGATGGGGATGAGCATCTCGAATATCTACCATTATTTCGGCAACAAGGAAGGCCTTCTCCTCGCGATACTGGAATACGCTTCCGAGGCTTTGCTGAGGAGGCTCAGAGAGGGTTCGGAAAAAGAGGAGGAACCTGTCCGAAAACTGAAGAGCCTCGTCCAGACGCACCTGAAGCTTTCAAGAGAATTTCTGAGGGAATCGAAGATATTCTTTCTGGACGAGGATCATCTTTCGCAGGAAGGGCATCGGATCAACTGCAGGATTCAGCGGGAAATCCTGGATATGTACGTCCAGGTCCTCAGTGATCTTGCAGAGGAAGGTCTGGTGCAAACCCGCAGCATCAAGATTCTGGCATTCAACATACTAGGGGTGATCAACTGGCATCTGAAGTGGTTCCGCACCGAAGGGGAACTCTCTCACGAGCAGGCCGTCGAAGAGATTTTGGATTTCATCCTTCATGGCGCATTGGGCTTGGGGCGAGGGGAGTGCTGATCAGCGAGGAACCATGCCTCGAGCATCCAGCGGGATGCGTCCTTGCTTCCGGCAGGTTCGATGGGTTGCCGGCGCGAGCGCACGGGTCTGTCTCATCCGGCCCTGCTTTGCGTTTGAGTGTGGATCTCGAGCGTGTTTCCGGATATCGCCGTGGAAGAAGTTGAGAGGGCAGACCGGTGCAGTCAGGTATGGGGCCGGGAAATGGTAAGGGCATGTTCTGAAACGCTGAGAGGCGGAACAGACCATCGACTTGAATCGAGTGGACACGGAGGGGAGTCATCATGAAGGCAGTGGTGTTGATGGAAGGTCAACGGGTGGGGATGGCGGAGGTGCCGGAGCCCAGGCTTCAGAAAAACGACGACGTTCTCGTAGAGGTGAAGGCCGCGGCCATCTGCGGATCGGACATTCATATCAAGCACGGGCAGTTGCCGGGAATTGCGCCTGGGACGGTCATGGGCCACGAATTCGTGGGGGTGGTGAGAGAAACCGGCGGGGATGTCAGCCGGTTCAAACCCGGAGACCGAGTCTCCGTTCCGGCGGCGGTATGGTGCGGCACCTGCCCTGCATGCCGGCGGGGTCAGATCCAGTACTGCCCGAACGGGGGTGTGTGGGGCGGCGGAGAGTTTTTCGGCAAGGGGCTGGCAGGCGCCCAGACATCTTATGTGCGCGTCCCTTATGCGGACATGTGTCTGACCCCGATTCCCGATCAGGTTTCGGATGAGCAGGCCGTTTTTGTGGGGGATGTCTTCAGCACGGGCTATCATGCAGCACTCGAGGGCGGGATCGCCACAGGGGATACGGTGGCGATTTTCGGCTGCGGTCCCATCGGTTTGGCGGCATTGGTCTCGGCCTGGCAGATGGGACCCCGAGAGGTCTTTGCCGTGGACATGTTCGACAACCGGCTGGAGATAGCGCGGCACTACGGCGCCACCGTCGTCGACGCCCGCGAAGAAAATGCCGTCGAGCGGCTGCGGGAAGCCACGGGCGGAGAGGGAGTGGATGCGGTCATCGAGGCGATCGGAAACCCGGCGACCTTCCAGCAGGCCCTGCGGTCCGTGCGCCGTGGTGGGACGGTGTCGGTAGTCGGTCTTTTCCCGGCCCCGGTGGAGTTCCCCTTGAACGAACTCGCTTACTACGGCGTGCGCATCAACATGGGACTCGGGAGCCTTGCTCATATGCCGCAGTTGATGGGCCTGCTCGAAGCGGGTCGGGTCGACCTCACGCCGCTTGCAACGCACTCTTTCGCTCTCGAGGATGCAGTCGAGGCCTATGATCTTTTCGAAAACCACAAGGACGCCTGTATCAAAGTCATCCTGAAGCCTTGAGCTCAAGCGTTCAGCACTGCGCTCCGTGCCCGCTCTGTTTCTCCGTGCGGAGGTCATTTTGAAAGAGAAGATTGTTCAATGATTCGATCCGCCCTTTTGGGAGGTCGCATGTGCAGCGTGCCGGCGGCAGTCATCTGCCGTCGGCATATTCGTTTACGGATCCTCCTCAGGCCGGTACTGGAATACGGCTTGGCACCACCATCACCTGGGCGTTCGGCAAGGTCTGTTTGAGGCCGGCTTCCAGGCGGTCTATCAGGTTGTACACCTCTTGCATCTGTTTTTGCCGGTCAAATTCCAGAAACAGCTCGATGAAGATATGGCTGCCGGACCGGCGGGTGCGGAAGCCATGGATTTGTTCATACGCATCGAAATTGGCGGCCAGTTCACGCAGGATCAGGAGCAGGTCCCGCTCGTCGAGGCTCCGGTCGAGCAGGTCGCCGATGGAACCGGAAAAGACGTCGCGGGTGGATTTGAGGAAGCTCAGGAGGAGGATGGAGGTGGCACCGACGTCCAGAAAGCGCGTCCAGGGAGCGCCGTGGAAGATCAAGGCGAGCCCGACAGCCAGGATAATGAGGATGTCTTCGAGGGCGCCCATCCGGGCCATACGCCACATGGCGCCGAATATGGGGGAGTGCTCGGTTCGGCTCAGGCGCAGGTTGCGAATCCAGAGCCAGACGGAGACCACACAGGAGACGCTCGTCAGGACCATCGCCAGCAGGCCGCCATGTTGCTCCGCGGGGTGGCGAACCTTCATGAGGGTCTCATAGCCGATGAAAACGGCCGCGAGCAGCATGGCGATTCCGACCACCATGCTCGAGATGGTTTCCAGACGCCCGAATCCGTAAGTGTTGCGGAGGTCGGTGCGATGCGTCATGCGTTTGACCGTGTACAGGGACAGACCTGAGGCGAGGGCGGCGGTCAGGGCGATGACGAAATTCGCGACGAACACCAGGGAATTGGAGGTGAGCATTCCGACGGTGGAGGCGCCGACCGTGTAGAGTTCCATGGCGAGGGTGACCGCCAGCAGGCGGATCTTGGTGGCATTGGAAACAGCTGCAGAAAAACCGCTCATGAGGATCGCCTTTGCGAAAAATGATCCCGCCCGCTTGATAATCAGGGTGGATGGCTTCTGCCGGATCCGGGAACGGGGCCCCGAACGCCATGGAAGCCCGACTTTCAGCCGCATGCTCAAAAGGTTGGGGGCTTCTGCCTAGTCAGATAAAGAGGGATGTCCCTCGCCTTCATCGCCATCTTTTAACAAAAGCCGGCTGCTGATGGAAATGAAAATTCGATCGAAAAGGAGAGGATTCAGGGGCCTATCGAAAAAAGATCCATCCGGGGGGGTTGAAGAGTTTTCCCTGCTCTGCGAGGTCGTTTCCATCCGGAAATGGTCTTTTTGGCCAATCTCGGTGTCAATCTGAACGTTTGCTTGCGCGGCGACCACCAGGTCGCCTCCGTACAAACACTTGATTTCCCTGATATTGGTCAAACCCGGACCCGCCGCGAAGCGGTGGGACTGAGCACGCGAAGCGTGTGAAGAAAATTCCTCATTTCCGGATTGGAAACTTTGCCGCGCAGGCAGCACCGGCAAAAGAAGGGCAGACTCGCGATTGCCCCTCTTTAGGGTGCTGCATGGGCGGGTTGTTATTTGAAAGGATCCCAGCGGACCGTCTGCTTTTCGTAGGAGGGCGGAAAGAGCTTCAGAAATTCGTCGTAATAGTACAGCTCCTTGAAGGACGCGAAGGGGAGTCCGTAAGCGGCTTTGGGCCGCCTTTTCAGTTCATCGGGATCGATCTTTCGTGAGACGATCTCATCCATGACGTCGTCCATGCCTGTGCCCATCGCGAATCGCAGTTTTTCGCGGTTGGCGATCCGCTCCGGGAGCATATCCCGGAAGGCCTCGCGGAGGACGTATTTCTCCACCTGTTTTTCGCCGTAGATTTTCCATGACATGGGTATGGTTTTGGCGAAGGCGACGACGCGGGTGTCCAAGAACGGCGTCTTGTAAATGACGGAATTGCCCATCCAACTCCGGTCGAGGCGTCTTAGCGCCGTATTATAAGCGATATCGAGCAGTTTTTGAGCGAGGCGTTCACGCTGTTCGGGGCTTTTGACACGGGGGTTCTTGAGGACCATTCGGTAACCGCCGAAAAGTTCATCGGCGCCTTCTCCGACAAGGACTGCATTGCTGTATTCCTTCACCATTTTGGAGACGAAATAGTTCGAAAGAATCCCCGAGATGCAGTCTTCGTCGAAGCTCTCCAGGTACCAGACGGCCTGGGGGATGAATCCTTCGATATCTTCGTTCGTGATTTCACAGATATGATGCGACATGCCGAGAAAGTCGGCCATGAGTTTGGCGTTTTCGAGGTCGGGCCCCGGCGCGCTTTTGACGGTTCCTGTCACCAGGGTGATCGAAGGATCCAGCTCTTTTGCGATTGCCGCTATGATGGAGCTGTCGAGCCCCCCGCTGAGGGATATGGCCTTGACGTCGTCCATGCGCCTCTTGACGGCGTCGATCAGGAGCTGTCTGAGGAGTTCGGCTGCCTTTCCCATGTCTCCGCCGTGGTCCGGGATTTCCGGAGCAAATGGCTGAAAGGGCTTGAGGCCATTCTTCGAGCTGTAGGTGCAGCCGGGCTCGAGTTCGTGGATATTGAATTGCACGTGGTCTTTGAGGCCTTTCATCTCGCTGCTGAAATAAAAGACATCGTTGTCCCAGCCGTAGAAAAGGGGCCTGGCGCCCACAGCGTCCCGTGCCAGAATAACCTCGTCGTCCTTTTCGATGATGGCGCAGACGAAGCTCCCATCCATGCGGCTGAAGCAGTCCATCCCGTGCTTTTCATAGAGTTCCAGAAACAGTTGAATGTCCGTCTTTCCGTTGTCCCGCTCGTTGAAGAGCTTCCCATCAAAGAGAATATACGGGGTTTCCTCCAGGGATGTGCAATAGGTTCTTTCGGGCGATAGATTGATTTCATTCGCTCCCAGGGCGCCCCTTGCATCTGTCAGCGACCGGACGATCATGTTGTCGGGCCCCCGATGATGCATGTTCTCGATCATGTGAGCCATGTCCCTGGCGGAATCGGCCTCAATCCGGCCGTGTTGTGAAACGATACCTCCGATACTGGCCAAAACGAACCTCCTTGCGTGTTGACCCGCAGCGTGGATTTTCCTCACCGGCGCGGCGGGGATCCGCGGGTCGATCGAAACACTATAACGGATGGGCCAGAATATTTCAAGTCAAAATATTTTGCCTCACATTGTTCTTGTTGGCGTTTATGCGGAGAAGGCTGTCTGGTATGCGAAGTTTTCAGGCGAGGGATGAGGATGGTCCTTCAGAGCCTGCAGGTGCTCGGGCCCACCCTGACGGGATTGATCCCTCCAGTCTGGTTGGTAGCAGGGGAAGGAAGCGGTTGCGATGGTAGGACCCTTATGTCTCTGGACAGACATCCGTGCGGATAGTTGCTGAGATGGGCAGAAATCAGCGTTTCGGGATGGAAACCGGCAGCAAAAAGGGCCCCGAGGAGGCCGGCCGTCAGGTGTGCCTGCATTTGAGCAGGCGGATCCCGGTGGTTTGTTGAATGATGGTGGCGCCTTGGAACAGGTGGTCGTTTCTTTCGGGGTAGTCGGACCGGAAATGGCCGCCCCGGCTTTCCTTCCTGTGCACGGCCGATTCGACGATCAGCCGGGCGACCAGGGAGAGGTTCCTGAGCTCGATGATTTCGAGCGTCGGGTAGAAATGCCAATAGATGTCGTTGGTGATTTGGACGAGCCCGTTCAGGATGTCCATGGCAACACGCAGACGGTTTTCATTGCGGTCGATGGCGCAGTAATCGAGCATCGTTGCCCGGGTCGTATCCCAGAAGCGGTTCAGCATCGCCGGGTTGATTTCAGGGTGGACCGTGCTGCCCTGCCATGGCGGCGGCTTCAGATCCGGATCCCGCAGCGATGGATCCCGCTCGAGGGCTGCATCGACCGCGATTTTTCCGTAGAGTGCGCATTCGGTCAGGGAGTTGCTGGCCAGTCGATTGGCCCCCATCAAACCGGTGCAGGCGACTTCTCCGATGGCGTAGAGGCCGTCGATATCCGTTTGGCCGTCCGCGCCCACGATTACGCCGCCGCAGGTGTAATGGGCCGCGGGCACCACCGGGATGGGCTCGGCGGTCATGTCGATCCCCTTTTTCAGGCAGTGGGCGTAAATCTTCGGGAAGGACTGCCGGATGTATTCCTCCGGCTTGCCGGTCAACGGGGTGGTGACGTTGAGCCAGACATGCGCCAGATGCCTTTTCTTCATCTCGGTATCGATCGCCTTGGCGACGATGTCCCTCGTGGCGTGGGATCCGCGTGGATCATAGGCCAGCACGAAATCCTGGGTCGAATCCTTGTCGAGGGTGAGTATGCCGCCCATGGCCTCGCCCCGCAGGGCCTCGGTCAGTAGAAATCGCCTCTCGGCGGGGTGTTCCGGACTGACTTCATAGAGCACCGTGGGGTGGAATTGGAAGAATTCCATATTGGCCACACGGGCCCCTGCCCGATAGGCCATGGCGATGCCGTCGCCGGTGGCGTTTTCAGGGTTGCTGGTGTAAAGGAACGCCCTGCCTGCGCCGCCCGTGGCCAGAAAGGTCACGTCCGCTTCGATGGTCTTGACCCGGCGCGTTTTTCTGTCGAGCACCCAGGCGCCCAGGCACCGGTCTTTGGCCACCTTGACCTCGGAGATGCGGTTCCGGGTGATAAGGCTCACCGCAGCATGGTATTCCAGGACGGTGATCAGGGGCTGCTTCCTGACGAGGTCGACGAGGTGCTCTTCGATGGCCTGCCCAGTGTAGTCGTCTTTGCAGTAGACCCTGGGGCGCCCATGGCCGCCCTCCTGGTGGAGGACGTACTGTTTGTCCGGATCCGCCTTCGAGAAAGGCACACCGTGGTCGATCAGAAACCTCACGCCGTCGGGGAAGGCCCTTTGGACGAAGCGTTCGACGACCGATGGAATGCACAGCCCATCCCCTGCACGGAGGGTGTCCTCTATGTGGGATTCGAAGCTGTCATCTCCCTGTGCGACCCGCTCCGGGTCTACGGCGGCTATCCCCCCCTGTGCGTAGTACGTGTTGGAATGGGCAAGCTCCGATTTGCTGATGAGGATGCAGGACTTGCCCCGTTCGCTCAATTCGATGGCAGCCCTGAGGCCGGCAAGCCCCGATCCGATGACCAGGAAGTCTGTCTGAAGCAATTCCTCGAAAGACGGCATGTCTGTTGACTCCAAAGACGAAAAGATCCATTTCGAAGCGTTCCATGGCCTGCCGGGGTCTTCAGCCGAAAAGGCCCCTGCTGCCGGCTCATGGGAATTTCCGTTGCTCAATAGAACGTTCAAAAACGCCCACCCGCAGCATGGCGCTCATCCCGCGTCCATTGGGCCCACTGACAGGTGCGCGTCATTCCAAGGGATATCATGAGCGTTGTGCCCTGGGTTGTTCGACAGCCTGTACACGAAGAATTGCTCGACAAGCTGTGGAGGGGTAAGCCGGCATCCGCACCGGATCATGAGATGGCCAGCATGCGCTCCAGCGCCACCCGGCTCCATTCGGCGGTTTCCGCCGGGACCTGGATCCTGCCCGGCGCCCGCCCCTCGAGAAGGCCCTCGAGTACGGCCAGGAGCCGCTCGGGTGTGCTCCGGCTCATGTCGACGCAAATGGAGTGCTCCTCGTCCAGGGGATAAACTGTACGATCCGGGAAGGTGGCGGCCAGCCGTTTGACCAGCCGCAGCTCTGTCCCGACCGCAAACACCGAACCGCTCTCCGCTTCCCGCACCTCGCGGATGAGATATTCCGTGGACCCGCTGCCGTCCGCAAGCCGGACCACCTCTTCGGTGCATTCGGGATGCACGATGATCCGAATGCCTGGGTAGCGGGAGCGAAACCGCATGACCTGCTCCGGTGTGAAGCGCACATGGACCGGGCAGAAGCCGTCCCACAGGATCACCTTCGCCTTGTCCAGATCGCCTTGAAGGCGGGCCTTCCCGCGGTTCCAGAGCGCGATCTCTTCCTTCGAAATGCCTTTGGCGAGGGCGGTGTTGCGGCCGAGGTTCTGATCGGGGAGGAAGAGCACGCGCGGCGCCTGTTCGAAGGCCCAATCCATGACCTTGGCGGCGTTGCTGGAGGTGCACACGACGCCGTTTCGTCGGCCGCAGAACTGTTTGATCTCTGCGGATGAATTGACGTAGGTGATCGGCACGATCGTTTCCCCCACCAGGCGGGTCAGTTCGCTCCAGCACCGCTCGACCTGCTCGAGCCGGGCCATGTCGGCCATCGGGCAGCCGGCGTCCGGGTCGGGCATGTAGACCTCCTGCTCCGGGGAGGAAAGGATGTCAGCCGTTTCAGCCATGAAATAAACGCCGCAGAAGAGGATATAGCGGGCCTCCTTGCGTGAGGCGGCAAGGCGCGAGAGGTTGAGGGAATCCCCCACATGATCGGCGAACTGCACAATGACGTCCGGCTGGTAATGGTGGCAGAGGATGACGACCCGGCTTCCGAGCGTCTCCCTGGCCTTGGTGATCCGGGCCACGATCGCGTCTTCGGCTATGGATCCAGCAGGATCTTCCCGGGTTGTTTCGGCATGGTGTTTCGGCATAATGGCTTCTCGTGGCTGGGGTGAGCCCTTTGCAGTGTCGCCGCGCCCCCGGCCGACCGGCAAACAAACCTGGATCCTCGGTCAAATTCTCCGAGGTGTCCGCTTGTTCCTGCGGAATACCGGGGTGGTTTGGCAGACCGTCGGGAAAGGGTTTGGACGGCGGTGGCTATTCGGGTTCCGGAAGGGGAGTTTCTTCATGGCAGCCTGTCTCCAGGAAGAAATTCGAGGCTCAAATCCAGAGGGGGCGCCGAGTGGGTGAGCCACCCCATGGACAGAAAATCGATCCCTGTCGTGACGACCTGATGGATGTTTTCGAGTCTGATCCGGCCCGAGGCCTCCACCAGGGCCCGCCCGCCGATCAGCTTGACCGCCTCGCGCATGCGGTCCGGCTCCATGTTGTCCAGCATGATGACGTCCGCGCCGGCACGCAGGGCTTCTTCAACCTGCGCGAGCGACTCCGTTTCCACTTCGATCTTGACCAGCGGCCCGACCCGCCTTCGCGCCCTTCGAACCGCTTCCGAAACGCCCCCGGCCGCGACGAGGTGGTTGTCCTTGATCAGGACCGCGTCGTCCAGGGCCATGCGATGGTTGTACCCGCCTCCGACCCGTACGGCGTATTTTTCAAGCATCCGCAGACCGGGGGTGGTCTTGCGGGTGTCGGTGACTTTGACGTGGTGAGGTTCGGCTATCATCGCCATGCTGCGCGCGGCCGTGGCGATGCCGGACATGCGCTGCATCAGATTGAGGGCCACGCGTTCTCCGGAAAGAATGGCCCGGGCCCGTCCCCGGATGTTGCAGAGCGGAGCCTCCTTGGAGATGGCGCTGCCCTCCGGCACCAGGGGGTCCACGAGCATCGACGCATCGAGGATCCGAAAGACGGCTTCGGCCACCTCCAGACCTGCGATGACGCCTTCCTCGCGGCTGACGATGACCGCGCGCGCCTCTGCCTCGAGGGGGACGATGGCCTCCGTCGTGATATCGCCCCACCCCAGGTCTTCTTCCAGGGCATCCCTGAGGATCTTTTCCAGACGCAACGGATTCATACTAGGAAACATAACACGTTCTGGAAAGAAAATGAATCGATTCAACGAAAGGCGGGCGAAGCGCCTCCGTTTTTTTTGCAGTTGACCACAGCGGGCCGATCCCCGAAAATAAAAGTTCCCATCCGGAAATGATCTTTTTGGCCCATCTCGGCGTCGGTCTGCACGTTTGCTTGTGCGGCGACCTGGAGGTTGCCTCCGTGCAAACGTTCGATTTCCTCGGTATTGGCAAAAATTCTCATTTCCGGATGGGAAAGGGGCTCGTACCGGGAAATCATTTCCTTACCCCCTCATTGGGGAGCTGGTTCTGTGCGCCATTCCTTTCAGAATGGACGAAAATTCATCTTTGTCTCAGCCTAATTTTTCATTATTTATCCTATGCATATCCTGATCGTAGATGATGACGCCATAACCCTCAAGAACCTGAGGCGTCTCCTGGAAAAGAGCGGCTACAGGGTCAGCTCTTTCACCAATCCGGTCAAGGCCCTCGAAGAGCTCAGGGAAGGGACGTTCGATCTTCTCGTTACGGATCTCAGGATGCCGCATATGGATGGTTTGAGCCTCCTCGAGGAGGTCCAGCGGGCCGACCTCGGCATCGAGGTGATCGTCATGACCGGATATGCCTCGTTCGATGGGGCTGTCGAGGCGACGAAACGAGGGGCTTATCACTATCTGGCGAAGCCGTTTACCCCTGAGCGGCTGCGATCCGTCGTCAGCGAGGCCTTGGAGCACAAAGCCCTGAGGGAGCGCGGGGCGAGGGTGGGTGACTCCATTCAGCAGGGCCATGGAGACGCGCACGCGGTTATGATCGGCGAAAGCCCCAGAATGATGCAGGTCGCGGATGTCATCCGCCAGATTGCGCCGACGGACTGCAATGTCCTTATTACCGGCGAATCGGGCACCGGGAAGGAGTTGGCTGCACGCGCCATCCACGCCCTGAGCCCCCGCGCGCAGGGGCCGTTTGTCGCCTTCAATTGCGCGGCCTTCAGCGCTGAACTGATCGTGAACGAACTCTTCGGGCACGAGAAGGATGCCTATACGGGTGCGACCTCCTCGAGGCCGGGCCTCCTCGAGGCGGCCAACGGCGGCGTGCTCTTTCTGGATGAGGTCGGGGACATGCCCCTCGACATGCAGGCGAAGCTTCTGCGGGTGCTCCAGGAACGGGAGTTGCTGCGCGTGGGGGGCACGCGTCCGATCGCCCTCGATCTCAGGGTCCTGGCGGCGACGGCCAAGGACCTGAAGATCGAAGCCGCCGAAGGCTCCTTTCGGCAGGATCTTTATTTTCGTCTGAATGTGGTCAACCTGGTGTTGCCGAGCCTCCGTGAGCGCCGTCAGGATATCCCGCTTCTAGCTTACCACATGCTGGAGCGATCGAGGAGGCGGATGCGGAAGAGCGTCAAGGCGATCTCCCGGGAGGCCATGGATCTGCTCGAAAACTATCACTACCCCGGGAATGTGAGGGAGCTTGAAAACATCATCGAGCGGGCGGTGGCCCTTTGCCGAGGGGATCGCATCCTCGCCCGGGATTTGCCGCCGGACCTGGCGGAACTGGAGTTGCACCCCTATGAGCGGCCCGGCGGCTCCCTCATGAATCTGGAGGAGCTGGAAGAAGGGTACGTCCGGCATATTCTTCGACTGACCGGAGGGGTTCGCAGCAAGGCCGCTCTCATCCTCGGGATCGACCGGGCCTCTCTATGGCGCAAGATGAAAAAATACGGGATCGACTGAGCCTCTTTCCGCATAGAACCCGGTCGCCGCATGGAGCGGGGGGCCGGGCTCGGCGGTTCATGACCGTAGGATGGATCGCTTCTGCAACATGAGTGTTCGAATCTGCAACAGAGCCTTCCTGTTGCATCGCCCTTGTTTCCCCGTCTCTTCATCGATGGAACGTTGCGATCTGCAACATTTTCCTCCCTCCCGCCGTTTTTCCTCTTAAGAATTTTTTAATTTAAAATCAATATTTTAACATCAAAATTCGCCCGTTGGTATGCCGCTTGCTATCCCTTTCGATCGAGCAATTCGAGAGTCCAGAGAGAAAGGGGAATGCAGGGGCATGCTCCATCGGATTCTGGTCATATTCGAAAACCGGAAGGTCCATCGTCCCGCGGTTGTCTACGCCCGCGAACTGGCCCTGCGCATGGATGCAGAGGTCACCTTTCTCATGATAGCGGAGATGGCCTTCGCGGGGACCTCCCTGCTCGGCTCCAACCGGCACCGCATCCGGCGCATCGAGGAAGAGATGGGAGCGGTCCTGGGGGCTTTTGCGGCGGATTTTTTGAAGGACGGCATCTCGGCCGGCGTCGCCTTGAGGGTCGGAGACGCGGCCCAGGAACTCCTGAAATTTTTGGCGGAAAGACCTCCTTTTCAGACGGTCCTTTGGGGAAGCAGCGCGGCGCTGCCGGAGAGCGGCCCGGGTCGGCGCGCGCATTGGATCATCCGGGTGGCCGGGAATCTGGAGTGCCCGCTCATGGCAGTGGCCGGTAGATCCGCTTCAGCGCAGCCGGCCGGGAAGACTGAAACGACCTGAACACTGATGGACTCCGAGGAGGGAAGACGCGGAATGCAACCTTTGACGCTCGATATGATTCTTGTCATGCTGATGATCGCGGTGGCGGTGTTCCTCTTCATCGTGGAATGGGTGCGGGTGGATGTCGTGGCGATCCTGATGATGGTGGTCCTGCCGCTGCTCCATCTCGTCACTCCTAAGGAGGCCTTTGTCGGGCTGAGCAGCAATGCGGTGGTCTCCATCATAGCGGTGATCATTATCGGCGCAGGTCTCGACAAGACCGGCATGATCAATCAGCTCGTATCGCCCATTGTGCGGCTAGCTGGCAAGAGCCCGTCCCGGATCGTCATCTTTATCTCGATGGCCATCGCCGGTATTTCCAGTTTCATGCAGAACATCGGGGCCGCTGCTCTGTTTCTTCCGGCGGTCCAACGGGTGAGCCGTTCGCTGAAAATCCCCATCAGTAAGCTCCTCATGCCGATCGGTTTCTCGGCGATTCTGGGAGGGACGATCACGCTGGTGGGTTCGAGCCCCCTGATCCTCCTGAACGACCTTCTGGCGCCTTTCAACCTCAAACCCTTCGGACTTTTCGATGTCACGCCGGTCGGACTGCTGCTCGTGGCGAGCGGCATCGCCTGCTTCATTTGTTTCGGCCGATTTATCTTGCCCCAGGGGGAGGCGGGCGCCGATACGGTCACTCCAGTTGGATCGACCGTCGAGAGCTACCGGGAGCAGCTCGGGGAACTTCATGAACTGCGGACGCCCGATGATTTCACCCACTATCGGGATCCCATCACGGTCAGGGACCTGCGCCGCCGGTATCTGGTCAATGTCGTCGCCTTGACCGAGCAGCCGGATTTCAAGGTCCTCTCGCCATCCGCGGACGCGATGATCCGCTCAGGCTCGGATATCCTGGTCGTCGGCCGGGAGGAGGACGTCGATCGGATGGCCGAGCAATTGGGGATGGTGCACAAGGAGTCGCTCTCGTTTTTCAGGGACGAGGCAGCGGAGCAAACCGCCGGGACAGTCGAGGCAGTGGCCGGACCACGTTCTCCCTGGCTTGGCAGGACACTCAGGCAGATCAACCTGCGGGATCATTTCCGGGTGGTGCCGCTCGCGATCTTCCGGCATGGCGAGAGCTATCGGGCCGAGATCAGCGACATGCCGCTCCAGGTCGGCGACGCGATCCTGATCCAGGGCACCTGGAAACGCCTCCAGGAACTGCAGGCGGAGCGTAGCCTGCTTTTCACCACGCCGATCGACGTGGAACTCCTCAGGCCGGAAAAGGCGGTCTTTGCGGGGTTTTGGCTCCTGCTGGCACTGGTGATGATCCTGGTTTTCAAGATTCAACTCTCGGTCTGCCTCATGACCGGGGCGCTCGGTATGATCCTCACGCGGGTCTTGAGCATCGATGAAGCATATCAGGCGGTGGATTGGCGGACGATCTTTCTGCTGGCCGGGCTGATTCCCCTCGGGATCGCCACCGAAAAAACGGGCACCGCCGCCTGGATCGCCCACACGGTACTGGGGGCGATCGGGACGGTCGAGCCGATTGTGCTGCTGGCGGTTATCGGGGTGTTGTCGACGGTCTTCACTCTGGTCATCTCGAATGTCGGCGCGACGGTCCTGCTCGTTCCGCTGGTCGTCAATATGGCCATCGCCGCGAACGCCGATCCGCGCATGGCCGCCCTGGTGGTGGGGCTCGCCACCAGCAACTCGTTCATCCTGCCCACTCATCAGGTGAACGCGCTTTACATGGGGCCGGGGCATTACCGGAGCGTGGATTTCATGAAGGCCGGCCTGGTGGTCAGCGTGGTCTTCCTGGTCGTCATGATCGTGGCGATTTATCTGTTCTACGGGGTCTCGTGACGGCCCGCTGCGGATTTGTTTCGGTCGCTCCGATCCCTCCCGAAGCGGCATCGTACGAGGACCTCGATGGCGAGGCGAAGCGCGGGATCGGGTCCTGCACCGTGAACCTCTGGCAGAAAGGATAAAGCTCATGTCCCTGATCATCATTTCTGCGGATCTTTATGAAAGCGGTCGCGCGGTTGCCGAAAAGGCGGCTGCAAAGTTGAACTATCGATTGATCGACCGGGAGCTTCTGACGGAGGCGGCGGCCCGCAATGAAGTTCCGGAGGCTGAACTGAAGCGGGCGCTCGCTGAAAACCCTTCTCTGTTCGGGATGCGTGCGCGGCCCTGGCGGCGGGCTCTGGCGGTCATTCAGAAGACCGTCCTCGAAAGGCTTCTCGCTGATGATGCGGTCTGCCACGGATTGGGGGCCCATCTCTACGTCGTGGGCGTCTCTCATGCGCTCAAGGTGCGCGTCCTGGCCGATGCGGAGAAGGAGGCGGCTGTGCTGGCCGAACAAGAGCGGATCCCGGCCGATAAGGCCATGAAACGGCTCGAACAGCGAAAGCAGCTTCGGCGCCGCTGGTCCCGGAGCGCCTTCGGGATGGATGAAACGGATCCCGGACTTTATGATCTGGTGATCGGGTTGAGCAACATCGACCTCGACGAGGCGGTGCAGACGATCTGCGACACGGCCTCCTACCGGAAGTTCCAGCCCATGAGCTGGTCTCAGAAATGCCTGGCGGATCTGGAGTTGGCTGCGCGCGTGCGGACAGTGCTTTTGGAGCGTTTTCCCGATTTGAAGGTGAGTGCGGACGGTGGAACGCTGGTCGTCGAGGTGCGGGCCATGAAGCGCGAGAAACGGCGGAAGGCCGAAGCGATCAAGGAGATGGCCGGCAGGATCGCCGGGGTCGAGTACGTGGAGGTCCACGTCGTCAACGATATTTTTCGGCAGGCGGCGGAGAGTTTCCGCTGAGGATGACAGGCGGAAACAGCTTGTAAACAGTCCCGGAACCGGGCTAGCATCAGGGAAAGGAGCCGAAAATGGATGTGCAATTGCACGTGCTGCTTTTGGACGACGAGCCCATTGTGGGCAAGAGGCTCAAACCGGCCCTGGCGAAGATCGGCTGCGAGGTCGAGGTCTTCGAGGACCCGCGTTTGGCGTTGGCACGCATCGATGAAAAGGAATTCGACATCGTGGTGACCGACATCCGGATGGACGAGATCGACGGGATCCAGGTCCTGGAGCGGGTGGCCGCAAAATCCCCGCGCACCAAGGTGATCATGATCACCGGGTACGCCATGATGTCGCTGGCACGGGAGGCGATGGACAAGGGCGCCTTCGATTTCATCGCCAAGCCGTTCCAGCCGAACGATCTGCGGAAGGTCATTGCGAAGGCCGCAGAGGCGCTGGGGACCCCTTTGAACGTGGAATCCGGGGAAGCGGCCTGACGATGGAAAATCTGCGCGAGGGTATGACGATGGGAATGGGCGGAGGAGCGGAGGCCGGAGAGGATCCTCCCCGCTCCGGAGCTACTCTCGAAGGCCGTTTCGGCCGGATCGAGGCCGCCGAGACGGCGCGGAAGGCTCTCCTGTCGCGCAGGCGGATCAGCCTGCGGGTGCAGATCTATGCCTGCTTCCTGCTCGTATTTTTCTTTGCGATGGGGATTGCGACAGCCCTGGTCGTCGCGATGTATCAGATGGAGGAAAAACTCCGGTTCCTCGAGATCGTCAACGACTATGCCATCGAGATCCAGCAGGCGAGGCGTTTCGAAAAGAACTATTTCCTCTACGGGACGAACCTGAGCGACGCCCTGGAGAACGTCTATCATGCCCACGACATCCTGACCCTGAACACGGAGGAACTAGGGCGCATCCTCGGGGCGGCCGGGCATGAACGGATCGGCAGGGATATCGAACGTTACGAGGATCTTCTCGAGAGCCTGACGGACCTGGAGCAGCACCAACTGATCGACCAGGAGGTCTTCGAACGGAAGAAGGAGATCGAGCGCGAACTGCGGAAACACGGTCAGCGCATGGTGTCGTCCGCGGACGAACTCATCAAGCGCGAGAAGGCAGCCCTGGAGCAGGCCATCCAGCGTTCGCGGAACATCCACATCTATTCGTTGATCTTCCTGCTGATCTTTATCGTCCTGAACGCGTATCTCCTTGGGAGCCGCATTCTGGGGAACATCAATCGATTTTCAGATTATGCCCGGCGGATTGCTTCCGGGAATTTCACCCCCATCATGCCCGTCCGGCGGTTTCGCGACGAATTCACCGATCTGGCCATCGCCATCAATCAGATGATCCAGGAACTGGAAAGTCGTGAGGCCGTCCTCATTCAATCCCACAAGATGCGGGCGGTCGGGACCCTCACGGCCGGGGTCGCCCATGAGCTGAACAACCCTCTCAACAACATCACCCTGACCGCGCACATGCTCCTCGAGGACTATGACGGGCTCAGTGACGAGGAGCGAAAGGACATGCTTCAGGACGTGGTGAAGGAGGCCGATCGCTCGAAGGGCATCATCGCCAACCTGCTCGATTTCGCCCGTGAGAGCGGATCGCAGCTGGAGCCGCTGGATCTGCGTCAACTCCTGGCCGACACGGTCCATCTGGCCGCCAACCGGGTGAAACTGAGCGGGATCAAGATCTCTCTGGAGACCCCGGAAAATCTTCCGCTCGTCCATGGTGACAGCCAGCAGCTGCGGCAGGTTTTCCTGAATCTGATCCTGAATGCGATCGATGCGTCCCCGAAAGGCGGAAAGGTGGATGTCTCCGTAGGCGTAGCGGATGATCCGAACTATCTGGCGGTCAAGGTGAAGGACAACGGCACCGGTATCCCGGAGCACATCATCGGGCTGATATTCGATCCGTTCTTTACCACCAAGGCGAAGGGCAAGGGCACGGGCCTTGGTCTGAGTGTTTCCCAGGGAATCATCGCCAAGCACGGTGGACGGATCCGGGTGAAGAGCGCCGAAGGCAAGGGGACCACCTTTACCGTGACCGTCCCGATCACCACCCTCCCGGCTCAGATCGGCATCGCCAAAAAATCATAGGCGGGAGAGCGGTGCAAAAAGGCGACAGAACGGCTGCTTCATTTTTCAACCGCCTGCGTCTCACGGCTGCGGTCTACGCTCAGATCGGCTCCTGCGAAGGCCGGGTTTTGGATCGGGAGATAAATGCTCAGCCAGTCGTGCACGGTGTCGGCTTCCAGCACCCCCTCGCGCAACACGAGATCCAGCACATGCCCGCCGCCTGAAAGATCTTCAGCGAGAAAGTGCATGTGATAACCCGGAACGTTCACGCCTTTCACGAAGGCAGGCGAACGGAATCCGATCAAGGTGCCTCGAACGTTCGAAAGATGAAAGACCGGCTGGCTGCGGGCCACCTCCACCAGAGGAGGATAAGGCCTTTGCTGCGCGGGGACGCTGCGCGTCTTGACCCGATCGAAGGTCCCGCGGATGATGAACGTGCAGAACCGGTTCGGTCCAGGTGCCAGGGCGTCGATCTTCTTTTCCAGCCCAGCCAGGTCTGCCCGTTCCGAAATCGTTTCCCTGCGGTCGGGTTCGAAGGACGTTACGCAGGCGAAAGGGGTTCGCTCCGAAAGCGCGGGCTCGTATACTTTCCCGTCGGCGCGAACCTTGTAGAACGTCCCGTCGAGAAGGATCATTTCGCCGTCCAGCCCCTCGAAGGTCCCGAGGCCGAAATCCCCATAAGATCTTAGCGTTTCAAGAGACATGTGCCCGTCGTAGACACCGGTCAACAGGGCATCGATCGTGGCTACCTGCGTAATGCCGTTTGATGGGACGGTGGTGCAGCCGGAGAAAAGAATTACCGTTAAACAAAAAAGGATCGTGAAAAATGAAAATCGCTGCTTCATGAACGGAACAGGCCCCTTTCCGAGAATGAAAAAAACGTCATTATCAGACCAATTCTATTTTCCATCCAAGCGCCTGCATCCTGGCAGAATCCGTATCTGATTTCAAGGCTAAAGGCCAAATAGCATCCATCCGGAAATGATTTCAGGGTAGGACTAAGTTTCCAATCCGGAAATGAGGATTTTTCTTTACACGCTGCGCGTGCTCAGTCCCACCCCTGCGGGGCGGGTCCCGGTTTCTTCACACGCTGCGCGTGCTCAGTCCCACCGCTTTGCGGCGGGTCCCGGTTTGGCCAATATCAAGGAAATCGAGCGTTTGCGCGGAGGCGACCTGCAGGTCGCCTCACAAGCAAACGTGCGGATCGAAACTGGGATGGGCTCAAAGGACCATTTTCGGATGGAAACGATCTGGTGCCAAAAACGGCCAAGATACGGCCATCGACAGAAAACGAGTCATGTGCCATCTGGATTCAATGCTGGATTATCCACCTGAATGATAAATCTCCATAGCCGCTTCGACACTTTCACCGGTAATGGTTATGGCATAAATAGCGTTGCACATTCTAGTGGCGTCTTGAAGAGATTTCTGATGGATATTTCTGCCTGTAGCGTTGCCTGAGGCGCCACTGACGTAGATCTGATCGTGAAGATCGTTAAGAAAGGATCGTACGTCCGTACTCGAACCGCCGGCACAAACGACTTTTGTGCGGCCTGCAGCCCAAACAGCCTCTTTGAATATTTCCTTTGATTCCTTCCCCTTTTGTTTAGGATAATTCACTTTGACGAAGTCACTGCCAAGGCAGGCTGCTACTCCTGTAGCCCCTGCAATTAAGTGGGGATCTTTCTCGTCCTCTATGGCCTTGCCCCGCGGATAAACCCATAGCACCGTGATCAATCCATATTGATGCGCATCATAGATGATTTGAGCCGCTTGATGCAGCATTTCGGCTTCGAATTCACTTCCCAGATAGAGCGTATAGCCTACTCCGAGGATGTTCAATTTGCTCTTATCTCGAAAATCGATAATTCTATCAACCTCGAACCAATGGTGACTGAACGGGTCCGATTGAGAGACTTTAACAAGATTGCTTTTAGAATTCAGTTTTACAAGATAAGGAATATCTGGATAACTCATTCCATATCGGGCTATTAGCCCAAGCTGCGTCGCAAAAACACCGATCTTGCTCGAGTGTGCAATTTTAAAAAGATGTTCTGGGCTAGCATCATCGATATGGATTCCCGATCCATAAAAATCATCATTCAAGTGTTCAACCTTTTGGTCGCCTGCGAAAAGCATCAGACGGCCACTGCTTTTTGTGATTTTATTATAATTTTCGATGTAATGTATTTTGGAATCTTCCGGAACATCGGCGGGCATACAAATATCAAGTTTCTGATCCATTCCGTATTCCTTTTTACAATATGTAAATTGCTACATGGATGTATACAAAAAATTATATATGACAATACTTAACACAATTGATTAAGAAAGAACAAGTAACGACGCCTTGTAAGGTGGAATGTCGATTATTAAAATCATAAAATCACAATCGCGGGTCGATATTTCCAGGTCCTCCACAATCCGGCGTGTAACATGTGATGTTTATGAAATTACATTTTTCACCACATTCCGGGCAGATATCTGGCGGTGATGGAGCGGTTAATGTAAAACCGCAATGGGAACATTTCCAATACGTCAGTCCGCACTTTGGGCAGATATCTCCTTCAAACCTTCCGTCAGCCGTATAACCGCAATGCGCGCATACCCACTTTTCTTGTTCATTGGTCATAATGTCCCCTCCTTGCTCTCCCGTTCCAATGAAGAATTCCCTAAATTCCATCCGGAAATGATTTCCCTGCGGAAGCCCGTTTCCAATTCGGAAATGAGGATTTTTCTTTACACGCTGTGCATGCTCAGTCCCACTTCTGCGGGGGGGGTCCCGCTTTGGCCAATATCGATGAAATCAAGCAATCGCGCGGTGGCGACCTGCTGGTCGCCGCAAAAGCAAATGTGCAGATCGACACCGAGATTGGCCAAAAAGATCATTTCTGCATGGATGCTCCCTCATAATCAGAATATAGCAATTGTCATGCCTTGTCATGTTTCTGGCGCAGCGGTAAATCGCTTCCGGAACCTTTAATCGAGCCGGCCGGAAATGCTCTTCTCACTGTGCCAGAGATGTCTGTTTTTCATGAGAATACAAAAGGATAGAAGGTGAGGATTCAAAGGGAGGCTTGATCGCATGGCACCGCGGGGATATCGGCAAGGCATCTATACGGTATGGGCGGCAGAAGCATCGCTGGTCTTACTGAAGAGCGGGGTCGTTACCTCTTTTCTGGTAACGATGTGCCGCGGTTTGTAACGTTACTTTGGCGCAGCATCCGCGGATGGGGCCGGGAGGGAAAACAATGAGAGGATCAAAGCTCGCCCTTGATAAAGTCAGGAATCGCTTAAGGAGCGGTTTTCATCCGGAAAGGGTCTTCCCCGCCGATTTCAGCTTCCGTTTGACGATTTGCTGGTGCGGCGACTGGTCGGGGCTAATCCATACAGATTTCTGGTTTTATGATCGAAGAGGAAAATTTTTCGCGAATGGCAAGAAGGCTCATACGATCTTTCCCTTTTCGCGAGGCATTTCGCAAGCGTGCTGCCGGCAATGGTAACGTTACTTCAACCGGTTGACGTGAAAAACCCCCCTGTTTTGTTGTTCCGTGCTATTGGCATATGTATTGCGTATTGAAATTGGACGAACTGAATCCGATGTTTTGCTTTTAACAAAAAGATTCCTTGCTTCAAGGCAGGACAGGATCCTTTGTCCGCGATCGTGGTAAGCAGGGACTGTCCGTCGCCGATTACAAACCGCTGCTCGCCTATTCCACCAGAATTTTTGCAGTCTTCTGGGAAGGCGATGTGACTGTGTAGAAAAACAGATGATTTCTCGGCGCAACCCGGATTCTTCGCACCTTGGGATGTCTGGTTCCGCTGCTTCTGGTGCGTCTCGATCTGTCGATATTTAGATCCATCCGGAAATAGTTTCCCGGTAAAATCCGGTTTTCGATCCGGAAATGAGGATTTTTCTTTTCACGGTGCTCATGCTCAGTCCCGCCCCTGAGGGGCGGGTGCTGGTTTGGCCAATATCAAGGAAATCCAGCGTTTGCGCGGAGGCGACCTGGTGGTCGCCGCACAAGCAAACGTGCAGATTGACGCCGAGATTGGCCAAAAAGACCATTTCCGGATGGAAACTCACTAACATCGGCTATGTGAGAGAAAGGAGGATACCATGGAGTTTTCCGATCTTATCAAAACGGCCAAAGACGAAGGCAACGAGAAGCATGTGCCTACGATCACGATCGACAAGGGATTCAAGGAAGGGAGGGATATCATCCGGGTGGTGGTTGGCCATGAGAGTCCTCATCCAAACACCCCCGAGCATCACATTGCATGGCTTGAGCTTTATGGCGTCAAGAAAGACGGAGGCCAAATCATCAACTTGGGCCGGGCGGCATGGGCTCCTGTCTATTCCA
Source organism: uncultured Desulfatiglans sp. (assembly GCA_900498135.1). Lineage (NCBI taxonomy): Bacteria > Pseudomonadati > Thermodesulfobacteriota > Desulfobacteria > Desulfatiglandales > Desulfatiglandaceae > Desulfatiglans > uncultured Desulfatiglans sp. The sequence continues at coordinate 3,097,213 of LR026961.1, forward strand.
ACCCCAACATTCGTTTCCAAATCAACCAAATCGCAGACTTCAAGGCTTTTTATGCTACTGCTTATTGCAATATCCACGGCCTTTGGGGAAATGTATTGGAGATTTGATTATTACAAAATCTCTCAGTCCAATTGTACAAGGAGGATTCACATGAAATTGGAAGAAATCAAGAAAGCGATCGAAGGGTTGACAGATGCGGAAAAAAAGGAGTTTTTCTCCGAAATTGTTCCAGACATCTGCGATGAATCTCTTACTAAAGAAGGATGCCGTATGATATTCGAGAGAAAATTATCAGGATCAAGATATCTGGAGTCTTTTGATGAGCTTCACGAACTTCAGAAAAAAGAGTAAAAAACAGAGGGTATCCTGGGAAACAGCTTTTTGAGCAGAGAAACTGTTGAAGTATAAAACTTCATCTATCGAGTCGTTTCTAAATATGACTGTCGCTGGGTGGTCCCGATGAGGCTTGAGATCCTTACGGCTGAGTCCTTGGGAGTACGGGGTCTTTGCTGTCGGTTGGAGATACGAGGCCGCGTGATCGTGATCGATCCCGGGGTTGCCCTGGGTGCCTGGCGACATCGACTCCCACCCCACCCGGTGCAGATCGCTGTGGGTGTCGCTGCGCGCCAACGCATTGTTGCAGCCCTGGAGAGCGCTACGGACGTGGTTTTCAGCCATTATCACGGGGATCATATCCCTCTGGCGGATGCCAACCCTTATCAATTGTCGTTTTCGCAATTACCAGACCGTTTCAGGACGTTGCGCGCCTGGGCAAAGGCACCTGAAGGGCAGTCCGAAAAGAGTCGATCCCGGGCGGATGCGCTGATGGGTCTCTTCTCAGCGGGATGGAGAATTGCGGAGGGGATGGAAGATGGCCCATTGCGGTTTTCGGGGGCGATGCCGCACGGTTTGGACGGTCTGCCATTCGGACACGTGATGATGACGCGCGTGAAACTGGGGGGCTGCACCTTTGTACACGGCTCGGATATCCAGCTTCTCGACGATGCCACAGTGGACGCTGTTCTCGAATGGTCACCGGATATCGTCCTGGCGGCCGGCCCGCCGCTCTACCAGAATGGACTTCTTTCGGAGGATCGCGTCCGTGCCTGGAAAAACGCCAAACGCCTGGCGAAAAAGGTTCGGATTCTTATTCTCGATCATCATCTGCTACGTTCAGCCGAGGGGGTGGATTGGTTGAAAGCTCTGTCCAAGACAGTCGAGCGGCGCGTCTACTGCGCAGCCGATTTCATGGGCCATCCCAGGCGGCTGTTGGAAGCGGAACGTCAGGACCTTTATCGGATAATGCCTGTGAAAGAAGGGTGGCATGAAGCGTATGCACGAGGTCTGACATCCGTGAAAGAGTTTGCCGCCGGCTGAACGAAGACGAGGTTCCTTTCTCCACGGAAAAGAACCTCGTCTTCGTATTTCCGGGTGGAAACAAATCAGGTTCTCACCGTCACCCCCCGTTTTTGGAGATAGGTCTTGAGTTCCTGTATCCCAATGATATTGAAATGAAAAACTGATGCGGCAAGGAGGATGTCCGCACCGGCCTCCACTGCGTCGTAGAAGTGCTCGAGCTTTCCGGCTCCGCCCGAAGCGACTACGTCCGCTCCTGTGGCTTCCTTTATTCTCCGGATCAGGGGAAGATCGAAACCCTGCTTCATCCCATCGGTGCTCTTGCTGGTGGGCAGAATCGTTTTTACCCCGTAGCCGGCTACTTGCTTTGCCCATTCGACGGCGTCGGCGCCCGTTGCGGTCCGGCCTCCATCGATATAGACTTCGTATCCGGATGGCAGACGGTCATTGACTGCTGCATCGATGGCCACGGTGACCCGCTCCGTCCCGAACGCCTTGACCATTTGTCGAATGACCTCGGGTTTGCGGAAGGCGGCACTGCTCGTTGAAATCTTGTCGGCTCCAGCATGGAGCACGGCCTCAGCGGAGGCCACGTCGCTGATGCCCCCGCCGACGGTGAAAGGGATCGTCGCGGCGCGGGCTACTTTTTCGACTACATCCAGCATGGTCGCTCGTCCTTCGACCGTCGCGGTGATATCCAGAAGGGCCAGTTCATCCGCCCCGGCATGGCAGTAGGCGACGCAGCAGGCAACCGGATCACCGGCATCGCGGATGTCGACGAATTGAACGCCCTTGACGACGCGTCCGTTCTGCATATCGAGACAGGGCATGATTCTGATGGTCATCGGTGCTTCCTCCCGTTGCGAATGGGATCGATCGTTTCGTAGAAAAACCGGTAGGCTTTGCAGCTCGGACCCCTTTCCATTTGGAAAGGACCTTTTTGCCCGACATCAGCGCCGATCTGCACGGTTGGTCGTGGGACGACCTGCAGGTCGTCTCCATTCAAGCGCTTGGCTCCCTCGAGAGGGCGGGAAGGGGACCCGCCACTACGCGGCGCGGCAGGCGCTCCGCATCCTTCTCGGACCAGGATTTTCGGCATTATCTGGAAAACCTCTGAGAATGTAAAGCCGAATGTGACGGTGGGGTCTGTGTCTCCTGCCTGGAGGCGAAGCATGGACGTCTGATCATCCTAGCCATCCGCGTTTCCAGGGGCTCGGCCTGTCCGTGAAGCGGCTGTCAGGGCTCTGTGCTCGCCCTGTCGTGAGTCCCAGGGCAGGATGGGGCGCATGAGGAGGTTGCAGGGTCCGTCCCGTCGGCACGGAACGATGTTGGTCTGCCGCATGGCAGGGGAAGCGGATTAGGACAAGTTCTTGGCGATCGAGAACGAGACGGTGACGCCCCCTTTTGGGTTGACCTCCATCCAGGCTGTGCCGCCATGCTTTTCGGCAAGCTCCTTGATGATAGCCAACCCAAGACCGGTCCCTTCGATTCCGGTCGAATTCTTTCTGCGGGTGAAGATTTCGAAAAGATCATTGGAATCACTGCCGGACATGCCGACGCCGTCATCCTCTACGGCAATGATGTGAAAGTCCTCATCTTCACAGTTCGACAAGGTGATCGTGCTCAGCTTCGACCCGCCGTATTTCAAGGCGTTGTCTACGATATTGCTGATGATCCTGAGCAAAGCCGTCCGGTCCGCATGAATGGAGGGAAGATCCAGTGGTTCGACGAACCGGATGTTCCTCAAGTTGAACTGGATCTCGAAATTGTCCCGCACGAAACGCACCACTTCTTTCAACCGGCAGTTTTCCAGATGGAGGGGCACCTCTTTGGCGGAGATGTACATATTGATTTTCTGGACCAGGGAGACAAGGTGTTCGGATGCCTGCAGCACCTTATCGCAGTATTCGACGCCTTTCTCGTCGAGCACTTTTCCATATTTGTCCCGAAGCAGCTTGGTCAGACCGTGGATGGCTATGGCGGGGCTTTTCAGGTCGTGCGAGACGGAATACGCGAACAGTCTGGTCTTTTGGCTCTGTTCCTTCAGCGTCGCTTCGGCCAGTTTCCGGTCGGTGATGTCCCGACCCACGGCCTGCAGTTCGTAGGGGTTGCCGTTTTGATCCAGGATCAGGCGGTTCGTCCACCTGTGCCAGCGGATGTCGCCGCCGGGTGTGATGACGCGATGTTCATGCGTTATCAGCGGATTTTGCGGCGTGAGAGACCGCAGGGTCGCGATGACGAGATCGCGCTCCTCCTCGGGGATCATAGGATGGAAGCTGTTCCCGATCAGTTCCTCCTGCTCTTTTCCGAAGTAGCGGCAATAGGCTCCATTGACGTAGGTCAGAACGCCGTCGAGGCTGAAACGGCAGATCAGCTCGGTTTGGTCTTCGACAATAGCCCTGTAACGTGTTTCGCTTTTTCGCAGCTCTCTTTCAACATGCTTATGTTCGCTGACATCACGATTGCTGGCACGAACACCCAGCCAGGCGCCGCCCTGGTCATGGACGGGCTGGCAGTAATGGCTGATCCATCTCTCCTCCCCGACGCGGGTGATGATCCTGAAATCGATGTTTCCTTCCTTACGCTCCACGAGCTCTTTCTGGAGGTGCTCGGCAAATGCGGATCGGTCTTCCGGATGCACGATGTCGATCAAGAGTTTTCGTTCACGAATGAATTCTTCTGCTCTGTAGCCGGTGATCCGTTCGACGGAGGGCGTTACGTACACGTAGCTCCCGTCGGACCCCATCCAGCTTTCCCAATCCCAGGTAAAATCGGCGAAAATGCGGAACCGCGCTTCGCTCTCGCGCAGCGCTGTTTCGGCCTCGATCTGCCTGTAACGGGCAAGCCCGGTTTCGGCGATGAAGTGGACCAGGGCTACGTAGTAGTCCATGATCCGATGCGCTTTTTCGCGGCTTATTACAGGAACGAGATCCAACGCCTCCAGGTATCGATCGAGATCGAAGCCGAAGGTCTTCGCCTGTGTCTCGAAGAAGGTCCGTGGCGGCTCTTCTCCTTCGATGAAGAATTGGCCGTAATAAATGGTCGCCAGATGGCTTCCGGCGATGATGATGGGGGCGGCCATGTCGACCAGGCCGTTCTTGCACTGGTACTCCACGTATTTCCCCTGACCGATGCACCGGTTGATATATAAATCGCTCTCCACGCATCGATCGTTGGTCTTTGGGTTCCGCCGGTGAAAATCCGTGCAGATCTTCTGCCAACCTTTGGCGACAAGAATGGTTCCTTTATTGTCAATGACCGCGATGGCAAGGCCCGTGGCTTTGTTGAAAAGCCCCATCAACCGGTCGAGCTGATCGATGTCCACCAGTTCGTGGAGTGTGTATTTTGTTTCCTTCGAAGCCGTCGTTGCTTCCATCATATGCGCTCTTCAACCGGGTTTTCTCGATACGGGGTGTCTTGCTCCGTCCAACCACCGCTCTGCCCATCGAGGTGCACGTCCCGCTGTGGATGCGCAAAGGCAATCCCTTCGTCATCGAAGAGGAGCTTGACCCTTTCATAGAGTTCACAACGGGCCTTGAAAAATTTCTGGTTTTCCACCCACCCGCGGGCCGACAGAACCACGCCGTTTTCGGTCAGCGAAAGGACATAGACCGTGGGAGCGGGTTTTTCCTGGATTCGGGGATCCTCTGTCAGGACGCGCTTGAGAAGGGTCTTGGCCTTGAGCATGTCTTCCCGGTAGCCTATGGTTAGGTAAAGCCGTATCTGCCGCGTGGGGGTGTAGTGATAGTTTGAAACGATGTCATTGAAAACCATCCGGTTGGGGATGAAGAGCGTCCTGCCGTCGAAGGTCCGCAGCCGTGTGTGGAGAAAGGTGGTTGCTTCCACTTTTCCGAGCAGCCCGCCCATCTCGACCGTGTTGCCTACTTTGTAGGGAAGCGTTGGCAGGTAGGGTCTGAACAGGACGATGAGGCCGATCCCTCCCAGGAGCGCCGCCAGCAGGATACGGCGGATAACGATGGCCGGCACACCGATGAAAGACAGGGCAAGGGCGGCCACCAGCGCGATCATCAGGATGTTGAGGCTCATGATCAGGGGGTTGAGCAGCGGCGGTTTGGCGATTCTTTTCTGAAGCACCTGTCGAAGGTGCCTGATGAGCCACTGGGTCGCGATGAGCCCGATGACCAGGATCGCCAGGGCGGTCACAATGTCCCTGCCGTGAATCACCAGCAGGTCGCCGAATTTGTAGAACTCGTTGAAGGTTTCATCCATAGGACTGACTCGATGTGGGACAGGGGCAAAGAAGGATCACCGTCCCGAATGGCGTTGCACGGCGGTGGCCCATGTCCCATTCCTGAGCGGGCAGGCTCCTCGAGGGCGCAGGCATTCTGAGGAAGGGCCACGGGCGGACACGGGCTAGCGTACAGCGTTGGCGAGCTCCTGGCGCAGTTCGGCCGACCCGGGATTGGAGACGGCATTGCGCACCAGAATATCGATGGGGCGCACCGCTCGTCCGTAATACGCGTGGTTTGAGCTGTCGCTGACCTTGATGATCGATCCCTCGAGGTTCAAGCCGGCATAAAGCCCTTTGGATTTGGCGAAGGAAAGGACGTCTGCCATGATGTTCGATTTGGCGCCGGCGCCGACGGGCCCGGCGGCCACCGAAACGTCTCCGCCCAACTTGAATTCGGTGGCGTAAAACTGGTCGAGAGCCTTCTGGTTTTGGATCAGCATGATGACTTCCGCTGCTTCACCGCCGATCTGAAGGCCGAAGGTGACACTGCCGATCATGTAAAAGGCGGGTTGGCTCCAACTGCCCGTTTTTTCGTCCCGAACGAGGAGAACGCCGCTCCCTCCCGACCCCCCGAGCACAAAGCCCAATTTGACGAGGCTCGGGATGATCAGGACCGCTTTGGCCCCTTTCAGGTGTTGCTGCAGCCATTCCATCTGGGAGTCTGCCATGAATGACCTGACGGTGATGGCGGATTTATCGACCAGGCCGGTTTCTTCGACGGTTTCCGCCGCTGCCGGGGCGCTGAACCCGGCTGTTAGCGCAAAGGCCAGGGCCGCGATGATCCAAACCTTCCTTCTTTCGCTCGAATGCATGGCATCTTTTCCTTTCTTGCCTCAAAAGGTTCTACCATCGGTCCGGCTCCATCCCATCCGATACCAGCGGATGCAACGGCCGACCGCACCACAAAAAGCTCTTCATTAGACGGGCTTCCACACGGGAATCCGGTTGTGCCCGCAGGGCAATCATTTCAAACATGGAGATTACCGGGTCTGAGACAGCTCGAAAGGAAACACGTACTTGAAGTCCCGGGCCATCCCGACAACCTGCCAACCGCGGCTCCGGGCGGTCTCGATAGCCTTTTCCGCACCCTGGGCATAACGGTATTCGCGGGTCTCGTCGTCATGGTGGAGGAGCAGCGAAAGTCCGGGCCCTTTGCCGTTGTCGGCGTATTCGAGCATGGCGAGGTCGCCGTCGGAATTGCCGAAGGCCAGAATGGGTCTCCGCCCGATGTGCAAGGCGATATTGAGCACCTTTTCCCCGTCGACGTTATAGGAATTGAGCTTGTCCGTCTTGATGATCCGCTGGCCTCCCTCGGTTTTTTCGAGTTCATAGACCAGGCTGCTGCCGATCATCCGCTCGACGGGGATCCCGTACAAGGTCCCCGAAAAGACGCGGATGAAGTCGGCGCCGCTCCCCGAAACGACAAAGATCCGGAAATCGTTGGTGCGCAGGTAGTCGAGCAGTTCCATCATCGGTTGATAGACAAGCTCGGTGTAAAGTCGCTGGTAACGCGGATGACGCGCCCTCCCCAGCCAGCTGTTCACAGCTTCCTGGAAGGACTCGATCGTCGTGCCTGCGAAACTGATCATGAGCGTCTGCTCGAGTTCAGCCGGATCCAGGTTGTGCAAAGTGACCTCGTCGCCATCGATCACGGCTTTGTATGGCTGCTGTTCTGCCAGTTCGGTGTCGATTTCCGCGAGGGCACGGATGCGCTCGAAGCTGAAAGCGAACTGGAAGGGGACGGGTTTTTCAAGGCAGAGGGTGCCGTCGTTGTCGAAGACGGCGATTCGTTCCTGTACCGGGACGAAGGCAGGGCTTCCGGGTTGGGTGACGTTCCGGACGAAGGCCAGGATCCGATCCTTGGCTTCACCGGCGTTCCAGGAAGGAAGCGGATCCTTGCAGGACACCATAGCGAGGAGCGCCGTTGCGGAAAAGAGCAGGCTGGTGAGGAGAAGAGCGAGAAGCGTCAGTGCGAACCAACGTCTGGGAACCCCGGTTTTCATAGAACCTCCAAGTCGATGAATCGGGACGGGAAGGACCGGCTCCACCGGATCAAACATCATCCGTATGGCCGGTTCGCCGGATTGAAGCGGAGAAGACCACCCCCTCCAAAGCATAAATGGGAGTATCAGGTGAACGGCCTCCCAGGGTTTCCCGTTCCGCGGCTAAGGATCCGGAATCATGGATTGCCGGAACGGTTTCCTTCGGGATGGGGATCTTGATATCGCAGGAGGCAAACATCCACGCACCCGGGGAAAGGATGATCGCTGTCAGCAGAAGGTGAAAAGCGCGCAAGTCGCCCCTCTCGTGTGGGGTCTCCGGTGGAGGCGGCCTCTACCGGAAGTCACGGTTTTCCAAGGATCAAGAAGCCCGTAGGGAGCCGGTCCGGCCAAAAAGATCATCTGAAGCAAGGTGCGTGGCCCTAAGCATGCCGGAAATCGCCGCATCCCGATCCTGCTGACGCCGCGCATACCGCAGCGGGATGCTCGGACGAGTGAAAGGTTGATATCAGCTTATAAGACTATCTTTTATCGGCTTTTTCAGCTATTTGTCAAGCATGTATGCGCCGGGTCGCCATTTTCCGGCCCGGTCCGGCTGCAGGGCGACGGTTAGCGGGAGGCGACCTGCAGGTCGCCGCACAAGCAAACGTACAGATTGACGCCGGGATCGGCCAAAAAGACCATTTCCGGATCGAAACTAATGAGACAAGAGAAAGCTCCCGTTGTATCTGCGGTAATCTTCGATCGTCGCCAAATGCACGGGTACGATGTCTTTGGGTTGGTCGAAAAGCGAGAAAAAACGCAGCGTTGATCCCTCGATGCCGTCTGCACGAGGAGTGCCGCGCCAGTTTCTCACGATGAAGGCCAAGGCGAAACACTGCACCTCGTCTCCGTTCGGGTAGGTGAATTTTTGGCGAGGGCCGCAGTATAGGCCCATGGGCTCGGCGCTGACCACCTCCAGGGAGGTCTCCTCCGCCACCTCTCGGCGGAGCGCAGTAAGCGGGGATTCATCCAATTCGACAGACCCGCCGGGTAAACCCCACAGGTCGTTGTCATTGCGGCGCTGCAGCAGGATCTCTCCGGCGGCGTTCACGATGACAGCCCGCACACCGGGGACGAAGATCCTGCGGGGTCCGACCAGTTTCCGCATCTCTCCCGCATAGCTCATCTCAGGGCTTCCATTGAAATATCCTAACAGGGTGTTTTCACCAGGGCCAAACTTCAGACCTAGATCGGCATGGCAGCGTTTCATCAAGCGCTGAGCGGAACGCTTCCCTGAGCAATTCCGCTCAGCGGGCCGCTCTGAATGGGAACGGGGTCGGCGTCCTCATCGCGACTTTTCGATGTGTTGACAAAATCACTTTAGCGGATCGGAGGGGCCCTGTAAAGCAAGGGGCAACGTGAAAAGCGCATCCAGCAGTAAGGAATGCGAAAGACGCATGCCGCATCGGAGGTTTCAAACCGGTGCCTATGGTTCAGGGCGGGGATGCCCAGGAGGAAGGGCAAAAACCAGCGTTTCCCTGGATCGTTTCCTTTCCAGGGGAGGGGTGGGCCTCATACGCTGGGGTCAACTCCGGCGGCTGCGGTTTATGGCACACTGCTTGCTTTGTCGGGCCGGGGATGTCCAGGAACAGCGGATCGATGGTGGAAGGGCCCTGAGGACATCAAAAGAATTCAACAATAGGAGGCATACATGAAGTTCGAAACCCCGTTTCACGGCTTGAGGTGCTTTTGCCTCGCCGTCATCAGTGTTTTGCTTTTCTGTTTGCTTGCGTATGTTCCCGGTCTGACCTATGCAGCCGGGCCTTGGAAGCCCGTCGGTTCCATGCAGGATAAACGATTCGCCCACACGGCGACCCTCCTGTCCGATGGAACGGTCCTGGTGGCGGGTGGAATGCAGGACAACGAGGAATTCGCAGGGGTCATTTGCAGCGCGGAGATCTATGATCCTTCAAGCGGCGCCTGGGAGCGCACGGGCGATATGAAAACCTCTCGCTCCCACCACACAGCAACGCTTCTGCCGGACGGCCGGGTCTTGGTCGCAGGCGGTCGGAGGGCCGGAGACTGCAATGAAACGCTCCGGTCGGCGGAGCTTTACGACCCGGCCACAAGGACCTGGAGTGATGCAGGCGCTCTGGAACAACCCAGACTGGAGCATACGGCGACGCTTTTGCAGGACGGCCGTGTCCTCGTGGCCGGGGGTTCCATCGATTCCATGCTGCCCGTCGCCGCTGCGGAGATCTTCTATCCCAAAGAAAACGTCTGGAGTCGCACGGCTGATTTGACGGTTCCTCGCGCATCGCACACGGCGACGCTCCTTTCGGACGGGCGGGTGTTCATCTTCGGGGGCGCGACGGGCGAGAGGAAATTTTCGGATGAGACCGGGGACCTTTACGACCCGGAATCCGAGAGATGGACCCCGAGTGCCCCCCTTACCGGCTGTCCGGTTGCCGGAGCCTGCGCCGTCCAACTTCCGGATTCGGGGGGGCAGGTGATGGTGGTCGGCGGGGCGGGCAGCGCAGGGTGTCTGCTCCAGCCTCGGATTTACGACCCGGGCAATGACCAGTGGATCGACACCGGGGCCCCGACCGTTTACCAGCGCAGCCAGTTTTCCTTGTCCCTCCTGCCGGATGGATCTGTTTTGGCGGTGGGAGGCAGCAATAGAGAAGGGTTTCCGGATTCGGAGGTCTATCAGCCGTCGAGCGCGGGATGGCGTTCCATCGGCCCGATGAATGTGAATCGCAAACTGCATACGGCGACCTTGCTGCCCGACGGAACCGTTCTGGTGGCCGGCGGGGTGTGCGGAAAAGAGGTTTTGCCTTCGGCCGAGATCTATGCCCCGAAAGGGCGGCTGGAAGTGCAGAGATCCAGGGGTCTTTTGCAGCCAAGGGCGCACCATACGGCGACCCTTCTTCCACAGGGACAGATTCTTGTGGCGGGGGGAGAGGCCTTGTCCCGACGCCCGTTGAACCACGTCGAGGTCTACGATCCGGCAGGCGGGCGCTGGTTCGCGGCGGCTCCAATGGCCCGTGCCCGAACTTCCCACAGTGCTTTCCTCCTTTCCGATGGAAATCTTCTCGTATGCGGAGGGCGTATCGGGAACCGGCCGACGGCAAGCACGGAGGTGTACCAGACCGTGCCGAAAAACTGGCACACGGTCGAGGACATGCGGATGGCGAGGATGGATTTTGCGGGAACGGCCCTTTGGGATGGCGGCATCCTTGTCTCAGGCGGTCTGGGTGCCAGCGGCATCCTTTTCGAGACGGAGATATTCGATCCGGGCAGCGGCATCTGGATGCCAGCGGGGGAGATGACACAGCCGCGGTGCCGGCATACTGCGACACTCCTGCGCGACGGCAGGGTGCTGGTTGCAGGCGGGGCCGGCCCCTGGGGTCCTGCCGGGGAAGCCGAGGTGTATGATCCGGAGACAGGTTCCTGGGCCGAGACGAACGCGATGGCCTTTCCTCGCATGGGCCACAGCGCGGTCCTGCTCCCCGACGGCAGTGTGCTGGTTACCGGGGGTGTCAATCGAGAAGGCTTTGTAGCTCCGGTCGAACGATTCGATCCGGCGACAGGTCTCTGGCGCAGTGCAGGAGTACTCTCCGTTCCACGCACGGGCCATTCCAGCCTCGTGCTGCGCGACGGCAGGGTCCTCGTTGTGGGTGGGACAGGCGCCGGAGGCCCCGCCGTATGGGTGGAGATGATGAGACCCGCCACCGATTCCTGGGTCCGGACCTGCACGACGAGCGATCGCCGCATCGGCTGCACCACGACCCTGCTCCTCAACGGAGAGATCATGGTCTGCGGAGGATACTCCGGTCCGGTGCGCCTTTCGAGAACCGCAGAGAGGCTGCACGTAGAATCCCCCGGCAACGGCGCTCTCCAGCCCTACCTCGAGCCGGTCGAGTCGCCTCTTGAATGGGGATGTGCACTGTCTCTCGGGGGTGAAGGCTTCAGGGGCGCAGGCTTTACAGAGGCATCCGGAGGAGATTTCAGAGGATCGCCGGCCAACTATCCACTGGTCCAACTGCGGCACATGGCAAGCGGGGTGATAAAGTGGCTTCTCCCGGACCCGGATGCCTCATTTACAGATCGTGAATTTCGCTCTGCGGGTGTCGAAGGCTTTCCCGAGGGTTATGCGATGATTACGGTCTTTGTCAACGGTAGTCCAAGTCATTCGCGGACCACAAGGTTCATGGGGCCATCGCGCGGTTGTTTACAATCGCGGGGGCTGAAGCAAGAAATGGCCCTCAGGATGAATTGGTGATTGCAGGGCGGCCAGGTTTTTGATATGATCCCAAATAAAGGAAATCTCACTGGAAATGATGATCCACCGGGAGCAGTTGCGATTCTTGGAGCAGAGGTTCACCCGAATACGCTGTGTGTTGGTTTGCTGAAGATCCCTGAGGAGGGTTTAGAATGAGAAGGATCCGTTTTGCAGCGACCGTCTGCATGGGGCTGGTCATGGCCTTGACAGGGGTGGGGTGCGCCCCGAGTTTGTCGGGCGACGTCTACTCACGCGATGAAGCGAAACAGGTCCAGGTAGCCCACGAAGGGACTGTGGTCATGGTTCGAAGTGTGCAGATCGAAGGGACGCATTCCGGTATCGGGGCCATCGCCGGTGGAATCCTGGGGTATGGGATTGGAAGCACGATCGGCGGTGGCAGCGGACAAACCCTGGCCAGAGCCGCCGGAACGGTGGCCGGCGCCTTGGCCGGTGGCGCTGCCGAGGAAGGCGCTACAAGGCAGAACGGTCTGGAGATTACGGTGAAACTGGACAATGGCGAGGTGGTATCGATCGTCCAGGCGAATGATGTGCCCTTTGCGAAGGGCGACCGGGTGACGGTTTTGCGGCGGCCCGACGGTAGCGCCAGGGTCCTGCAGTGAAGCGGAACCCCCATGTGACGGGAGGGAGAGGATGATTTCGGACAGAATCCTCTGCGTGATCGCGGCAATGCTTTTCGCGGGATGTGTCCACGGCTGTTCGGGGTCCTCGGATGAGGCTATAGAATTGAAGCATTTCCCGGTGGACCATTTGGAAGGAGTCATCTCACAGGACGGCGTCTGCCTGGATACAGACAGGAGCAGTGACGGGAAGGGATCGATCCGCATCGATGCGGGAGGCCGGCGGTCCGTCAGGCTTTATGAGACCGGGGACGTGGATGTGGAAAATGCCCGGGTGGTATATCAGGCAAAGCTCAGCACGGAGGCCCTCGAGGGAAAGACCTACCTCGAAATGTGGTGCCATTTCCCCGATGGCGGCGAGTATTTTTCGAAGGGGCTTCAGTCTGCTCTGAGCGGGACGAACGGTTGGGTCACCGTTGAAACACCATTCATGCTTCAGTCTGGTCAGAATCCCGACAATATCCGGTTGAATCTGGTCATCGAAGGAGCGGGAACGGTCTGGGTGGACGACATCCATCTCTACGGGGCACCCTTGGGCTGACATCTGGCGGGAGTAGCTTACTGCGGCGATGCGGCCGGGTTGCGGGCCGGGCGTTGTTTCTGGATCATCGGTCCTGAAATGAAGCGCTGCTATGGTGGTTCCGTGAAATACCGGTCTGTTCGGCCCTGCAGCGGCAAGATCATTCAACGTCTTTTAAAAAGGAATAAGGTGCAAGTGACGCCCATTGATTTTTCTGTGAATTCGATTTTCGAGCCCGAATAAACCTTTTTTCCCGATTCAAACCATTCCTCTGCTTCCAGCCGTTTCTGAACCCGGAGCGCTGCACGGGTAAGCGCGTCTAACTGGTAGAACTCGCAGCCAAATGCCTTTTGGCAAAGTCTTTCATTCAGTTCGCTTCCTAATCAAACCCCGACTCCCAGTTCAATTCTTCAACAGGTCAAATGATACCTGTCAGGACAGGGGGCAGCCTTTGACGGTCAAAAAGGCACTCGTCGCAGCCCTGTTTATCGCTGCAGTGGGCGTTCTTCTTTTTCCATGGCTACTCAAGGTGGAGGAAGATATGGGGCTTGCCCTGCTGTTCAGAATCAGGGGCGCCAAATGCCCACCCGCCCAAGTTTGCATCGTCGCCCTCGACAAGGCCTCGGCAGATACGATGGGACTTCCGGATAAACCCTACCTGTGGCCACGCTCGCTTTACGGGCTGCTCGTGGATAAACTCAATGCCCTGGGTGCGGCGGTGATCGTCTTCGATCTTTTCTTCGAGGAGCCAAGGCAGGAGGAGGACAGGGTATTCGCCTCAGCGATGGAAAAGGGCTGCAACGTGGTCCTGTGCCATTCCATCGAACAGTCGTCCGTGCCTATCAGGAGTGCAGAGGGGAAGGAAATCGGCTTTGCAAATCTCGAGACGCTGAGGACTCCCGCCGATGCCCTGGCCATTTCTGCCGCAGCGGTGGCACCATTCCCTTTGCCGAGAATACCCCTTCGCTTGAATCGCTTCTGGACTGTCAAAGAAACTGCAGGTGATGTGCCGACGCTGCCGGTGGCGGCCTTTCAGATCTTTGCAAAGGATGTCTACCCTGAGTTTTTGGAACTCCTCGTCCGGTTTCGCCAGGATGAGGCCGGGCGATTCAAAATGGGCCATGCCTGGCCGCAGAAAGCCGACGAATTCCCCGATCGAATGAGGGATGTCAGGAGGCTCTTTTTATTGGATCCATCCCTTTCGGAACGGATGCTGGAAACATTGGAGTCGGAATCTTATCGTCTTTCGAATGGAACGCCGGACCAAGCCCGCCTCCAGGGCCTCAGATCGCTCATCAGAATGTACGGCCAGCCTCCTGACTGCTATCTCAATCATTACGGTCCGGCGGGTACTTTTCGAACCATCTCTTTCCACAAGATGATCCAGGCGTCGGCCGACCCTTTGAATTTCGGTCTTCCCGAGTCACGGATCGCCTTTTTTGTCGGAATGAGCGAAAGCCTTCGGCCTCAGCGAAAGGATGGTTTCGATACGGTCTTTTCCTTGTCGAGCGGCGAAGACGTAAGCGGGGTCGAGATCGCGGCCACGTCCTTTGCAAATCTCCTGGAGGGCAACAGCGTCGAACCCTTGCCGATGCTTTTGCGCCTCCTCGTCATCACCTGCTTCGGAGTTGGGCTGGGTTTGATCTGTTTTTTGCTGCCCGCGTTGCCCGCCGCTGCCGGAGCCCTGGCTTCAGGGGGTGCCTATCTGCTTTTTGCGTGGTACCGCTTCGATCATGCAGGGGTGTGGTGGCCGCTGGTGATTCCTCTCGGAATCCAGTTGCCGATCGCCTTCTTCGGCAGTGTCCTTTGGAAATACGGGAGGGTTCAAAAGGAGAGGAGGAGGATGCGGGAGGCGTTCGGATACTATTTGCCCGATGGGGTTGTAGACGGGTTGCTCCGGGACCTCTCTGTGGACGAGGTATCCCGTGGGGTGGTTTACGGGATATGCCTGTTCACGGACGCCGAAAGCTACACCAGTCTCTCGGAATCCATGGATCCTCAATCGCTCAATCGGCTCATGAACCGGTATTTCGATGCCCTGTTCGAGCCTGTCAGACGTCATGGCGGGCTGGTGGTCGAAGTCATCGGGGACGGGATGCTCGCCATGTGGACTGCCGCCCGGCCGGAGCCCGATGTCTGCGAGGAGGCCTGCCTGGCCATGCTCGAGATCAACGAAGCGGTCGAGTCTTTCGGTTGTTCTCCTGGAGGAGTGGCGATACCGACCCGGATCGGACTTCACGGCGGCTACATCTATCTCGGCAACGTGGGTGCCAGAGGGCGCTATGCATACCGTCCGGTGGGGGACATCGTCAATACGGCCTCGCGGATCGAGGGTCTGAACAAGTTCCTGTCGACCAAAAGGCTCGTTTCCGAAGCGGTGTTGGGCGAGGTGGAGGCGGTCATCGCCCGGGAGGTAGGTTCGTTTATCTTTGCGGGAAAGTCGCAGCCTGTTCGGGTGTTCGAGCTGCTCGGCCGAAGGGGGGAAGCCGATGACATGTTTTTGAGTCTGTGCAACGTTTTTGAAAGGGGACTACAGGCCTTTCGAAGACGGGACTGGGACGAGGCACTGAGGCTTTTCGCAGAATGCATGAGCATTCGGTGCGAAGACGGCCCAAGCCGCTATTACATGGGAATCATTCCTGGGTGCATCGCTTCACCGCCGGCCGAGGGTTGGAAAGGGGAGATCAGTCTGGATCGCAAGTAGCTTCGATCCGGAAGGGTTCTTTTTGGCAGATCTCGACGTCGGTCTTTGCCGATTGTTCGGCAACCTGCAGGTCGCGGCAGTGTAAGCGCTTGATTTCGTTTATCTCCGTGAATGAGCTTGCTCTCCCTTACAAGCAGCACCAGGGTGGAAAGGCAGGAACCGATGCGCTTTTTGAAATGTCTTGCCATGATGACATCGGTGTGGTGGTTTTTCCCAATCCCTGGTGCCGTTTGTGGGGCGGCAGGGGAGGCGCAGGAGCGCTGCGAGGGGGTGTCGGCCAGGGTCGTGTCCGTGCAGGGCCGGGTGGAGATCCGCCGGGAAGGAGAGTCCATCTGGTCTCCTGTCGTGATGAATGATCTTTGCTGCTCCGGTGACATGATCAGAGTCGACCGGCATAGCCGCGCGGCCTTGCTTCTGACGAACGAAACATTTTTGCGCCTCGATCAAAACACGACCATCACGCTGATGTCCCTCGAGGATGAAGAACCATCGATCATCGACCTGATCAGCGGGGTCGTCTATTTCTTCAGCCGTATCCCTCGCAGCCTCACGTTCCTTACGCCGTTCGTCAACGGAGGGGTGGAAGGGACCGAGTTTCTTGTTCAGGTCAGGGATCAGGAGACTGTCGTGACGGTTTTCGCGGGCAGGGTCAGGTTGACCAATCAGGCGGGCGGGCTCGATCTCGCTGACGGTCAATCGGCGGCGGCGCCCGACGGGGCGGCGCCCGTCAGACGGCTTGTGGTGCGTCCCAGGGATGCGGTGCATTGGTCCCTCTACTATCCTCCGATCCTGGAGGCATCCGAACCGGATGCAAAGGAGTCCCGGCCAGAGGGGCCTTCGGGCGAAGAGCTGCCCGTGCGTGAGGGCCGGTGCAGCGCCGAGTCGACCGAGGGCGATTCATGGGTTGACAAGGCTTCCTTGAAGACCCCCACCCTGGGATGCCTTACCCGGCGAGCCTCCCTCGCGCTGGAGGTTGGTCGCTCGGATGAAGCGCTGCGCGATCTGGCGGAGGTGCTGCGCCGGGATCCCAGCTTTGCCCCGGCCCTGGCCTTGCGGGCGCTGATCGCACTCGTACAGAACGACCGCGATGCAGCTGTCCGGTGGGTTGAGCGGGCGCTCGATGCCGATCCGCGGTCGCCGGTGGTGCTCATGGCAAAATCCTATGTGCAGCAGGCGGGATTCGAGATCGAGGATGCCTTGAAGAGCGCCGAAAATGCCGCCGCCGCGGCCCCTTCGAGCGGGTTGATGTGGTCCCGCGTCGCGGAGCTGCGGCTGATGACAGGCGATCACGGCGGTGCGCTCGACGCCGCGCAGAGGTCGGTCGCTCTGCATCCGGATACGGCTCGGCACCAGACGGTTCTGGGGTTTGCCTTCCTGAACGAAACAGCCCTGGAGAAGGCGGTGGATGCCTTCGAGCGGGCTATAAGCCTCGACCCGTCCGACCCGCTTCCAAGGCTCGGGCTGGGTCTCGGGAAAATCCGCGGAGGAAACCTCGAGGGTGGAAGGGCGGAACTCGAGATCGCCGTCGGTTTGGATCCCGGGAACGCCCTTTACAGGAGTTGTCTCGCAAAGGCCTACTATGACGAAAAGCGGGACGGACCGGCGGCAGGACAGCTGCAAGCCGCAAAGACGCTCGATCCGTTCGATCCGACGCCGTGGTTTTACGATGCGATTCGCAAACAGAGCCTCAATCGGCCGGTGGAGGCGATGGATGACCTGCAGCGCTCCATCGATCTGAATGACCACCGGGCGGTCTATCGTTCACGCTTGCTGCTCGACCAGGATCTGGCGGCGCGAAGTGCGGGTCTGGCCCGCATTTACAGCGATCTCGGTTTCGAACAACTCGGACTGGTGGAAGGATGGCGGTCGGTCGACGCCGATCCGGCCGATTATTCCGCCCACAGGTTCCTCGCTGGCAGCTATGCCGCGCTTTCGAATCACGAGATCGCTCGGGTAAGCGAATGGCTTCAATCTCAGTTGCTCCAGCCTTTGAATGTCACCCCGGTCTCCCCGCGATTGGCTGAGAGTGATCTATATGGTTTGGAAGGGGCTGGTCCGGCCGATGTCGGCTACAACGAGTTCAATCCGCTGTTTGCCCGTAATCGCCTGGCCCTTCAGGCAAGCGGGATCGCGGCCGGAAACCGGACCTGGGGCAGCGAGGTGATCCAATCCGGCATCTCCGACGGGTTTTCTTACAGCGTGGGCCAGTATCACTACCAGACGTCGGGATACAGGCCCAACAATGATTTCATGGAGAACGTGACAAACGTGTTTCTTCAGACAAGCCTCTCGCCGGACACGGGTGTCCAGATGGAATGGCGCATCCGAAATACGGATTCGGGGGATCTCGCCCTCCGGTTCGAACCCGATGCCTATCTCGGAAGCCTGAGGCAGGACGAAGACGCCCTTTTTGTTCGGTTCGGTCTGCGTCACACCCTGAAGCCCGGCTCGGATCTGATCGCGTCGCTGATCTTTCAGCATCTGGATTGGGATCTGAGTCTCAGGGAGCCGGTCATGCCAGGAGTCGATTTCTTCGATCAATCGTCGGGCGACAGCCGGGGAGCCATCGGCGAGGTGCAGCATCTTTACCGGAGATCGGCCTTCAATCTGGTGAGCGGACTGGGCCACTTCAGCGGCAGCAGCCGGCTGGCGGTGAACACCGGCTTCGAATGTCCCCCGTTTCCTCCATGGGACTGCACGAACTTCGAAAAGGCGGACCTTCGTCATTCGAACGCCTATTCCTATGCGACTTTACGCTATCCCCGGGATGTCGCATGGACCCTTGGGGCGAGCATCGATCGCTACGAGGGGGATCTGGACGACAAGACGCGGTTGAATCCGAAACTGGGCGTGACCTATAGGCCTTTTGCGGATACGATCCTGCGGGGTGCGGTTTTCAGGACGCTCAAGAGGACCCTGATTGCGAACCAGACCGTCGAGCCGACGCAGATAGCAGGGTTCAATCAATTCTTCGACGATGCGAATGGCGCAGATTCCTGGCGCTTCGGCCTGGCGATGGATCAGCGTCTGGCCAAACGGCTCTTTGCGGGGATCGAGGCCTCGAAGCGCAAGATCGACTTCGCCTACCAGCATTTTCAGGAGTTTTGCCAACCGCCCACCATCGAGGAGACGGACTGGGAGGAGGATCTCCTGCGTGGATATCTTTACTGGGCGCCGCACAAAAGGATGTCGGCAACGGTGGAGTTCAGACAGGAAAAGCTCACGGCGGACCCGGAATATCTAGGCGGTGGAAGTTTCACCTCACTCGAGACGCTCCGGGTGCCCCTCGGCATCCGGTTCTTCCATCCCTGGGGATTCGGTGCCGATCTGACGGTCACGTATGTGGATCAATCCGGATCCTTCGACGATCCGGAACTCGGGGCTACGCGGGATGAACGTGACACCTTCTGGGTCACCGATGTGGCCCTCCACTACCGGTTGCCCAAGAGGAGGGGCATCGTCAGCATGGGTGTCAAGAATTGTTTCGACGAATCGTTCCGATACTACGAACCTGACGCAGTCAACCCGGAGATTTATCCGGAAAGGTTGTGGTTCGTCAGAATGACCCTCGCATTCTGAGGATGATGCGGCATCCTCGAAAAGGGAGCGTGAGGCAAATCAAGGGCTACTGCGTGCGGAAAGGGGGTGCGAGGTTCTACGCGGCGGCAACGAGGTCCAGCGAGTTCCACATGCAGGGGCGCGCCGGAGGCGATGGAGAGGGTGGACTTTTAAGAGGCATCTCCTGAGGGAAGTGCCAGGACGAGGAGGGGGCCATGATTGAGGGTGAAGAGACGTATGAAGTCGTCATCAGGATTCCGGTCAAAAACGGCCGCTTCGATTTCACCAAAGCCCGGGTGGAAGGCGGCGAAGAGATAAAACCGCCTTATACCCTGAAGGTCCAAGAGATGGTCAGCATCTCGATGCAGATAGGGGAAGGGAACTCGCACTATATTTACCTGCATTTTCCAGACTGCCGCTACGTCAAGATCCTGGTGCCTTGGGGCTGAGGAAAGATGTCCTGCCGTGGTGGCCCGCGAGTCTGCTCGGGGGAGTGACCGGCCTGGTTTCCATCTGGTGAAAATTGTCGGGTGAAACTCGCCTTCCGATCGTGAAATCCTCATTTCGGCCAATTTTGGCGATCATTTGGATGTTTGCGGATCCCTGTCTTGTGCGAATGAAAGCAGGGTGCACAACCTCGAGGGAAGGACTCCGGCCGCGTCCTGTTCGGACGCGGCCGGAGCGGAGGAGGAAGACCCATGTTGTGGGCCGGACGAAGGAACCAGGAGGAAGGTAGACGCCGTGTTCCTTCATGGCATGAGTTGAGTCGGCGTCGCTGGTACTGAAGAGCAAACTCCGTGCCACAGATAGCATTTCATCGAAAAGTTTGTATTCGCAATACGTTAGTGGATATCGGCCGTTTCGTCTTTTCTCCCCCGCCCTGTCGCCCATTCGGTTTTTGTTCCGCCGGTGTCGGGAAACGGCCGGTGATCCAGACCTGCCCCGCGATTTGCCGGGGCCGCAGGATGATGCGGCTCTGGTAGATTCGTGTAAGTGATTGTCGATAAACATATTTTCTTGGAAAGCGAGAAAAGCGGGAGGTTCGTTCCTTGCCTGCCCGGTATTTTGTGCTTGGATGCACAACCCCTGGTGCTCCGGCGGGATTTTTTACGGGGCAGGCAGAGGTCTTTCAGGTTTTTGTTGAAAAAGACCTCTCTTTTTGATTGAATGGCGCCCATCCAACCTTCTGTGAGTTCGAGGGCCTATCCTGAAGGGACGGGCGCAGCCGAACAGGAACGCAGCCGAGATCTGCAGCTGAAGACCTGAATCGGATGCGCGGTTTCCCCTTCGTCCAGTCACGAGTAGTGAACACCCCCGGCGGGATCCCGGCTTGATGATTGTCGAAGCCCTTCCGCCTTGTGCCAGCCGCAGGAGCCGCTCCTGCTCAGTCGGAGAAAGGATAGCCTGACTTGAAATTGCGCAGGGAAAGAATCGATCGAGGCATCAAGGCGCGTTCCGGCGATGTCTTTGCTCTCTCCTCCTGGCGGGAAATGTTCTATCTGGCGTTTCCCCGTCTGCTGCCCATTGTCGGATTCATCGTCTTGCCGCTGATTCTGGGCGTCTATTGGCAAAAGGTTCTCATCTCGGTGGCCGTCTTCGCTTTGTTGGCCATCAGCTGGGATATCCTGGCCCAGAGCGGCATGGTGTCTCTCGGACAGGCCCTCTTCTTCGGCATGGGGGCCTACGCCTCCGGGGTGCTGAACCACGCCTTCGGCCTGTCCCCGTTCATCGCGATCCCGATCGGGACGCTTCTGGGTGGGCTCATCTGTACGGTTCTTTTGCTGCCGGTCCTGCGCCTGCGGGGAATCTATTTCGCCATGGTCACCCTGATCATTCCCCTCATGCTGGTCAGGATCGTCGAGGCCACCAAGGTCTTCGGAGGGACCGAGGGGCTGAGCGGCCTCACGCCGCTGCCGAATGTCTGGGTGGAGGTCTACTGTGTCGTTGGCGCCCTTCTGGCGGCCCTTTTCGGGTTCCGCCGGCTGATGGACTCCGATTTCGGGCTGGTGCTGAGAGGGATCAACGACAACGACCGGTCGGTTATGAATGCCGGGATCGACGTCACATGGTTCAAGATCCAGTCCCTCTTCATGGCCGGCTGCATCGGGGCATTCGCCGGTGCCTTCACCACCCATGTCTACATGTTCGTCGGCATGCCCGTCTTCGCGCTCGATTACTCCATCCTGCCGATCGCAGCCGCCGTCGTGGGCGGACCCGGGAGCCTGGCCGGCGCGACGCTCGGTGCGTGCATCCTGGTCCCGCTCTCGGAGGTCCTGCGCGGCTTCGGAGGGCTCAGGATCATCCTGTACGGGGTCTTTCTGGTCGTTTTCATCGTTGCGCTCCCCGAGGGCCTCTTCCCTTATATCCAGCGCAAGTACCAGCAGTTCGAGCGCTGGGTGGAGGTGGACAAATGAGCGGAACCCCCATTTTGCAGGTGAGCGGTCTGACCAAGGCCTTCGGCGGCGTTCTGGCCCTCAACGCGGTGAGCTTCGATCTGATGGAAGGGGAGCTTCTGGGGGTGATCGGCCCCAACGGTTCCGGCAAGACCACCCTGGTCAACTGCATCAGCGGATTCGTGCGCCCCAGCTCCGGCAAGGTCCTTTACAAGGGCCAGGACATCACCCACTGGCGGCCGCACCGCATCGTGCGGCTGGGACTGGCGAGGACCTTCCAGATGGTGCGGCCCTTTTACCGTCTCCCGGCCTTCAAGAACATGATCATCCCCCTCTATTCTCCGAGGGTCAAGGGATTGGCGGGAGGGAAGTTCGGCGCGCGCGAGGCGGTGGCGCTCGATCTTCTGGAGGAGGTGGGCTTCGAGCGGGATTCGCACGTCGCTTACAAAGTGGCGAGCGTCCTGCCGCAGGGCTATCTGAAGCGGCTCGAGCTGGCCAAGGCGATTGCGCTTCAGCCCGATCTGATCATTCTGGACGAGCTCTTCTCCGGGTTGAGCCTCGCCGAGGTCGGGAGCATCGTACCGATCATCGAAAAGCTCCGCGGCGAGGGACGGTCGATCATCATGATCGAGCATCGTTTGAAGGAGCTCTTCAAGATCAGTGACCGCGTCATGGTGCTCAACTTCGGTATGAAGATCGCCGAAGGGCCGGCGGCTGAGGTGATGGAAAACGAAGAGGTCAAGCGGGCCTATCTGGGCTCCGAGGCCTGATGAGGGTGGATGATGCTGACGGTCCGTAATCTGATGGTGTTTTTCGAAAACGCACTGGCGTTGAACGATTTCGGCATGGAGGTCGAAAAGGGGGAGGTCGTGGGCGTGATCGGTTCCAACAGCGCCGGCAAAACCACGTTGATGAACACGCTCTCCGGCCTCATCATCGACATGCGCATCAAGGAGAAGCGCCGTGGCGGGGAACGGATCACCGTCTACGGCCACATTTCCTACAACGGCGAAGACATCACCGAGTTGCCGCCGAGTGAACGGGTGAAAAAGGGCATCGTGCTTTCGCGCGAGCGCCACCCGGTCTTCCCTGAGAGCACGGTCGTCGAAAACATGCGGATCGCCGGCTACCTGCGGAAAAGGGCCGAAATCCAGGAGACGATGGATTACGTCTTCAAGCTCTTCCCGGCGCTGGTGCATCTGAAGAGCCGCAAAGCCGGCTTTTTGAGCGGAGGGGAGCAGCAGATGCTCGCTGTGGGCATGGCCCTGGTGGTGCGTCCGGTGCTGCTGCTTCTGGACGAGCCGCTCCTCGGGCTGAGTCCGATGATGCAGCGGATTCTGATGGATGGCATCATCAGTCTGAACCGGGAATCGGGGATCACCATCGTCTTGAGCGAACAGTTCGCACGCCCGATTCTACCGTTGATCCACAGGGGCTATGTCATTGAAAACGGCATGTTGAGCATGGCAGGGACCGGGGCGGAGTTGATGGACAATCCGGAAGTCAAGGCTGCCTACTTCGGGGTTTGATCTGATGGGACAGAGAAACGGGCGCAACATCTTCGCGACGTTCGCCGCCATGGCCGAGAAGCAGGGGCGGAACGCCGCCGTCATTTACCTGGGGACGCGTTACAGCTATGCGCGGGTGAGGGACATGGCCGAGCGGTTCGCCGCTGCCTTGCAGGGCCTGGGCCTGGCGCCGGGGGACCGCGTCATGCTCTACCTGCCCAATTCCATCCAATGGGTGGTGGCCTGGCTCGGCATCCAGCGCGCCGGCGCGGCAGCGGTGCCGATCACGCCGATCTACACCCCTTACGACCTGCGTTACATCGCCAACGACAGCGGGACCGGAACGGTCGTTTGCGCCGACACGAACTTCGGCTACGTCACCCGCATCATGCCCGAGACGGGCATCCAACGGATCATCGTCGCCAAGATGGCTGATCTCCTGCCCTGGTGGAAACGCTCCTTCGGGTATCTGTTCGACGTCGTTCCGAAGGGAAAGACGGCGCAGGGACCGCATGTGTACGGTTTCAGACGCATGCTCTCCGGCCGTCCAGGGAAGGCCGCCGGAGAGGCGCTCCCGGCGCGCTCCGGCGCGGACACGGCCGAGATCCTTTACACGGGGGGTACGACCAAACACCCCAAGGGCGTGCCGATGTCGCATGAGCTTTTCCTCACGTCCGCCATGGAGCAGATCAAGGTCAGCGAGCCGCTCTTCCCTCCAGAGGAGAACGTCATCCTGGGCAATGCGCCCCTCTTTCACATCCTGGGACAGACCTGCAGCCTCGCGACCCTGCTGGTCGGCGGCTGCCTGATGCTTCAGCCGAAGGTCAATCTGGATGCCACGTTCGATGCGATCCAGCGTTTCAAGGCCCGGACGATGATCGGCGTTCCGGCCCTCTACCGCATGATCCTGGAGCACAACCGTCTCGACCAGTACGATCTCGGTTCGGTGGATTACTGGTACAGCGCAGGCGACGTGCTTCCGCTCGAGGTTGCGAAGCGCTGGCGCGAGCGGTTCGGCAAACCGATCTACCAAGGGTACGGATCCACGGAAACCTGCGGCGGGATCACGATGTGCCCGACCGACGTGGAGAATCCGCCGGGGAGCGTCGGTCGCGTCGTTCCCAGCAAGACCGTGCGCCTGGTCGATCCCGCTACGCTCGAAGAGGTGCCGACGGGGGAGCCGGGCGAACTCCTCGTCCATTCGGAGCATATGGTCAGGACCTACCTGAACAAGCCCGAAGAGACCGCCGAGTCCTTCATCGAGCGGGAAGGGCGGCTGTGGTATCGAACGGGCGACATCATGAAGATGGACGAGGAGGGCAACCTCTATTTCGTGGACCGCACCGTGGACACCATCAAACATAAGGGCTACCGCGTTTCGGCCTCCGAGATCGAGGCCGTGCTGCAGGAGCATCCTGCGGTGATCGGCTCCTGCGTCGTCGGCGTCCCCGACAAGAAGGTGGGCGAGCGGATCAAGGCCTTCGTGGTCCTCAAGGAGGACGTCAAAGGCATCACCGGCTATGATCTGATCAAGTTCTGCCGGGAAAAACTGGTGGATTACAAGGTCCCGCAGTATATCGAGTTCCGGGACATGCTGCCCAAGTCCAAGGTGGGAAAACTCTTGCGGCGGGAGGTTCGGAGCGAAGGACAGCGCAGAGCGGACGTCGGATGACGGGGCCCTGTTTGCGCGGGTTGAATGGTGAATCGAAAAAAGCGAGTTCTCGACGACAAACGGATCCTTGCCGTAGATGATGAACCCGATGTGCTCGAGGCCCTCGAGGAAGAACTGGAGGACTACGAGGGTCTCGTGTTGGACACGGCCAAGGACTTTCGGACCGGCTATAACCTGATCCGTTCATGGACCTATGACATCGTCATCCTCGACATCATGGGCGTCCGGGGTTTCGATCTGCTGAACGCGGCCGTGCAGCTGCATTTCCCGGTGGTGATGCTCACGGCGCACGCCCTCAATCCGGAGAGCCTCAGACAATCCATCGAGTTGGGGGCCAGGGCGTACATCCCAAAGGAAAACCTGGCTGAAATAACCCACTTTCTGGAGGATGTCCTGACCCTGGGCTATCAGCCGATGTGGCGCCGGGTCTTCGACCGCCTGGAGGGGATCTTCAACGCCTCCTTCGGACCCCTCTGGCAGAAGGACCAGAAAGTCTTGTGGGAACAGGTCCGATCGGGCCGCTACGAGTTGAAACCGGTGATCCTGAAAAAATAGCCGCAACACAGGCGACGGCCTGCATGGCGGCATGGCCCTGCGGTCGGATAGGGCCTCCTTGCGGCCTCACTCTCCTGGCGGGAGGCAGCCTTCGCGGTCGACCCTGCGCGGGTGCGGCTGCCTCCCCGGTCTATCTTGTCGTTTTAAGCCTTGGGCGCGGCGACCTCTCTGGCCGACTCGATCAGGACGGGCTTCAGCGGGACGTCCTGGTGCATTCCGCTCGATCCGGTGGGTACGGCTGCGGTCTTGTCCACCACGTCCATCCCCTCCACGACCTTGCCGAAGACCGCGTACCCGAAATCCCGCTCGCCGTGATCCAGGAAATCGTTGTCGACCAGGTTGATGAAGAACTGGGCGGTGGCGCTGTCTTTGATCTGCGTCCTGGCCATGGCGAGGGTCCCACGGGTGTTCTTCAGACCGTTGTCGGCCTCGTTCTTGATGGGCGGCCGGGCGGGCTTCTCCTGCATCTTGGGGGTCATGCCCCCGCCCTGGATCATGAACCCGGGTATGACGCGGTGGAAGATGGTCCCGTTGTAAAAACCCGTTTTGACGTAGGTGAGAAAATTCTGCACGCTGACGGGCGCCTGTTCGGAAAAGAGTTCAATCTGGATGTCTCCTAAAGACGTTTTCAATACGACCATGCGGCCAGTCCTCCTTGTATTGCAATCGCGGATTGCAGGATGAGATGTTCACCCGAGCGGGGCCGTTTTAACCGGAAAAACGCCGTCGTGTTCTTGCGCTCCTTCCCGCCCGCCGTTTCAGGGCGAATGGGTCTTGAAGGCGGGCTCTCTGATCGCGGCGGGTTCCCCCGGTGATGTGCGCCTTCTCAGATGGCGCAGACACCATAACAGAACCCGGGGGCCGTTGCAACGGCAAGTGACTTGTCCCGGCTTTGCCTCGCCCGGGCGCCGGTGCAGACGTCACCCCCGGATTCGACCGGAATCGAGCCCGGCGCACGATGTGCCTGGGCATCGGAACAGATTTTCCGAAATAATGGGTAGTTTAGGATTTATATTGAAATCTTGGGCGCTGGAATGGTAAGAAACGGCCCCCATGACCGAACGTAAAGGATGCCTCCCTATGCCCTTCGTGTTTCCGCGCTACCAGGATATCGTTCCTGATTACCCGCTCTTCGAAGAGAAGCTCCGCAATCCGCTTCCCGTGCACCTCCGGGTGAACCAGTTGAAGGCCTCCCCAAGCGCGGTGCGCACAGCCCTCGAACGCAGAGGCGTCAGGCTGGTGCCTGCCATCGACGACGCCCACGGCTTGTTCACGGCGCAGGGTCTCGAGGCCCCTGGAAATCTCCTGGCCTATTATATGGGGCACATCCATCCTCAGGCGTTGACCTCGTGTCTCGCCTCCCTGGTGCTGCAGCCGTCGACGGGGCAGTGTGTGCTCGATCTGTGCGCCGCCCCGGGGGGTAAGACCGCCCATCTGGCTCAGCTGATGGGAAACCGGGGCCTGGTCGTCGCCAATGAGTTGTACGCGAGCCGCCAGGTCCCGCTGGGCCACACCCTGGCCCGCCTGGGGGTGGCCAATACGGTGGTGACAGGGTATCAGGCCCAGGAATTCCCGCTGCGGCAGCGTTTCGACCGCGTCCTTGCGGATGTTCCCTGCTCGGGCGAGGGACGTTTCAGGCGCGTCAAGGCCGGTTCGCACGCCCGCGGTTCGACCGGCAAGCCCTGGATGACGGACCTACAGCGCAAGATCATCCTGCGGGCCTATGACCTTCTGGAGGAAGGCGGGCGCCTCCTGTACGCCACCTGCACCTACAATCCCCTTGAAAACGAGGCGGTGGTCCAGTATCTTCTGGAGAACCGTGAGGCCCGCCTGCTCCCGATCCAGTCGGGTATCGCCGCGGAACCTGGTATACAAGAGTGGGAAGATGAACGCTACGACCGGCAATTGGCTATGGCCGCCCGATTCTATCCGCATCGGATCGATTCCGTGGGATTCTTCATGGCCNTTATCGGCAGACCCTGATGTCCGCCGAGCGCTGCTGGGATACTTGGATGAACGGTTCGGCATCCCGGCGGCGAGGTTCGATGAGTTCCTTCTGCTGGGGAGCCGCAGGAGCTGGTTTCTGCTGAGGAAATCGGGTGCACTGGCAGCGGCGGCGCGTCTGAAGATCGAGCAGGCCGGGTTGAAGGCCTTTCAGCAGGTGGGCGCGTTTGTCAAACCGACGACCCGGTTCATCCAGCTCTTCGGTCACCTGGCCACCCGGGCGAGGGTGGTGGTGGACCGTGAGATGCTGGCGCGACTGACCGCGGGAGAGCGGATCCCGGTGGATTCGGCGGCCGGCCAGGGTTACCTGATCCTCGAGTATGCGGAAGGCGGCATACTGGGGCTGGGGTTTCTGAAGGACGGACTCTTGCGGTCCCAACTGCCCAAAAAGGAGCTGCGCGTAAGGATGTTCGACTGAGCCGGCCGGCTCGGAAGGAAGAGGACATCCCTTTTCGATGCGTTTCAATGCCACTGACAAGGAGGACAACATGCTGAAAGACGGTGAAAAAGGAGCTATTCTTCAACGGGACAAGGAAACCTATGCGATCGCACCCCACCTGCCCTGCGGGGTCGTGTCGCCCGAGACGTTGCGCAAGATTGCCGATACGGCCGAGAAATTCAACTGCGCCGCCCTCAAGGTCACCAGTGCGGCCCGCATTGCCATGGTGGGGATCAAGGAAGAGGACATCGACCAGGTCTGGGCCGAACTCGGGATGGCGCCCGGCGCTGCGGTAGGCCTTTGTGTGCGGAGCGTCAAGGTCTGCCCCGGGACGGCCTTCTGCAAGCTGGCCCAGCAGGACAGCCTGGGTGTCGGCATGAAGCTCGATGAAATCTACCACGGCATGGAATTCCCGAGCAAAACGAAGATGGGTGTGAGCGGCTGCAATAACCAATGCGCCGAGAACTGCATCAAGGATGTCAGCCTTGTCGGAAAGAAGAGCGGCTGGACACTGATGGTGGGGGGCTGCGGGACCGGTAAACCCCGCCTGGCCGATGTCCTCGAGGAGGGCCTCAGCACGGAAGACGCCCTGAAGCGCATCGACAAGGTCTTGACCTACTACAAGGAAAACGCCAACAAAGGGGAGCGCGTCGGCAAGATGATCGACCGGATCGGGTTCGACGCCTTTCGCAGCGCTGTGATGGGGTAGCGATCCTCTGCACGGGCATCCTTTTGTTCCAGGAATCATCGGGTGTTCGGGGAGCCGTGGTTGCTGTGAGCAGGGGGCTGCGAATTTCGAGGAGCACGGGTGAAAAACGTCAAGGGTCCTATGGGGGATCGATGGGTGTTTTCACCTGTGTTCCCGGCATGGAGCGAGAAACCCCTTCTCGAGGGGACCGCAGGAGTCCTCTTCCGGTTTTTCAGCCAGGATGAACGGTTTTCCCGACCCGAAACGATTCTTCCGCGCCCTATGAATTACTCCCCCGGAGAAATGATCCTTCTGTCCACTGTTAGTTGGTCTCCATACGGAAATGATTTTCCGGTAGAACTCAGTTTCCAATCCGGAAATGAGGATTTTTCTTTACACGCTGCGCGTGCTCAGTCCCACCCCTGCGGGGCGGGTCCCGGTTTGGCCAATATCGAGGAAATCAAGCGTTTGCGCGGAGACGACCTGCAGGTCGCCGCACAGGCAAACGTGCAGATTGACGCCGAGATGGCTCAGAAGGACCCCTTCCGGTAAGAATCGAAATATCGGTTGACAGAGCGGGACCGATATTCGATAGTGGAACACGACCGCTGGTCGCCCCGCCTTCCATGAGAAGATCCGTTTTCGGCTTGCCCACCGTGTGAAAGGGGGATGAAATGAGGACACCTTTCTGGAAAAAGATCCTCAAACCGGCCATCTACATCACCGTGGGTATCCTTGTAGCCTTTCCGCTGTTCAGCATCACCTATTTTACCATGGTCCGCACATCGACACCGCAGTTCTGCGCCACGTGCCACGAGATCCGCTTCGCCTACAACACCTGGAAGACCTCCAGCCATGTCAACAACGGTCAGGGGTTCGTGGCCGACTGCATGGATTGCCACCTGCCGGCACCCCACCAGACCTTCGAATTCTTCTATGCCAAGACAGCGCACGGCATCAAGGACATCGTCGTCCATTTCATCCAGGACGAGTACGACCACGCCCTCAACCGTGAGAAGGCCTACGCGTCCTTCAAGAACGACCAGTGCCTCAAATGCCACCGTAACATTCTGTATCTTCCCGAGAAGCGCGGGGCCATGCTGGCCCATCGCTCGGTGATCTTTGCGCGGCCGGGATATGAAAAGCGATGCGTGGATTGCCACCGCGACCTGGTGCACAATCCGCGCCCGGTCTATGCGTATAAGCAGTTCGAAGAGGGATACAGAGGCCTGTGATGGCCATCCGTTCATCGAGGGTTCGTGCGGAAGCGCGGGTTTTGCGTCGGAAGACCCGGGGCGGCCGCCCCATTCATGCAGGGGAAGGGAGGGTTCGATGATGAAGAGATTCCGGTTGGTTGCGATGCTCTTCGGTGCCGCGGTGCTGCTCTTGGTGGCGGCGCCGCGCGCGGGGATCACCCAGGAGGAGGCCGTAAACGTTCCCAAGGTCAAGGCGTTCAGGATCGAACGGAGCATGTCGAAGGAGGCCGTTGCCTGCATCGAGTGCCACAAGCGGGAGCATCCCGGCATCTTTGCCGATTGGGCGGCGAGCCGGCACGCAGCCGCCAACATCACCTGCCTGGATTGCCACCAGGCCGAGTCCTTCGATCCTGATGTGAGCCGGGAGCACGAAAAGCAGTACCAGCGCTCCGAGCTGCCTTACGGGTCGCCTGAGTACAAGGTCCCTGTCGCCGCAGCCGTGACGCCCAAGGACTGCTCACGCTGCCACCCGGATGAAGCCAGACAGTACGGCATCAGCAAGCATGCCAACACCATCGAGATCATCTGGAAGATCGACTCCTGGCTCATGAAGGGCATGAACAGCGAATTCGAGCGGCTGAGCGGATGCTACACCTGCCATGGGACGGTGCTCAAGGTGAAGGAAGGGGATCTCGATCCCGACACCTGGCCGAATGTGGGCGTCGGGCGGATCAACCTGGACGGGAGCCGCGGCAGCTGCACGAGCTGCCACACGCGCCACCGCTTCTCGGTCATGGAGGCGCGTAAACCCGAGGCCTGCGGGCAGTGCCACCTCGGCCCGGATCACCCGCAGATCGAGATCTTCATGGAATCGAAACACGGGGACATTTACACCGCCTTCGGCGACACCTACAACTGGACCGCCGCCGCCGGCACCTGGACGGCCGGGGTGGATTACCGGGCCCCCACCTGCGCAGCCTGCCACATGTCGGGCTCGGGCTCCGTGCTGACCTCCCACGACGTGACCGAGCGGCTGGCGTGGGAGACCCAGGCGCCCTTGACCGTCCGGCCTCAGGATTTCGCGGCGTTCCCGGCGGCGACCAACTACCAGATCGAACGGGACAAGATGAAGGATGTCTGCAAGCAGTGCCACGCCCGGAGCTGGGTCGACGGACATTTCTCCAAGTTCGACCGCGTCGTCGAGGAATACAACACGGTCTACTACGAACCTGCCAAGAAGGTGTTCGACGAGCTGTATGAAAAACAGCTGCTGGACAAGAGCCGCTATTTCGACGAACGGCTCGAGGTGGACTTTTACGAGCTCTGGCACCACGAAGGCCGGAGGGCCCGTTTCGGAGTTGCCATGATGGCCCCGGACTACGCCTGGTGGCACGGGTTCTACGAGTGCAAGATCCGCTTCAACAACTTTATGGAAGAGGCGCGCCATTTGATCGAAAACAACCAGAAGGCCTACGTGGCGAAGGATTTCCCGAATGCGACGGGTTCTACGGAGGTGCCGCCCGAGGCTGCCCCGACAGGCCGTTAGCGTGCATCGGAGACCTCCCACCGACAGGGAAGTGTCTGTGGGAGGATGTTCGGTCCTTCGTCCGAAACCGGATTGAACCGCTCAAAGCCCCGCTCCCTGTTTTCTTGAGAGCGGGGCTTTCGTGTTCAGGGTGGGAAGATTCAGAGGCCGGGGCAGGGCGATGTTGCAGCGCCGCTGGGGAGTGAGGCCGGGATGTTCGGTCTATGGACGGGAGGCTCCTTCGCGGATGAGTGTGTGGGGAAATCGTTTCCCGGTTTTGTTCCACGGGGGGGAAACGGGCATGGGGTCATCTTGCCCCGTCGCGTGCAGGATCAAAGGGTGACCGTTTCCTTGAACCCGAAGGCGATGCTGTTGTCGAGGTAATAGATCAGGTCCGGTTTGAAGGCGTAAAACCGGACGCGGAAGCGCTCCGAGAAGGCATCCAGGTCGATGCGTTTGCCGGGAGTGAAAAACTCTCGTGTAAACGCGAATTTGCGCATGTAGGCCTGCAGCCCTTTGAAGGCCTTGAAACCTGCGCGGATATGGAAGATCCGCCCCGACATCTGAAGTCCGCGGATCCCTTGCCAGGAATCCGATTCGGCAAAAATGGCCGCCGCCGCCCCTTTGTCGGGCAGGGATTCCTGGATATGCCGCGATTCAGGGCTCGAGAAGAAATAGAAGGATCCCTCGAGACAGGCGTAGTAGACGGGAGCCGCCCATGGACCGCTGTCTCCGCCGGTGGCCAGGGTCATGGTGCTGCGGCTGCGGATCAGTTCTTCGGCCATCGCGGTGAGCTGTGCAGTGCCCGGAGCCTTCTGTTTTTCGTTCTTCATCGCTGGGCCTCCAACCGTTGAACCGTTTTCGGATAAAAGAGATTGGGTGTCAACCCGGAAATGCAGAATACCCGCTTCAGGGGGTCTCGATTCTGAGCGGGGCGGTATTTTTTCCAATGCCGCCGCCTGCTCCATTCGGCCTTTTCGGGGCGGTTCCCAATCTCCTCGCGCGCTGCGTGCGCCCGGTCCCATCGCTACGGGGCATTCTGATCGTCCAACCGCCTGCCGCATGATCCCGCGCCCGGTTCAACTCCTGGAGTGCCGAGTCCGTTCGGGCCGGTGGCGGGGCCTGGGGGATTGAAGCGGCAGGCATCCTGGAGCGCCCCCTGTTGCAGGATGGGGACAGGCTGCCTCCCCGGGCGGAAACCGGTTTTTGGTATCGGGAACCTTTGCGGGGTGGAGGATTGCTCCAGGACGGGGGATATATCGGAGGTGGCCCAGGTCTTTTCCGATTCGATGACCCGCATCGTCTTCCATTTGCCCTGCAGGAACCGCAAGAGGAAGACGATGCCGAGCGAGGTCACGTAGAGCGTGGCCAGGATCCAGGCCGCCATGATGCCCCGCCCCAGGACGACGATCGTCACGTATGCGGGTCCGAGCAGGATGAGACCCGAGAAGGCGGCGATGATCAGCATGACGAAGCGCGTGTCGCCCGCCCCCTTGACGGCGGAGGCGAAGACGATGCTGAGCGTGTCGAAGATGGAGTAGAGGGCGACGAAGCGAAGGAGGATCACGGCCAGATGAAAGATGGCTTCGAAGGCCTGCGGGTCGTCCGCCGGTGCGAAAGGGGCGACGAAGACCTCCGGGATCAGGACATAGGCGGCCGCTATCGAGGCCATGTAGGCGAAGGTGATGTGGAACGCCGACCAGGTCGCCTTTTCGGCCAGCTCGGGGGCGTTCCTGCCGAGGTGCTGCCCGACCAGGACGGATACCGTGATCCCGCAGCCGATCATAGGCATGAAGGCAAGGGTGTTGATGTTGAAGGCGATGTTGGTGGCGGCCAGCGGCAGGGTGCCGAGCCTTCCCACGAGGAGGATGAAACCGGTGAAGCCGCTCATATCCAGGAAGAACTGCATCCCGGAAGGAAAGCCGAATCGCAGCAGCCGCCGCATCAGTGCCCCATCGGGCCGCCAGCCCTTCAGGGTATGGTAGCGGGTGTCGTTCGCCGCGCGCCAGGCGAGCAGGAGCATGACGACCAGGGAGAAGACGGCGGCCAGGACCGTGGCCAGTGCCGCGCCGCGCATCCCCATTTCGGGCAGGCCGGCCCTGCCGAAGATGAAGAGATAGTCCAGAATCAGGTTCAAGGCCGTCGAGGCCATGGTCACCCACATGATCGGCCAGGGACGCGCCACCCCGGAAAAAAAACCGGAGAGCGCATGGGTCGCAATGGCCGGGAACCCGCCGATGGAGAGGATGACGAAGTAATCGACCTCATTTTTCTGCACGGGCGCATCGTGCCCTACCAAGGCGAAGATGGACCCGGCGAGGGGGATCAGACAGAGCATGCAGAGGCCGCCGAACAGGGAGACATACATCCCCTGCCAGAGGACCGGCCCTATCTCACGGTGCCGGCCCGCGCCGTGATATTGTGCGACGAATGTGCTCACGTAGCTCACCGTGCCGATGAAGATGCTCAGGAGGGCGAAATTGAGCATGCCGGCCGGCATGGCGGCTGCGATGGCCTCGGGGGAGTACCAGGACAGAAACATCCGGTCCACGAAGTGCTGGATCGACCAGGCACCCGTACTCAGGATCAAAGGGATCGCGATCTTGAGGACCTCCCGGTATCCTCCGGGCTCCGACCATCTGGAACAAGAGACATTCACGCTGCTGGGACCTCTGATGGGCTTGCGGGCCGCGGTGCGGCGGACGGCGGTGACCCGGCCTCTCTCCGAAAAGGGTATTTGCGACCGCTCCCGGCCTCGATCCGCCTCTTCGCGCATAAGGCGGCCTGCAGGCCGCCTCAGCGTGGATGCTTGATTTCCTCATTTCCGCCGAAAAGGGATCTCAGGAAGGAAACCGGGTCGTGCTGGATATTTGTTTCCGGAGGGCGAAGCCTATCATAAGGGCACCGGCCAGTGGATGGCAAGCCCGGAAATGGCGTTGACCCGCCCCGGTTCGTCGCACCGCAGCAGTCCGGATCCCGGCTGGACAAGACGGTGCAGCCGCACGCCGGAAGGATCCCGCGCCTGCCCATGCTGCGGCGTTGACTCGTTGAGGAAAGCCTGTTAAGCTGTGCGGCCTGCGGGACATCTCGGTTCCGCATCGAATGAGTCGGGTCGAACGGAGAGAATGACATGGGAGGGTTGAAAGACCTCGCTCGGGGGAGTGCCGTTCACCAGCGGCGGCTCGAGTTCAAGAGTTATCCGCTGGGGCAGGGCCGGGTTCTCGTCGAGGGGTCCCTCCGGGACGACCGGTTTCAGCCGGCTTTTCACTTCGACGGCGTCCAGGCGCCCGAAGGGGTGATCCACTGGATGATCGTGCGGATGATCGTCGAAGGCCGTCCTTTGACAATCACCGACATCGAGGCCGAGATGCCCGGTGTGCCGCACGAACTCTGCGCGGAGGCGATGGACTCGGTCGAACGGATGAAGGGAGTGGCCATCTCCGGGGGATACAGCCGGGAGGTCATCCGGTTGATGGGAGGAATAAGGGGGTGCAGCCACCTCACCCATCTCATGATCGCCATGGGGCCTGCAGCCCTGCACGGTTACTGGACGGATCAATCGCGTGAGCGGAGACCTCTGCCGAAGTCCCTCGGCGAGATCCCCGCCTTGAGGCAGCTGCGCAACAGCTGTTTCCTGTGGCGGGAGGACGGGCCGTTCATGGACAAGGTCAGACAGATCGTCGGGAAGATTGGAACGAAATGATCGCGGCCCGGCTGACGTCCTGCGCCGGAAAGGCTTGGCGGCAGGATGTCGAAAATCCTTTGTGTGCAGGCTGTTGAAAAGCGGCCGGATGCAGGGTTCGCGAAATCCCGTGCAATGACGCACCTGCCTGCGCGCGGCAGGGGTGCGGGGTGAGCGCAACGCAGCAGACGGGCGTTTTTCAACAGCCTGTTCAACGATGGGGTGATCGGAAGGAGATCGTATGGGGTTTATACAGGGCTCGGCGAGCTTCACCCGTTATTGGGTGGAGGGTGCGGTTCCCAGGGAGATCATGGAGTCGCTGCCTCAGAGGGTCGGCCGGTACGCCTTTAGACCGTTTGCGGATGATTCCGACCAGGAGAAGTCGATGGGGTGGGTCAACATCATGGACCTGTTCGACAACGTTATGGGCGGACTCGACTATCTGAAGGAACCTTACCTGGCGCTCTCGCTCCGCCTGGACGTCCGCCGGGTGCCGGCCAGTGCCCTGAAGCAGTTCTGTCGGGAGGCGGAGGAGAAGGTCAAGGCGGCGGAGGAGATCGCCTTCCTGCCCCGTGAGCGCCGGATCGAGATCCGGGAATCGGTGAAGCGAAGCCTCCTGCACCGGTCGATCCCCAGGGCCAACGTCTACGACATGGTCTGGAGGTTGACGGACGGTATGGTGTTTTTCGGTGCCGTCAACGCGGCCCTCTGTGACGATTTTGCCGCACTTTTCTACCAGACCTTCGGTTTGACCCTCCAGGCCGTCTATCCGTATGCCCTCGCTGCGAGGATCCTCGAAAGAGAAAAACGCTCGCTGGGAGCCCTCGATGCCCTGACGCCCTGTCTCTTCACCGGGGGGAGGCAGCCTTCGGATTAGAGCACGGCGGGGCACGACCAACATTTCGGGATGGACGCGAGGTGACCGGATGAACGTTCTCGAACAGGCGAAGAAGACAGAGTTT
Organism: uncultured Desulfatiglans sp.; assembly: GCA_900498135.1. Taxonomy (NCBI): domain Bacteria; kingdom Pseudomonadati; phylum Thermodesulfobacteriota; class Desulfobacteria; order Desulfatiglandales; family Desulfatiglandaceae; genus Desulfatiglans; species uncultured Desulfatiglans sp. The sequence goes on from LR026961.1 coordinate 3,133,132, forward strand.
CTGGGCCGGGAGTTTTTGCTGTGGCTGTGGTTCAGGAGTGAAACCGAGGGGGGTGTGATCGACACCCCGGAGCTCGGCGCGGTGGAGTTCGCCATCGAAGGAAAGGTGGTGCTTCAGTCCGAAGGGGACGAGGGCGTGGAGACCGTAACGTGTTCGGGCGAGAGGCCCGCCCTCCGTGAAGCGCGGTACGCCCTGACCCGGCAGAAGCAGGTGGTGCAGGCCATGATCAAGCTGGCTGCGGGCGACGAGCGCTGGTCTTTTCTTCTGGATTCCTGCTGGTTCAACGTCAAAGGCTACAAGGGGCCGAAGGTGGTGATGGACCGCAACGATGATCCGGACGGTCTGTTCTTCGAGAAGGTTCTTCTGCTGGAACGCTGCGCCAGGGCGCTGGACGCCCTTTTCGAGTATTTCGTTCTGCTGCGGATCTCCCCCGAATGGGAGGCGGAGGAGCGTCCTGCGGTCTCGGCCTGGATCGAAGCGGGCGCTTGAAACGCCGGGTTGTGACGCCGATCGCCGATGGATACCCTCGAGTGTCCTCCGAGAGCGATGCCACGCCGGTGCGGAGTGCGAAGGGCGTGCCGGCCGGGCTGCGCCGCCGCCAGGGCTATGGCCCGTGCAAATGGATGCGGGTAAAGGGGACGCCCGGGATGGGCACGGCTGCATCACGAAATGGTCCCTATGGATCTCGACTGGGAGGCAATGCACATGAATCGTTTTTTTCTGGCGGGATGGTTGATGGTGTTGTTGTCGGCTTTGTGTGTCCCGGCGGGGGCTGCCGGCCTCGAGTGGGAGGTTCGGGACGATGGGAAGCTGGAGGTGGAGCCGCTCGATCTTGCCGTGGCGCAGGACGGATCCTGGATGTTTGTCCTGGCCCCTGGTGAGATCCGTGTCCTCGATGCGAAGACGGGTGCCTCTGTTGCGCGGATCCCCATCGAAAGCGGATTCGACCGGATTGTGTATTCGGAAAGTGAGCAGACGCTGATCCTGACGAGCCGGGGTACTCGACGGCAGCTGCGGGTGGCCCTGGAAAAGGTGTATTCGTTCGATCTGTCCGGTCTCCCGATTCTGGGGGCCGAAGATGGGGCGGTGACGGTGACGGTCTTCAGCGATTACCAGTGCCCCTACTGTGCGCGGCTGGAGCCGCTCCTTCAGCAGGTTCAGGAGAAATACCCGGAGGAGGTCGGGATCGTGCACAAGAACCTGCCGCTTTCGAGCCACCGGTTCGCGGTTCCGGCCGCGCTCGCCGCCCTGGCGGCGAATGCGCAAGGCAGGTTCGAGCCCTTTCACAAGGCGTTGATGGCGTCCTACAGCACGATGAGCGAAGAGGTGATCACCCGGACCGCCGAAGCGGTGGGTCTGGATATGGAGCGCTTCCAGAGCGACCGCAAGAACCCGGCCTTTCAGGGGGTTCTCCGCAGGGACATGGAGGAAGGCCGGCAGGCCGGAGTGAGGGGGATCCCGGCTGTCTTCGTCAACGGAAAGCCGCTTCGCACTCTGACCCCCGAGAAGTTGATGGCTGCGGTCGAAAAAGAGCGGCAAAAGACGAGCCGGTAGGAAGGGGCGGACCCGACCTATGTCAAGCAGTTCCTCAGATACGACGAACAGAGAGAACCGCACTCGGCTTGCGGTCATCGGACTCGCGCTGGCTGTGGGGGCGGGCCTCATGGCCGTCAAATTCTACGCCTATCACCTGACCGGGTCTTCGGCCATTCTATCCGACGCGCTAGAATCCATCATCAATGTGGTGGCGAGCGCCTTCGCCCTCGGAAGCGTCATCCTGGCCCAAAAGCCGCCCGACGCCTCCCACCCTTACGGCCACGGCAAGATCGAGTATTTTTCCGCCGGGTTCGAAGGGGCCTTGATCATCGTTGCCGCTGTGGGGATCTTCGTGAGCGGCATATCCCACATCCTGGATCCCCGTCCGTTGCCGTGTCTCGAAAGCGGTCTTGTATTGCTGGCCGGGGCTGCGGTCGTCAACCTGGCCCTCGGTGCCGCGCTCCTCAAATACGGCAGAAAGACCGGTTCGCTGACTCTAATCGCGGATGGCAAGCACATCCTGACCGATGTCTACACCTCCGCCGCCGTGCTTCCCGGACTGCTGGTGGTCAGGTTCACCGGTCTCCTCTGGCTCGATGGGGTGGTCGCCTGCCTGGTGGGGGTGAATATCCTGGTCTCGGGGGGCGGTCTGGTGCGGCAGTCCTTTTCCGCCCTGATGGATGCCTCGGAGCCGAAGCTCCTGGACAGGATCTCGTCCGTCCTCGACGGTCGTCGCAAGGATCTGTGGATCGATATCCACCAGCTGCGGGCCTGGCGTTCCGGGAGTCTGATCCATATCGATCTCCACCTGATCCTGCCGAGAAATCTTTCGCTGGAAGAGGCACACCGCGAGGCCAAGGACCTGGAGGCCCTCCTTCAGGGGCACTTTTCGGGGCGTGCAAGCATCCTGATCCACATGGACCCTTGCATCGACGAGGACTGCCCGGTCTGCGTGAAGCACCTGTGCGAACTTCGAAGCCGCGCGGCGACGGGCCGTCCGAGATGGGAGCGGGAGCGTCTGGTGCGGAACGGGGCGTCAGCCGGGGAGGCAGAGATTGAAAACGGGCCGGTGGAGACAGGTGCCGGGGAGAGACGGTCTTCACGCAAGGGACCCGGCGATCCTGTACAGCCATTGGGAGAGGAGCAGCAGGGCGCCGATCAGGATCAGGGGGCCGGTAAGTCGTCCGGGGATCTGCAGAAGGCGTCCCCGGCTGAAGCGGCACCCGGAAAGAAGCGCCCCCCCGTTCCACAGTAAGAGGAGGATCGCCGCTCCATAAAACAGGCATGCGAGCGGTGCGTTGCGGAAGGCGAAGGCCCAATCCCCCTGCGCCATGGCCCAGAAGGAGCGGGTGTAGCCGCAGAAGGGGCAAGGAACACCCGTCCATTTCAGGAACAGGCAGGGGACTCCGGGAAGGCGTGAAATCGGCACGAAATGGGCCAGGGCGAGGGGAACCGCCCCGATAAGCGCCAGGGGCAGATGCCTTCCGGCGACATCCCACCAGGATGGAGGCCGATGGACCTCCACCAGGCGGCCCGAAGGCCCGAACAAGCGCCTCCAGTGTGTCAGCAGCCTTCCGAGATGGAACGGGTTCAATGACATCTTCATCTTCCAGGCTGCCAGGGCGCCCTGCAGACACCGCTTCTGGCCGAGTGGCCTTCCGCTGAGGGCGCGTCGGCTGTGCATTACCTCATCCGCGGTTTGCAGCCCGGGGAAAAATGCCCCTCTATGCGAGCCCGATGGCATCCTGGGCCCAGGGTGGATGCCTTTGCGCCGCGGCAGCGGAGGATGGCCGGAGCGCAGCAGAGCAGTGCTCTCCAATCCCCCGTCAAGCGGGATTTTCCGGATGGGGCTCCGGCGCCGGACCTGTCTCGATGATCTCGATCACCTCGGCGGTCTCCGCCTCGCCTTCCTTGAAGATATCCCGATAGGCTACGGTCAGGATGCAGATCTGGATAGGGACCGTGACCGCCAGGCCCAGGCCGCAGGCGATGGCCCCGAGGCTGCCGATGATGCCGGTCACGATCATGAGCCCGAGAAACTGCCAGAAGTTGGTCTTGACCGCCTGATAGCTCTCCTGGGAAGCCTGCCAGAAGTCCATCCCCCGGTCGACGATGAGGAGCAGCCCGAACATGAGGAAGGTCTGCATCGCGTAAACGCCGAACAGGGCGGCGAGCTGTCCGACGCACGGGATCAGCCCGACGATGACGGCGAGCATCAGCATGGCGATGCCCCACACCCCGACGAAAAGAAGCGAATTCAAGAAGAAATTGAAGCCCCGGAAGATCTCGCCCACGTCGGGGCGGGGTTCCCGCCCGTCGTGAAACGCGAGCACCATCAGAAAAAGCCCTGCCAGCATCGGGCCGGCCAGGATGCCCAGCGTCGCAGTCCCCAAAACCAAGGCGATCAGGGAGGCGAGGATGAGCGGTACGATGTTCTGCTTGTAGAGGGCGAAGCCTTTCTCGAACCATTCGCCGAATTTGACCGGGATTGGATCCATGCCGTTCCTCCTTATACGCTGCCGGTTTTCATCAGAATGGTTGCCATCCGGAAAAGTTCTTGTCGAAACGTTGCGGGGGCGCCCGGTCGTTCATGCGCCCTTCTCTGCGCGACTGTCCGCCAGGACGCTTTCGAGTGCGCCGATCTGTTCGCGGGTGTCTTTTTCCAAACGTTTCAACCGGCCGGCGAGGTGCTCCAGGTGCTCGGACCAGACGGCCGCGAGGGTTTCCGCCAGTCGGAGTCGCCGCTTGAGCCTTTCGTCCCGCCGCTTTTTATTGTAACGGCGATAGAATCGGATGGAAAGGAAAAGGTTGATCAAGGTGTAGCTCAGGAGGGCGGCGAGGCCTTTGGGGCTGAAGACGGCCTCGATCGCTGCCGCGACGAGCCCGACCGCGCCGCCGAGGCCGGGGTGCTCGAAAAAGGCCCGCCAGGCGGCGGCCCCCGTCAGAGCGATGAGGAGGCACAGGGTAAGGGCTGCGAAGGTCAGCATCTGCCCGGCCCGGAAGATCCGGAATGACGGCCTCCCGGCCTGTGCCGCAGCTTGTTCACCGACGGTGGCGAGGTCCGTTCCCAGCTGTTCGAATGCGCCTTCGAGGTCGAGTTTGGACTGGACATCCTCCCAAAGGCTCTGGGGGAGATTTGCACGCAGGAAGCGGCTGTGAAGGTTTTCTTCGAGCCACTGAAAGGGCCTTCTCAGGACGGCCGCCGTCCCTTCGGGCGGGAGCAGCACGGTTGGCCGGGCCTCGCCGCCGGCGGCGTTGCCGCCCCCCCGCCGCAGCGTCTGCAGGAGGAGGCCGATTCCGTAGCTCGGACCGACGAGGCCCGAGAGGTCTTCGGTCGGCTCTTCGGCCACCGTGGCCGTTTCGCTGATGAGCCATGCGGCCAGGGCCTCGCGCCCCGCCGCGGTCCAATGGGACCGTTTTTCCTCCACCCACTGGATGCCATTCGCGATCACCCCCGAGGCCTCTTCGAGGTGCAGCCGTTCGGTTTCGAATGGGGTCAGGAGCTGCTGAATCTCTGCGCTCAGGTTGGCCGCCTTGATGGCGGTGATGGTCTTGACGCGCTGCTGATCGATCAGGTGCCGGCGGAAGAAATCGAACTGGTTCCAGACGGCAGCCCCGCCGCTGCGCCGGGCGTCCTCCGCCGAGACGGCGAAGACGAGGGGGTCCGGGACCCCGTGTTTGGCGAGCAGTTCCTTGAAGCCGCTCAGAACCGGGGCAAGGCGGTCGGCGGCTGCCCCGCCGCCGGGCTCCACGAGCTGGTCCACCTTGTTCAGGACGAAGGCGAAGTATTCCCTGGCCTTGGGGACCTCATCCAGGAAGGCGTAAAACCGGCCGTCGGCGTATTTTTCGGGCGAGGCGACCCACACGAGGAGGTCGAGGTGCTCCAGAAAATCGACGACGTAACGGCGGTTTTCACCGCTCAGGCTGTCGAAGTCCGGCAGGTCGCACAGGAGAAGCGCCTGCATCGCGCCGGCCTCGTGGGTGATCTCCTTCCAGGGGATACGGCGGAGCTCCGCGGCGGGCGGCGGGTCCGCGTGGATGTGGCGGTAGATCAGCACCCGGTCCGTGTGGGGCCTCCGGTGGCTGCTCGACGCGATCTCGGATCCGGCGAGGGCGTTGAGGAGGGAGGACTTGCCGACACCGGTGCCGCCGATGAGGCCGACGGTCAGAAAACGCCCTTCGATCCGCTCGAGCCTCGCACGCAGGGCCTTTGAACGGGCCGCGAGGGACCGGCGCTCCCCGGGTGCAATCGAGAAAAGGGTGTCTTTTTCGAGGAGGCGGTCGATGCGGTCGAGTTCTTTCCGCACTTGGAAGCCGGGGTCTCGCATGTCAGTTCCTCACGGACGTTCTGTGCGGCCCTTCGCGCCGGCGCGGGGCCGCTGTTTCAGCCACTGATCGAGGCGTTGCAGCGTTTCGGGAGGCGTCAGGGTCGCCGCGAGGCATCCCTGGTAACGCCTCCGCTGCTCGTCGATCACGGCGAGGAGTTCGCTTCGGTATCGGTCTGCCAGTTCGCGGGCGATCTTCTGGATCTCCTGGTAGGCGAAAAGCTCTGTCGTGCCCTTGGTCAGAAAGGGCGCGAGCGCGGAGTCGAGGACCGCGTCGACCATGGTGAAGCCCCCGCCGATGACGATTTCGACCGCAAGGAGGAGCGCCCCCCAGACGATCGAGGCGCTGTAGATGCCCCACTTCTTGCGCGTCGAGAGGTGTTCGGCCAGGTCGCGGAACCGCTCGTCTATCCAGACAAGCAGCGTTTCCTGGCCTTGCAGGACGCGGGCCTCGATCTCCGGCTCGGTCAAAGGCAGGTCTGGACTCCGCAGTGCGGTGCCAAGCGGGGTGTCCCGACCGACCGGAGCGAGTTCTTCCAGTACGCGGCGGTTCATCTGTGCCAGGGCGGCGGCCAGCGGAGAGCTGTCGGAGTATTTGCGCAGCTTCGCGAGGGCCTGCTTGTGGCGCGCCTCGCCCTTGTCCTTGCGGAAGCCGAGCAGTCGCAGGGGAAAGAGGATCGTTTCCTGGATCACCCGCCGGGGTTTGGCGAGGGGGTCGTAGCGGTTGAACAGCTTGCGGATTTCGATCCGGATGTATTCATCGCTCTGTGCCTTGAAGCGCTTTGCCTCTCCCTCCAGCAGGAGGTCCGCCGTCTCGCGGGCGAGCTGCTCGAGCCTCTCCTGCCACTGGTCGGCGGCGGACGCCTCCGCCTGCAACAGGCCGAGCAGTCGCTGCGCGCTCCGGCGGCTGTGCTCCAGGCGGCGGTCCTGCTGGCGGCGCAGCCGCTCTCCGGATGAGGCCGGATCGAGCTCGGCGTGTAGGGACCGCATGATGCGGCTTACGGCTTCCAGGGCGCTCAGCTCCGCCGCCGAATCCCCGGGAGCAGCGGGCAGAATCCGGATCAGGCCCCGGTCGCATGCGATCCCACGGCTTTCGAGGACCTTCAGGACGTCCTCTGCACCAAGGCCGCTGCGGACCTTGTTCAAGAGGAAGGCGGCCACCTTCCCATCCTGAAAGGCCTCGAACAGGGCATCGAGAGGTACTTCGTCCGCATATTTTTCCGGGCTGGCGACGAAGATGACCGCGTCGGCCAGGAGATAAAGATTGCGGGTGATCACCCGGTTGCCCTCCTCCACGCTGTCGACGTCGGGCGTGTCGACTATGGCGAGATGGGAGAGCGTTTTGCGGCGGTGGCTGATGATCGACAGGCGGCTTGGGGTCCCGGCCATGGGCTGGCGCAGGTCCTCTTCGGGGGAGGGCTCATCGGGTTCCAGCTCCGGGAAAGGGAAGCCTGTCCCGATGTTCGCATTGGCATGGGCATAGGCGATCGGACCGAAGGTTTTGGGCCTTTCGACGCCGGTCGCACTGAGCGCCCTGCCGCAGAAGAGATTGAAAAGGGTCGATTTGCCGGTGCCGGTGCCGCCGAGAAACATCACCCACGTCACCGGTGAGTTGGATTTGTAAGCGATCACCGCCAGTTGGCGCCCAAGGTCCTCCGCCATCCCCGGGATGGCGGCGCTTCCCTCGATGAGGCCTGGATGGCGGACGGCCTGGATGGCGGTGATCAGAGATTCCAATGATGTCGGCTCGAGATTTCTCGGGTTATGTGCCGGCCGGGCACGGGATCACAGGCGATGAGGCCGAGTGCGTCTCCGGGCATGCCCGGTGTACCCCGTCACGACACGGGATGACTTCACGGCTGCACATGTTGTTCGAGCCGCCTTTGGACGCGGTCTCGAAGGTCTTCTTCTTCTCGAACGACCTGTCGGCTGCACGTGCTGTTCGAGCCGCTCCCGGCCGAACGGGTGTCCGACTCGCCCAGGTGGGACCGGGCCGCGAAGACGGACCATCAAAAGGGTTTTTCCGGTTGGATACAATCCATTACACATACGAAGCTTGTATCATAGTCCACTGCGCGCCGGTTTCCAATCCGGAAATGCGGTTTTGAGGCTTTCCTTTCTCCGGTCGATCGGCTATCCTCCCAAAAACGGTGGCAAGGTTCTGGCGGCGCCTCTTGGCGGGCGCGGGGAGTCGAGGGTTTTTGACATGCAGGGAACATGCCGGGTGGATGTCCTCCTCTTCGACTATGGCGGTGTTCTGGCCGAGGAGGGATTCCGGGAAGGGCTCAAGGCGATTGCGCTGAAAAACGGCCTGGATCCCGATGCCTTTTTCCAGACTGCGTCCGAGTGGGTGCACGCGAGCGGGTATGTGACGGGGAAGGCGTCGGAGCAGACCTACTGGCGGCACCTCCGCCGCGAGACGGGCATCCAGGGCTCGGATGCCGATTTGCGTCGGGAGATCCTGGATCGTTTCGTCCTGCGGGACTGGATGGTGAGACTCGTCAGGGTCTTGAAAGAGGCCGGCGTGCGGTTGGCGATCCTGAGCGACCAGACCGACTGGCTGGTCCAACTCGACCGTCGTGATCGATTCTTCCAGTACTTCGAGGCCGTCTTCAACAGCTTTGTCGAGGGGCGCAGCAAGAGGGATTCGGCCCTGTTCGATCAGGTTGTGGGCCGTCTCGGCACAGCTCCTTCGGAGGTTCTCTTCATGGACGACAACCCTGGAAACATCGAGCGGGCCCGGAGCCGGGGGCTCGAGACCATCCTCTATCGGGACCGGAGGGCCTTTTTGGCCGACCTGGTCCGGTTTTGCCCTTTCCTGGAAGCCTCCGTTTCCTGAGCCATCACCTCAAGATCCAACAAAAATGTTGTATTGTCTCAATGTTTCCTACAATAATGCAGGCAAAAGAAAGCGCGGTTCAGACGTTTCCACCTATAGTTTGTTGAGATAACAGCTGTTTTTACCTTTCGCTCCTTTTGGCATTGTGTTTGCTATAGTAGAGGGCACCCGAGGACGTTGACCTGTTCGATGCAGGCTTGTGAAACTTTTGAATCCATATTGAAAAGCAAGAGGAGGAAAACGCATGATTTGTCAGACGGAAGAAGATGTCAAAAGGATCGTCAAAGAGAAAAACATCAGCTTTATCCAATTCTGGTTCACGGATGTCCTGGGGGTCCTCAAGAGTTTCGCCGTCACCCCTTCGGAGTTGGAGGAAGGTCTGAGCGAGGGCATGGGGTTCGACGGGTCGTCTATCGAGGGGTTCGCCCGCATCCAGGAAAGCGACATGATCGCGAAGCCGGATGTGACCACGTTCCAGCTGGTGCCCTGGCGCAGCGGCGACCGCCCGGTGGCCCGCATGTTCTGTGACGTGCTGAACCCGGACGGGACCCCTTACGAGGGCGACCCGCGCTATGTCCTGAAACGCCTTCTCAAGAAGGTGGCCGAAAAGGGGTATACCTTTTATGTGGGCCCCGAACTCGAGTATTTCTACTTCCGGAGCAACTGCGGCACGGAATGTCTGGATACAGGGGGGTATTTCGATTCACGTCCGATCGATATGGGGAGCGACCTCCGGCGCGAGACGATCTTCGCGCTGCAGGACATGGGGATCCAGGTCGAGTACAGCCACCACGAGGTGGCGCCGAGCCAGCACGAGATCGATCTGCGCTACGATGAAGGGCTGCGCATGGCGGACAAGACCATGACCTATCGCCTCGTCGTCAAGGAGGTTGCGAGGAAGAACGGGTTCTACGCGACCTTCATGCCCAAGCCCATCTTCGGGCAGAACGGGAGCGGCATGCATGTTCATCAGTCCCTTTTCAAGGGTGAGCGGAATGCCTTTTACGATCCGGGCGACCGCTACAACCTCTCGGATGTGGCCAGGCACTACATCGCCGGGATCATGCGCCACGCCCCGGAGATCACGGTTGTCACCAACCAGTGGGTCAACTCCTACAAACGGCTGGTCCCGGGCTACGAAGCGCCGGTCTACGTCGCCTGGGCGCGTCGGAACCGCTCGGCCATGATCCGGGTCCCCATGTACAAGCCAGGCAAAGAGGCGGCCACCCGCATCGAGTTCCGGTCTCCGGACCCGTCGTGCAATCCCTACCTGGCCTTCGCGGTCATGCTGGGCGCGGGGCTCGAGGGGATCGAGAACAAGTACGAGATGCCCGACCCGATCGAAGAGGACATCTTCGAGATGAACCCGGCGGAGCGCAAGGCCCACGGGATCACCGATCTGCCTGGAAACCTTTACGCCGCGACGCTCGAGGCGGAAAAGAGCCCCCTCGTCAAGAAGGTCCTTGGGGAGCACGTTTTCAATAAGTTCATCGAGAACAAGAAGATCGAGTGGGATATGTATCGGACGCACGTGAGCGCCTTCGAATTGGAGCGCTATCTCGCCAAGCTGTAGCCCACCAGCCCGAAGCCTGCCCTTTACCCCCTGGGCCGCGGGTCCTCACCCTGAAAAAGGCCTCCCCGGTCGAAACGGCCGGGGAGGCCTTTTTTCGGGATCCCCGCAGGCTTTCCGCCGCATAGGTCGTTCCTGGGCGGGGCGGTTCGGTTTCATGTCTCGGGGGGTGTTGGCGCCCCTGCAAAGGGGCGGCTGCCGGAGCGGCCGAGCCGTTTGCGCGGCTCTGCGCGATGTCCTGGAGCTATCCGTGTGTAGTGCTGTCCGGGAAAAACGGGCGGGTTTTCAGGGCGCGAATTTCTCCTCCAGGAGGCCTTTGACCTTTCGGGCATCCGCTTTTCCGCGGGTCTTGCGCATGACCTGTCCGATGAGGAAATCCATGGGCTTGCGGTTGCCGCGCAGGATCTGATCCACGATGTCCGGGTTCTCCTTCAGGACCTCGTTCAAAATGTCCGAGAGGGCGTCTTCGTCCTGGATCGGCTGGAGGTTCCGGGCGGCGATGATCTCGCCGGGTCTTCGGGAGGTGGCGAACATCTCCTCGAGGACCGTGCGGCCGATCGCGTCCGTGATCGTACCCTCCGCGATCAGGTCGATGAGCTCGGCAAAGGCCGCGTCCGGCACCGGGCAGGCCTCGATGGGCACAGAGGCGTCGTTCAGCAGCCTGAAGAGCTCCTTGATCAGCCAGGCCCCGAGGCGCCTGGCGTCCGCGCAGCGAGCGGCGGAGCGCTCGAAGTAGTCGCAGACGGCACGCTCCCGGGTGAGGATCAGCGCATCCTTGCGGGCGATCCCGTATTCCGCGATCACCCGTTCGATCTTCCGGTCGGGGAGCTCCGGCAAGGCACGGCGGACACCTTCGAGGAACGCGTCATCGATCTCCACCTCGACGAGGTCCGGGTCCGGGAAGTAGCGGTAGTCCGGCGCGTCTTCCTTGCTGCGCATGGGGAGGGTGATCCCTTTCTGCTCGTCGAAGAGACGGGTCTCCTGGTCGACCGCGCCGCCCGAACGCAGGATCTCAGCCTGCCGCCGGATCTCGTACTGGAGGGCGTCGGCGATGAAGCGGAAGGAGGACATGTTCTTGACCTCCGTGCGGTTGCCGAAGTGCGGCTGGCCTTTCCTCCGCAGGGAGACGTTCACGTCGCAGCGCAGCTGGCCCTTTTCCATGCTGCAGTCGCTGATGCCGATATAGCGCAGGACCTGGCGCAGCTTCTCGAGGTACTGCCGCGCCTCCGGGATCGAGCGCAGGGGGTTGCGCTCGTGGTCCCCGACGATCTCGAGGAGTGGCACGCTCGAGCGGTTGTAGTCCACGAGGCTGAAATCCGCCGCCTCGAACGAATCCGACGAATGGACCAGCTTTCCGGCGTCCTCTTCGAGGTGGATGCGTTTGATTCCCACGGGGTAAGGTTCGCCGTCGTCCCCGATGATCTCGAGGGTCCCGTCTTCACAGAAGGGCCTTTCGTATTGGGAGATCTGGTAGCCTTTGGGCAGGTCCGGGTAGAAGTAGTTCTTGCGGGCGAAGCGCGAGCGCCGGTTGATGGCGCACCCCAGGGCGACGCCGGCCCGGATTGCGAATTCCACGGCCCGCCGGTTCAGGACCGGGAGCGCACCTGGTTGGCCGGTGCAGACCGGGCAGCTGCAGTGGTTCGGGGCGGCGTCGTACCGGACCGGGCAGTCGCAGAAGAGCTTCGTCTCGGTCTTCAGTTCGACGTGCGTTTCAAAACAGATGATGGTCTCGAATTCCATGATCAGATCCGTCCCAAGAGCGTTTCGCAGGCATGCCCGAGGCGGAGGATGGTCGCCTCGTCGAAGGCCCTGCCGATGATCTGCAGCCCGACGGGGAGCCCGTCCACCCTTCCGCAGGGGATGCTCATCCCCGGCAGGCCCGAGAGATTGAGCGACACCGTGTAGATGTCCACCAGGTACATCTGGAGCGGGTCGTCGAGCTTTTCCCCCAGTTTGAAGGGCAGGCAAGGGGAGACCGGTGCCAGCATGCAGTCGACCCCTTCGAAGGCCGCGTCGAAATCCTGCTTGATAAGGGTGCGCGCCTCCTGCGCCTTACGGTAATAGGCATCGTAGTAGCCGGCCGAAAGGACATAGGTGCCGAGCATGATCCGCCGCTTGACCTCGCTCCCGAACCCCTGGCTGCGGGTGGCCGCGTACATCCCGAGAAGGTCCGTTTCCTCCTCGGAGCGGAAGCCGTACTTGACCCCGTCGTAGCGGGCGAGGTTGCTGCTCGCCTCCGCCGTGGCGATGAGGTAATAGGCGCTGATGGCGTAGCGGGCGTGGGGGAGGCTGACCTCCACGATGCGGGCGCCGTTTCGCTCGAGCAGGGAGGCGGCCCCGAGGACGCACTCCCGGATACGTGGATCGAGCCCCTCGACGAAGTATTCGCGCGGGAGACCGATGCGCAGTCCGTCTACACCCGTTCCCAGCCCTGCCGTGAAATCGGGTACGGGGAGGGCGGCGCTCGTGGTGTCCAGGGGGTCGTGCCCGGCGATCGCATTCAAGACGAAGGCCGTGTCTTCGACGGTCCGTGCGAGCGCCCCCACCTGATCGAGGGACGAGGCATAGGCGATGAGGCCGAAGCGGGAGACGCGGCCGTAGGTGGGTTTGATTCCGACGCAGCCGCAGAAGGCCGCGGGCAGGCGGATGGAGCCCCCCGTGTCGGTGCCGAGGGCGATGACAGCCTCGCCGGCGGCCACTGCCGCCGCCGATCCGCCGCTCGACCCGCCGGCTACGAGACCCGTGTCGACCGGGTTGCGCGTCGGTCCGAAGACGCTGTTTTCGGTCGACGACCCCATCCCGAACTCGTCCAGGTTGGTCTTGCCGATGAGGACGGCGCCTTCGTCCATGACCCTGCGGAAGGCGGTCGCGTCATAGGTGGCCTTGAAGGCGTGCAGGATCCTGGAGGCGCAGGTGGTGCGGATGCCGCGGGTGCAGAGGATGTCCTTGACCGCCAGCGGGATGCCGTTCAACGCCGGGATCCGCCCCCCGCCCCGGAAGCGCTCGTCCGCCTCCTGCGCCTGCCGGAGCGCGCCTTCACGGTCGACGGTGATATAGGCGTTGATCTCCGCTTCCCGCTCGTCGATTCTCTGAAGCACGGAGCGGGTGATCTCGACGGAGGTCGTTTCGCCCGCCCTCAACATTCGGGCCAGTTCGCCCGCGCTGTGATCGCATAGTTCCATCGGTCAGCCTTCCAGGATCTTCGGGACCTTGAAGTAGTCCGCCTCGCGCATGGGCGCGTTTTGGAGGAGAGGTTCGATCTCCTTGCCTTCCCGCGGGACGTCTTCCCTCCAGACGTTCTTGAGATCGAGGACGTGGCTCATCGGCTCGACGTCCCGAGTGTCGAGCTCCTGAAGGGTCTCGAAGTGCTCGAGGACCGCGTTCAGGTCTTTCTGGAAGGCCCGGACCTCCGTGTCGTCGATCTTGAGGCGTGCCAGACGGGCCACGTGCCGGACCTCCGCCGTGCTGATCCGCTCGCTGCGGACGGCCGCCTTCGACGACTGGGCGGCGGCGGAATCCTTGGCGCCGCCGCCTGAGCCTGTGAGGCCGATGCCGAGCTCTTCCAGCTGCAGGGGATCGACGCCGGCCGGTGCGCGTGTCAACGGGCAGAAGGCGCTGCGGTTCTTGGGAAAGGCGATGATCTCCCGGATGTTAGGTTCCTTGAGGATCATGGCGATCACTCGGTCGAGGCCGAGCGCGAGCCCCGCGTGGGGCGGTGCGCCGAACTCGAGCGCGTTCAGGAAAAACCCGAACTTCCCTTCCGCCTCTTCGGGGCTCAGCTCGAGGGCCTCGAAGATCTTGCGCTGCACCGCCATGTCGTGGATGCGGATGCTGCCGCCCCCCAGTTCTTCGCCGTTCATGACAAGGTCATAGGCCCGCGAGTTGAGCCGCAGGCAGCCCTCGACGTCGCGGGGGTCGAAATCGGTCCGGTCAGGCATGGTGAACGGGTGGTGCTGGGAGCTGAGCCTCCCCTCCTTCCATTCGAAGAGCGGGAAGTCTGTCACCCACAAGGGCCGGAAGCGGTCCTGGGGGATCCGGTCGAGCCGCTGGGCGACGTGAAGCCTCAGCGCGGCGAGGACCTTGTGCGCCAAGTCCCGGTCTGTGTCGGCGATGAGCATCAGGACGTCGCCCTCGGCGGCCTGGAAGCGTGCGACCAGCCCGGCCTGCTCCTCCGGGCTGAAGAACTGGACGATGTTCGATTCGAGACGGCCGCCGGCGACCTTCATCCAGGTCATTCCCTTGCCCCCGAAGGCGGGGACGAGCTTCAGGGCGTATTCGTTCTGCAGGATGTTCTTGCTCAGGAGATCGGCGGCGCCCTTTACGCAGAAGCCCTTGATGAGGCCCCCTTCATCCCGGATGCGCCGGAATATGGCGTAGCCCGTCTCTTCGAAGAGATCGGTCAGGTCTTCGAAGGCCATGTCGAAGCGGAGGTCCGGCCGGTCGCTCCCGTAGCGCGACATGGCCTCCGCGTAGGTCATGCGGGGGAAGGGCCTCGGGAGGTCGATCGCGCCGACGGCGAAGATCCGACAGGTCAGCTCCTCGAGCATCTCGTAGATGAACTCCTCGTCGATGAAGGAGGCCTCGAGGTCGAGCTGGGTGAATTCCGGTTGACGGTTCGGGCGAAGGTCCTCGTCCCGGAAGCAGCGCGCGATCTGAAAGTACCGGTCCATCCCGCCGACCATCAGGAGCTGCTTGAAGAGCTGCGGAGACTGGGGGAGGGCGTAGAACTTCCCCTGGTGGGTGCGGCTCGGGACCAGAAAATCCCGGGCGCCCTCCGGTGTACTGCGGGTGAGGAAGGGGGTCTCGATCTCGACGAAGCCGCGCTCGTCCAGGAAATCCCGGATGCAACGGATGATTCGATAACGCTGAATGAATCGGGCCTGGACCGTGGGACGGCGCAAGTCGAGGTAGCGGTACTGCAGCCGCAGCTCTTCGTCGACGCTTTCAGGGGACGACTTGAGCTCTTCCCCGAAGACCATGGCCTTTTCGGAGATCTGAAAGGGCAGCGTTCTGGACCGCGCAAAGAGCCTGAGCCGCGAGGCATACACCTCGACCCGGCCGGTCGCAAGGTTTGGATTCTCGGTGCCGGGCTCACGGAGATGCACCACGCCTTCGATCTCGACGACGTACTCCTCTTTGAGGCGTGTGGCCTCGAGGTAGAGATCCGCCCCGGTCTGTGGGTTGAAAACGACCTGTACGATCCCGCGGATGTCTCTCAGATGGATGAAGAGAAGGTTCCCGTGGTCGCGGACGGCGTCCACCCAGCCCATGAGGACGACGGCGGCGCCGGCCTGCTCCCCGCTGACCTCACCGCAGTAGGTTCTGTTTTTCCATTGCATCGAACGCACCCATCGTTTTTCCGTTTTCCCGGATTCCTGCCCAATCCGTTCTGGACGGATCGAAATTTCATAGTATATTATCACAGACTCTGCCGATCAAGCTTTTCATTCGGGAAGCCCTGCTTTCGAAGCGCCGGTGTTATGGGACATTTTTGTAGAGGACGATGGAAACGTGATACAAAAATGTTTTCTTTTTGGCAAGTGTTTTAAGTGAGCTTGCTTTAAGCGGTTATTATAATGCGAGAATCATTTCCTGCGACGGACTGGCACTATTGTTGCTAGCCTTGTATGCCGGAATCAAACTGAATTTGGTTTCCCATCCGGAAATGGTCTTTTTTGGCCAATCTCGGCGTCAATCCGCACGTTTGCTTGTGCGGCGACCTGGAGGCCGCCTCCGCGCAAACGGTTGATTTCCTTGATATTGGCCAAACCGGGACCCGCCGCGAAGCGGTGGGACTGAGCACGCGTAGCGTGTAAAGAAAAATCCTCCTTTCCGGATTGGAAACCGGGTTTTGCCGGGAAATCATTTCCGGATGGGATCGAATTGGAATCCCGGTGAGACGCTTCACCGCCGGCATCGAGGGCGGGGAGCCCCCTGCGCGGTGCGGCACCGGGCAGGGATATGGCATCATCGTGGCCCGTGCCGGTTTCGAAGAAGACCGGAGGGGCCTCCCAGCGAAGACGAGAGGATCATAAAAGGTGTCGAACGGACGGACATTCAGCGGTTTTCCAGCGCCGCAGGGATTGTACGACCCCGCCTGCGAACATGACAGCTGCGGCGTGGGTTTTGTCGTGAACATCGACGGCCGCCCCGACCACGGGATCGTCGAAAAGGGGATACGGGTCCTGAAGAACCTGGAGCATCGCGGGGCGATCGGGGGGGATCTGACCACCGGGGACGGCGCGGGGATCCTGTTCCAGTTGCCTGACGGCTTTTTCCGGCAGCGGTGCAGCGACCTCGGCATCGTGCTGCCGCAGTGCGGGAGCTACGGGGTCGGGATGTTTTTCCTGCCGCCGGAAGCGGATGTCCGCGAACGGCTCATGGAGATGGCGGAGCGCAAGATCGTGCACGAAGGCCTGCGTTTTCTGGGCTGGCGTGCAGTCCCGGTCCAGAGCGGGTCCATTGCCGGTCAGGCGAGGGCGCAGCAGCCCTGCATCATGCAGTGCTTCGCTGCGGGGGAGGCCTCGGACCCGGCGGCCCTCGACCGCCGCCTGTATCTCGTTCGCAGGGAGATGGAGCAGGCGGCCTCAGAGTGGCCCGGGGACGAGTCCGTCTTCTATGTGCCGAGCTTTTCCTGCCGGACGATCGTTTACAAGGGGCTCCTGACGGGTCCGCAGCTGCCCCTTTTCTACCCGGATCTCCTCGAGGAAGATCTGGTGAGCGCCCTCGCGGTGATCCATCAGCGCTACAGCACCAACACCTTCCCTTCCTGGGAACTGGCGCAGCCCTTCCGCCACCTGGCGCACAACGGGGAGATCAACACCCTCCGAGGGAACCTGAATCTCTGGCGTTCCCGTGAATCCTCGTTCCGCTCACCCCTCTTCGGAAATGATATCAAGCGGCTCCTGCCCGTGATCGACCCGAGGGGCAGCGATTCGGCCTGCCTGGACAACGCCCTGGAATTCCTCTACAAGTGCGGCCGCTCCCTGCCGCACGCCATGCTGATGCTGATCCCCGAGGCCTGGGGGACGAAATACCCCCTGGGGCCGGACCAGAAGGGCTTTTTCGAGTACCACGCCGGCCTCATGGAGCCCTGGGACGGCCCGGCGGCGGTCGCCTTCAGCGACGGGTCGCAGGTGGGGGCCATGCTCGACCGCAACGGCTTGAGGCCTGCGCGCTACACCATCACCCGGGACGGGTTCATGGCCTTCGCCTCGGAGGCGGGGGTCCTCGACTTCGACCCGGGGGAGATCGCCGAGAAGGGCGCCCTCAGGCCGGGGCAGATGATCTTGGCGGATTTCGCGAAGAAGCGGGTCCTCAAGAATGGTGAGATCAAGACCCTGGCGGCGCGCGCCCAGCCCTACCGGCGGTGGGTCGAAGAGAACCGGATCGCGGTCCGGGGGTTCTACGGGACGGTTTCGCCGGTGAAGCCGGACCGGGAGACCCTCCTCTACCGGCAGAAACGCTTCGGCTACACCCGGGAGGACATCCACACCCTGATGGGCTTCATGGCCGCCAAGGGGCAGGAGCCGGTCGGGTCCATGGGGGCCGATTCCCCGCTGGCGGTCTTTTCGGAAAAACCCCAGCTCCTGTACAACTACTTCAAGCAGCTCTTCGCCCAGGTGACCAATCCGGCCATCGACCCGGTCCGGGAAGAGCTGGTCATGTCGCTCATGACCTTCATCGGCAACCCGGGGAACATCCTGCAGGAGGTGCCGCAGAACGCCCACTTGATCAAGCTGCAGCACCCGATCCTGGCGAACGAGGACCTCCAGCGCATCCGGGACCTGCAGGTGGGCCGCTTCCAGGCCGTCACGATCCCGATCGGGTTCCCTGCCGGGGGCAGCGGAAAAGTCCTCGAGATGGCCCTGGAGGCGCTCTGCGACCGGTGCGCGGAGGCGATTCGGCACGGCACGTCCCTGCTGATCCTGAGCGACAGGGGGCTCTGCGGCGATGATGTTCCTATCCCGGCCCTTCTCGCGGCCTCGGCGGTCAACCGCTGCCTGGTCGAAAAGGGGCTGCGGACCGGTGCGGGCCTGATCCTCGAAACGGGCGAGGCGCGCGAGGTCATGCACATGGCGTTGCTTCTCGGCTACGGGGCCACTGCGGTCAACCCGTATCTGGCCTTCGAGACCGTGGCGGACCTCTCGCTGAGGGGCCAGCTGGAGGCCCCCGTCGGGGTCTCCGTGGCCCTCGATAACTACATCAAGGCGCTCTGCAAGGGACTGCTCAAGATCATGTCCAAGATGGGGATCGCGGTCCTGCGGAGCTACAGGAGCGCACAGGTCTTCGAGGCGGTCGGGATCGATGCGGCGGTGGTGGACCGGTATTTCACCGGCACGGCCTCGCGCGTCGGCGGCATCGGCATGGACGAGATCGCCGAGGAGGCGAACGCGCGCCACCGAGCGGCGCATGAGGCGGATCGGGTCATCCCGATCCTGCCGTCGGGTGGGTTCTACAAATTGAGGCTCGACGGGGAGCGGCATCTTCTCGCGCCGGGGGCTATCACCGCGCTGCAGCGGGCCGTCCGGGAAGACGACTCGGCCTTTTACCGCGAGTACGCCGCCCTCATCAACGAGCAGAACGAGCGGGTTTGCACGTTGCGGGGGATGTTCCGCTTTCGGGAGACGCCTGAGCCTGTGCCTGTGTCCGAAGTGGAGCCGGTGGAAGCGATCGTCAGGCGCTTCGTCACCGGCGCGATGTCGTTCGGGTCGATCAGCCGCGAGGCCCATGAAGCGATCGCCATTGCCATGAACCGGCTCGGGGCTATGAGCAACAGCGGCGAGGGCGGGGAAGACCCGGCGCGCTATCAGCCGCTGCCGAATGGCGACAGCCGCTCGAGCGCGGTCAAACAGGTGGCGAGCGGGCGGTTCGGGGTCACCGCCGAGTACCTCGTGAATGCGCGGGAGATCCAGATCAAGGTGGCCCAGGGCGCCAAACCGGGCGAAGGCGGGCAGCTGCCGGGGCACAAGGTGAACGCGGAGATCGCGCGGGTGCGTTATTCGACGCCCGGCGTCACCCTGATCTCGCCGCCGCCCCATCACGACATCTACTCGATCGAGGACCTCTCCCAGCTCATCTTCGACCTGAAGAACGTGAACCCCCGGGCCCGGATCTCCGTCAAGCTCGTGAGCGAGATCGGGGTGGGGACCGTCGCCGCGGGCGTAGCCAAGGCCCACGCCGACATGGTGCTCATCAGCGGCTACGACGGCGGGACGGGGGCCTCGCCCCTTTCCTCCATCCGGCATGCCGGCGCGCCTTGGGAACTCGGCCTCGCGGACACCCAGCAGACCCTCGTCCTGAACGGCCTGCGCGGGCGGATCCGCGTCCAGACGGACGGCCAGATGAAGACGGGCCGGGACGTCGTGATCGCCGCCCTCCTGGGGGCGGAGGAATACGGGTTTGCGACTATCGCCCTGGTGGTGATGGGCTGCGTGATGATGCGCAAGTGCCACAACAACACCTGCCCGGTGGGGATCGCCACCCAGGATCCGGAGCTGCGTCGGCGCTTTGCAGGTCGCCCCGAGCACCTGACCCGCTACTTTACCTTCCTCGCCGAAGAGGTCCGTGAATACATGGCCCGGCTCGGGTTCCGCACGATGGACGAGATGATCGGACGGTCCGATCTCCTCGATATGAACCACGCCATGGGATTCTGGAAGGCGCGCGGCCTCGACTTTTCACGGATCTTCTACCGTCCGCCCGATGACGGCACGACCGCTTACCGGTGCGTCGAGGCCCAGAAGCACCCGATCGAGGACGTCCTCGACCGCCGGCTGATCGCGGAGTGCGCCCCGGCCCTGGAGCAGGGCCAACCGGTGGCGTTGAACCTTCCCATCCGGAACGTCGATCGGACCGCGGGGGCGATGCTCTCGGGCGAGATCGCGGGGCGGTACGGGAATGCGGGCCTTCCGGAGGACACTATCCGCTGCCGCTTCACGGGCGCGGCCGGTCAGAGCTTCGGCGCCTTCGGGGCGCGGGGCTTGACCCTGATCCTCGAGGGGGAGGCGAACGACTACCTGGGCAAAGGGCTCTCCGGGGGGCGGATCATCGTCAAACCCTTCCCGGGTGCCGGCTTCGACCCCTCGCACAACATCGTCGCCGGGAACGTCATCCTCTACGGGGCCACCGGGGGCGAGGTCTTCATCCACGGCCGGGCCGGGGAGCGGTTCGCCATCCGGAACAGCGGCGCCCTGGCGGTGGTCGAGGGGGTGGGGGACCATGGCTGCGAATACATGACCGGCGGCCGCGTAGTGGTCCTCGGGGAGACCGGTATCAATTTCGCGGCGGGCATGAGCGGCGGGATCGCCTATGTCTACGATCCGGAGCGCCGCTTCGACCACCGCTGCAATCTTGACATGGTGGACCTCGAACTGATGGTCGAACCGGAGGACGTCCGGGAGTTGAAGCGGCTGATCGAACGGCACGCCGAGGCCACCGGGAGCGCCAGGGCGGCCGCCATCCTGGAGGATTGGGAGGCGTGCCTGCCCTTCTTCGTCAAGGTCTTTCCCATGGAGTACCGCCGGGTGCTCGGGAAGATGACCAAAGAGGACGAGGCGACGGAGCGCGAGGAGGTGCAACATGGGTAAAGTGACGGGTTTTCTGGAATATCCGCGCCGGGAACCGGGCTATCGGCCGGTGGCGGAGCGGTTGAGGGATTACCGGGCGGTCGAGCAGCAGCTCTCTCACGTAGAGGTGCAGCGCCAGGCCGCGCGCTGCATGGACTGCGGTACCCCCTTCTGCCATGCCTTCGGGTGCCCGCTCGGCAACATCATCCCCGAGTGGAACGATTGGGTCTACCGCGGGCTGTACCATGAGGCGCTCGAGATCCTGCTCGCGACGAACAATTTCCCGGAGTTCACAGGCCGCGTGTGCCCGGCGCCTTGCGAGGCCGCCTGCGTGGCAGGGATCGGCGGGGACCCGGTCGCCATCCGCCACATCGAGCTCACGGTGATTGAAAAGGGCTTCGAGGCCGACTGGATCCATCCGCTGCAACCCCCTGTCCGCCGCCGGGAGCGCGTGGCGGTCATCGGGGCCGGGCCGGCGGGCCTGGCGGTCGCCGACACCCTCAACCAGAGCGGCTACCCGGTCACGGTGTTCGACAGCGCCCGGCGCCCGGGCGGTCTCCTGCGCTACGGCATTCCGGATTTCAAGCTCGAGAAGTGGGTCGTCGACCGGCGCATCGCCCTGATGGAAAAGGAGGGGGTCGTCTTCGAGCCCGGCGTCCGGGTCGGCGAGGATCTGTCCTACCATTACCTGCGGGACCGGTACCACGCCGTCTGCCTCGCCTGCGGGGCCCGCGCCCCCAGGGATTTGAAGGTGCCCGGGCGCGATTTGAAGGGGGTCTATTTCGCGATGGACTATCTGACGGAGCAGAACCGGCGCGTCTCGGGCGAACTCTCGCCGTCTTCGGCCGGCATCCGCGCCGAGGGGAAGCGCGTGGTGGTGATCGGCGGGGGAGACACGGGCTCGGATTGCGTCGGCACCGCCCTCCGCCAGGGGGCCCGGAGTGTGCTGCAGTTCGAGATCCTGCCCAAACCCCCCCGGGAGCGCCCGGGATCCACCCCTTGGCCTCTGTGGCCTCATATTTTGCGCGAGAGCCATGCCCACAAGGAGGGCTGCGAG
Source organism: uncultured Desulfatiglans sp. (assembly GCA_900498135.1). Taxonomy (NCBI): domain Bacteria; kingdom Pseudomonadati; phylum Thermodesulfobacteriota; class Desulfobacteria; order Desulfatiglandales; family Desulfatiglandaceae; genus Desulfatiglans; species uncultured Desulfatiglans sp. The sequence goes on from LR026961.1 coordinate 3,155,027, forward strand.
CGGCGCTGGTCGGTGACGACCCGGGCCTTCACTGGGCGGGACGGGGTGCTGACCGGCCTGCAGTGCGCGGAGGTCGTCTGGGAGAGCGCAGAAGAGGGCCGCCCGCCCGTCCCCCGGGAGGTCCCCGGTACGGCCTTCGAGGTCGAGGCGGACCTCGTTTTTCTGTCCATGGGGTTTCTCGGCCCCAGGGAGAACCGCATGCTGGAGGAACTGGGCGTTGCGCGCGATGCCCGGGGAAATGTCTGCGCGGACGCGCACCACATGACCTCGGTCGACGGCCTGTTCGTGGCGGGGGACATGCGCCAGGGGCAGTCCCTGGTGGTGCGGGCGATCGCCGACGGCCGGAGGGCCGCAGAGGGGATCATGGCTTATCTGAAGCGGTGCGGATGTTGAGGTCCTTCTTCAGGGTCCGGCGCGGAACGGCTTCAGGTACCAGTCGAGCGGGTTCAGGAGCGTGAAGCCCAGGGCCTCGAGCCGTCGCTTGATGCGGATGGTGTTGTTGGTGAAGAGATAGGGGAAAAAGGCCCGTTTGCCTTGCTCCCAATCCCGCGCCACCAGGACGCTGCCAAGGCGGATGCCCTCTTCGGTGACGGCGTCCACGATCCGCTTCATCTGACCGGGGTGTTCGTCGGCCAGGACGCACAGGAGCGTCCCGGGCTCGTTGAGCCCCAGGACCTCCTCGAAGGCCCGCAGCATGTCTCTGAGGGAGATGATCCCGATGACCCTGCGGTGTTCGTCGACGACCGGCAGGGTGCCCACATGGGCCCTCAAGATGAGGATCAGCGCGTCCTGGAGCGTGTGCACGGGGGCCACGGTCACAGGGTCCCTGGTCATCAGATCCTTCACCCGCACCGCTGCGATCCGCTCCCGTTCCCTCCGGGCCTCCTCCGGCGCCAGGAGCCCCGAGGGGAGGGCGCTCCGAAGGTCGCGGTCGGTCACGATGCCGAGCAGGACGCCGTCCTCCCCCACCACGGGAAGCGAGGGAACCCCGTGCGTCTTCATGGCTTCCCGGGCCTCGAGCAGGCCGGCCTCCGGGCCGATGGTGATGACCTTGCGGGTCATGGACCGTTCGATGAACATGTGCTCTCCCTCCTGATCGCGGGGTTGGACACCTCGGCCCCATCCCCCTTGACTCCGGCCTTCCCCGAAAAGGGCATGCCGCTGTCGTCACCCTGTTTCTGAAGCCTGCGCATTTCCGGAGGCGGTTCAGGCGGCGGACCGCTCCACCCCCAGAAGGATCTCGAGGTGGTTCCGGGTCAGCTCCGGCAGACGCTCCAGGCAATACCCGCCTTCGAGGACCGAGACCAGCCTCCCGCCGGCGTGGCGTTCGGCCAGGTCCGTGATTTTTTCCATCACCCATGAAAATCCTGCGGTCGACAGCTGGATGTTGGACATGTCGTCCTCCGCATGGGCGTCGAAGCCGGTCGATACCAGGATGAATTCCGGCTCGAACCGGTCGAAGGCCGGGATGAGGTCCTTTTCGAAGGCGTGCCGGTAGGCATCATCCCCTTCTCCGGGGAGAATCGGCGAGTTCAGGGTGAAGCCCAGGCCCTGTCCGGTCCCCCTCTCGAACTCGCGGCCCGTGCCGGGATAGGCGAAGGTCGGGTGTTCGTGGATGGAGTAGAAGAAGACGCCGGGGTCCTTCTCGAAGATGTGCTGGGTGCCGTTGCCGTGGTGGACGTCGAAATCGACGATGCCGATCCGCTGGAGGCCCCACGCAGTCTGAAGGTATCTGGCGGCGATGGCGATATTGTTCAGGAAGCAGAAGCCCATCGCCCGGTCTTCCTCGGCGTGATGGCCCGGCGGCCGGACCGCGCAGAAGGCGTTGTCGATCTCCCTTTCCATGACCATACGCACGGCCTCGAGCACCCCGCCGACGGCGAGCATGGCGGTGGCGAAGGTCTCCTCGCAGATCTGGTTGTCGGGGTGGTCCATCTCCGAGCGCCCCATGAGGCAGATCTCCTCGAAGCGGCGGATGTGGGCGATGCTGTGGACGGCCTCCACCCGGTGCGGATCCGGGGAAAGGGCGGCGATTGGCACCAGGCGCCCGAGCAGTCCGTTTTGCCTCGCCGCCCTGTGGATCACCTCCAGGCGCTCCGGTGCCTCCGGGTGGAAAGGGCCCGTGCGGTGGAGCAGGAAACGCTCGTCATAGAGGAAACCCGTTTTTTTCATAGCCTGTCGGGGTGGACTCCCGGTTTCCGATCGTTTGTTTCAGCCGGGACTTCCCTCCCTCAGCCGGCCTTCTTGGGGTGGGGCCCGTAGCCGATGGTTACGAGGGAGTTCCGGATTTCGTCCAGGATGACAGGGTCGTCGATGGTCGAGGGGACCGCGACCGCCTCCCCGTCGGCGAGCTTGCGCATCGTGCCCCGCAAAATCTTTCCGGAGCGCGTTTTCGGCAGGCGTTTGACCACCACCGCCTTCTTGAACGAGGCTACTGCGCCGATCTCTTCGCGGACCATCCGGACGACCTCGGCGATGATCTCCTCGTGCGGGCGGTCCACGCCGCTCTTCAGGACGATCATGCCGACCGGAACCTGCCCCTTCAGGTCGTCGGCGGCGCCTACCACGGCGCACTCCGCCACGTCCGGGTGCCTGGAGAGGACCTCCTCCATGCCGCCGGTGGAAAGCCGGTGCCCCGCCACGTTCAACACATCGTCCACCCGCCCCATGACGAAGACATACCCGTCCTCGTCCATGTAGCCTCCGTCGCCTGTCAGATAGTAGCCCGGGTAGGGCTTCATGTAGGAGTTCAGGAAGCGTTCGTCATCCTTCCAGAGGGTCGGCAGGTTGCTCGGCGGAAGAGGCAGTTTCACGACGATCATCCCGTTTTCGTTGGGTCCGAGTTCCTTGGCCGTCGTGGGGTCCAGGATTTTCAGGTTGTAGCCGGGCATCGGCTTGGTCGCCGACCCGGGCTTGACGGGAAAGGTCTCGAGCCCCAGGAAGTTGCCTGCGATCGCCCACCCCGTCTCGGTCTGCCACCAGTGGTCGATGACGGGCCGCTGCAGCAGCCGGCTCGCCCAATGGTAAGTGTCGGGGTCGGTCCGCTCCCCGGCGAGGAAAAGGGCCTCGAACCGGCTGAGGTCGTAGGGCTTCAGGAAGGCCCCCTGGGCGTCTTCGCGCTTGATGGCGCGGATGGCGGTGGGGGCCGTAAAAAGCGTCTTGACCCCATGTTCGGAGACCACGCGCCAGAAGGCGCCGGGGTCCGGCGTCCCGACCGGCTTCCCTTCGTAGACGATGGTGGTGGCCCCCACGAAAAGAGGCGCATAAACGATGTAGGAGTGGCCGACGACCCACCCGACGTCGGATGCGGCCCAATAGACATCTCCCGGCCCGATGTTGTAGATGTGCTTCATGCTCCAGGCGAGCGCGACGGCATGTCCGCCGTTGTCACGGACGACTCCCTTCGGGCGTCCAGTGGTCCCGGAGGTGTAGAGGATATACAGGGGGTCCGTCGCTTCGACGGAGACGCACCCGGCGGGGTGGGCGTGCGCCTCCAGGTCAGTCCAGTCGTGGTCGCGGCCGGAGACGAGGGGGGCCTCGACCATCGGGCGCTGCAGGATGACGCAGTGTTCGGGCTTGTGGACCGCGATCCGGATCGCCTCGTCGAGGAGGGGCTTGTACGGGATCACCCGCTTCACCTCGATGCCGCAGGAGGCGGAAAGGATCGCCTTGGGCCGGGCGTCGTCGATGCGGACGGCCAGTTCCCGCGCGGCGAACCCGCCGAAGACGACCGAGTGGATGGCGCCCAGCCTGGCGCAGGCCAGCATGGAGAGGACTGCTTCGGGGATCATGGGCATGTAGACGATGACCGTATCCCCCTTTTCCACCCCGAGGCCTTTCAGGAAGCCGGCGATGCGGGCGACCCGGTCGAGGAGTTCCTGGAAGGTCGTCACCGAAGTGGTGCCGGTCACCGGACTGTCATAGATGATCGCCGGCTGGCTCCCCCTTCCTTCCTGGACGTGCCGGTCGACGGCGTTGAAGCAGGTGTTGAGGCGCCCTCCCTTGAACCATTGACAGAACGGCAGCCGTGTGTCGTCCAGGACCGTGTCCCATCTCCGGTCCCAGTTGATCGCTTCGGCGGCCTTTCCCCAGAAGGACGCAGGGCTTTCGATCGATTCCGTGTACGCTTCGCGATAATTCATAATCCCTCCGTTTGAAATCGTTTTGTTGCGCATGCGGTCTATCCGGGGGGCAAGCAACGCGTTCTCCATCCGCAGTTAATCCTTATTCTTTCCGTCCTTCGGCTCCTCTGAGCGGCACCTTCGGGGGGGTCCCGGTCCGGCCGGTCACATCGTCCATGTGCACACTGGCTTGTGCACCGGCGTGCGGATCGTCTCCATACAGCCGTCTGATTTTCTGGATAAGCGCCTAAAAAACCTCATTCCCCGAGTGAGGGCCTGCATGTGCCGGCCCATCGTTGCCAGGTCCGAAAGGTGTTTCAATGGACGCTATTTCAGCCGCTTCGAGATGGCCTTGAAAGGTTCGGTGCCCGCCTTGACGAGGAGTTTGAAGAGAACGGTTTCGGTGGCGGTGATGACGGCCCCGGCATCGCGCATCTCCGCAATCCCCATCCTGAAGTTCTCCTTCGTGCGGGAGCAGACGGCGTCCTGCACGACCTGGACGATGTATCCGGCACGCATCAGGCCGAGGGCGGTCTGGAGGACGCAGATGTGGGCTTCCATGCCCGCCAGAAGAAGCGAAGGCCTGCCCGCCGCCGCCACTTTTTCGATGAACCCGATCTCCCGGCAGCAGTCGAAAGTGGTTTTTTCGAACGGTTGAAAAACGGTCAGAGCGCTCCGGATCTCCTCCAGGGTGGGGCCCAGGCCTCTGGGATACTGCTCGGTCACGAGGACGGGGAGGTGGAGCACTCGGGCGGCCTCCAGCAGGTGGAGGCAGTTGCCGACGACCATCTCTTTCACCTTCTCCTCCATGGCGGCGGCGAGTCTCTCCTGGAGGTCGATCAGGACCAGCAGGACCTGTTCTTTCCCAAGAAGGAATCTGTCACCCATAAGGCCTCCCAAGGGATCGGAAACGGTGGATACTCGAGGGCGGCGGGACTGGGGGCGATGGCTCCAGCGCCCGCCGCTTCAGTTTCGAGACATGGTCATGGCTGAGAGCCGTTCAGAGCCGCTCCTTCACCAGGTTGTCGACGACCGACGGGTCGGCCAGGGTGGAGGTGTCCCCGAGCTCATCCAGCTGCCCCTGGGCGATCTTACGCAGGATGCGGCGCATGATCTTGCCGCTGCGTGTCTTGGGGAGCCCGGGCGCGAACTGCAGTTTGTCCGGGGATGCGATGGGGCCGATCACCTTGCGGACATGCTGGATGAGGGTCTTCTTGAGTTCGTCGCTCGGCTGGAAGCCCTCCTTCAAGGTCACGAAGACATAGATCCCTTCGCCCTTGACATCGTGGGGAAAGCCCACCACGGCGGATTCGGCCACTGCCTCGTGGCTGACCAGGGCCGACTCCACCTCCGCGGTTCCGAGGCGGTGTCCGGAGATGTTGATGACGTCATCGATCCGCCCCATGAGCCAGTAATCCCCGTCGTCGTCCACCCGCGCGCCGTCACCGGTCAGGTAGACCCCCGGGAGCCGGGAAAAGTAGACCTCCTTGATCCGTTTGTTTTCCGGGTCGCCGTAAGTCCCTCGGAGCATCCCGGGCCAGGGCTTTTCGATGATCAAATAGCCGCCTTCATTCTTCCCGGCCGGGGTCCCGTCCTCCTTGACGACCTTTGGAAAAACACCGGGGAAGGGGCGGCAGGCCGATCCGGGCTTGAGGGTCATGGCCCCGGGAAGGGGCGTGATCAGTATCCCTCCCGTTTCCGTCTGCCACCAGGTGTCGACGATCGGAAGCCTGCTTTTCCCTACGTGCTCGTAATACCACATCCAGGCCTCGGGGTTGATGGGTTCCCCGACGGTTCCCAGCAGGCGCAAAGAGGAGAGATCGTGGCGGGTGACCCAGGAGGTCCCTTCACGCATCAAGGCCCGGATGGCGGTCGGGGCGGTGTAGATGATGTTGGCCTGATGCTTGTCGACGATCTCCCAGAAACGGCCGGCGTTCGGGTAGGTCGGGATCCCTTCGAACATGAGGCTGGTCGCGCCGGCCGCGAGCGGCCCGTAGACGATATAGCTGTGCCCGGTCACCCAGCCGATGTCCGCCGTGCAGAAGTGGATATGTTCGTCATGGTAGTCGAAGATCCACTTGAAGGTCAACGTGGTGTAGAGGAGATAGCCGCCGGTGGTGTGGAGAACGCCCTTCGGCTTGCCGGTCGACCCCGACGTGTAGAGGATGAAGAGGGGGTCTTCCGCATCCATCACCTCGGGTTCGCAGACATTGCCCACCTCGGGGGAGGCCATCTCGTCGTGCCACCAGACATCCCGCTTGGGGTCCATGGCCGCATCCCCGGCCCGGTGGACGACGATCATCCGATTGACGAACGGGCACGCCTTGACGGCCTCGTCGGCGTTGGCCTTGAGCGGGACGAGCCGGCCGCCTCGGACGCCGTTGTCGGCGGTGACCACCATGCTCGACTGGCAGTCGAGGATCCGGTCCTGAAGGGACTGCGGGCTGAACCCGCCGAAGACGATGCTGTGGATTGCCCCGATCCGCGCGCATCCCAGCATGGCAATGACGAGCTCCGGGATCATGGGGAGATAGATGGTGACGCGGTCCCCCTTCTTGATCCCGTTCTTTTTGAGCACGTTCGCGAAGCGATTCACTTCGTAGGCGAGCTGCTGGTAGGTGTAGGTCCGGTAGCTGCCGTCGTCCGCTTCCCAGATGATGGCCGCCTTGTTGCGGGTGGACCCTCCGAGGTGGCGGTCGAGGCAGTTGTAAGAGGCGTTCAATTTGCCGTTTACGAAGAATCTGATATAAGGTTTGTGGAAATCCCAATCCCAGACCTTGTCCCATTTCCGGTACCAGCTCAGATGCGTTTCGGCCATTTCGCCCCAGAACCCTTCCGGGTCTTCGGCCGAGCGTTTGTACAGCGCCTCGTATTCCGCCATGCTGCGGATATGCGCCGTTCTGCTGAATGCTGCCGGGGGCGGGAAGGTCCGCTCTTCCGACATCAACACCTTGATGCTTTCATCGACCATCGGGTTAGCCTCCTGTTCGTAATGGGGGTGTCGAAGGGCCCGGACGGCCCGCTGCGTTCTTTCCGTGCCGAACGCCGGTCCGGGTGTGTCGAAAAGGATGAAATAAAGAGAACTCCCATTTGTTTCAAGATCTGTGCCAAAAGCCTCGATCGGACTTTGCACCTGCGCCCGGATTTTCTTTTGATGAGCCACATGCAATGATCTTGCCTGCGAGCGGTGAGGCCGCCTCGAAGCCCTCCGCTCGAGAGAGGGCATCCGCGCCCAGGTTCATGGATCCCCCCAGGAAGTACATCCAAAGAGTGATATCCCAAGGGAGTTTTCGAGCCGGAAAGGAGGATTTTCAGCCGAGATCAAGGAAATCAACCATTCGCGCGGAGGCGGCCTTCAAGGCTGCCGCACAAGCGAGCGTGCAGATTGACGCCGAGATCGGCTGAAAAGACCATTTCCGGCCGGAAACTCAGATGGTTCTCGGGTAGCGTAGGCTCTCCACCATCCGCTGCACCTCCTGCGGGGGCTCTTTTGTGATCTTGGAGACCACGAACATGACGATGAAGTTGATGAGCATGCCGATGGTGCCGATGCCTTCGGGGGAGATGCCCCAGAGCCAGTGGGCGGCGTTGTTGAGTTCGGGGTTGATGAATTTGAAATAGATGATGTAGATCGCCGTAAAGAGGATTCCGCAGATCATGCCGGCGATGGCGCCTTCCTTGGTGGCCCGCTTCCAGAAGATCCCCATGATGATGAGGGGGAAGAAGGAGGAGGCCGCCAGACCGAAGGCGAAGGCGACCACCTGCGCTACGAAGCCCGGTGGGTGGATGCCGAAGTAGCCCGCGATGAGAACCGCCACTCCGGCGCCGATCCGGGCGTAGACCAGCTCCATTTTTTCAGAGGTCGACGGGGCCAGGATGCTCTTGATCAGGTCGTGCGAAAGGGCCGCTGCGATCACGAGGAGGAGGCCGGCGGCGGTCGAGAGGGCTGCCGCAAGGCCTCCTGCGGCGACCAGGGCCACCACCCAATTCGGGAGTTTGGCGATCTCCGGGTTGGCGAGGACCATGATGTCCTGGTCCACGTAGAGTTCGTTGCGGCTTGTCTCGATGGGGGTCTGCGGGGTCGAGACCACCTGCTCGCCGTATGGGCCGATCTCGACCTGCCCGTCGGGTGTCTTGGCGAAGGCGATCTTCCCTGCAAAGGCGTTGCCTGGAGCGTACTGGATCTTCCCGTCGCCGTTCTTGTCCTTCCACGCGATCAGACCGGTCTTCGACCAGTTCTTGATCCATTGGGGGGCTTGTTCATAAGCTCTGTCGTTGACGCTCAGAAGCAGGTTGAAGCGGGCGAACGAGGCGACCGCCGGGGCGGTGGTGTACAGGAGGGCGATGAAAAAGAGGGCCCAGCCGGCCGAGGCACGCGCCCCGCGGATGGTCGGGGTGGTGAAGAAGCGGATGATGATGTGGGGCAGCCCCGCGGTGCCCACCATCAGGGCGAAGGTGATCATGAAAACGTCGATCGTGCTCTTGGCGCCGGCGCCGGTGTAGGCCTTGAATCCGAGGTCCTGCTGCAGCAGATCGAGCTTGTCCAGAAGATAGCCGCCGGTCGTTCCCAGCAGTTGCTGCCCCCCTTCACTGAGCGAGCTCCCGAAGCCCAGCTGCGGGATCGGGTTCCCGGTCAGCATGATGGAGATGAAGATGGCCGGCAGCATATAGGCGACGATCAGCACGCAGTACTGGGCGACCTGGGTGTAGGTGATGCCCTTCATGCCGCCGAGAACGGCGTAGAAGAAGACGATCGCCATGCCGATGACGACCCCCGTGTTGATGCTGACCTCAAGGAAGCGAGAAAAGACAATACCGACGCCGCGCATCTGGCCAGCCACGTAAGTGAACGAAACGAAGATCGCGCAGAGGACGGCCACCACGCGGGCGGCATTGGAGTAGTACCGCTCGCCCACGAACATCGGGACGGTGAATTTTCCGTACTTGCGGAGATAGGGGGCGAGGAGCATCGCGAGGAGCACGTACCCGCCCGTCCAGCCCATCAGGTACATGGCGCCGTCGCGCCCCATGAAGGAGATCAGACCGGCCATGGAGATGAACGAGGCCGCGGACATCCAGTCCGCCCCGGTCGCCATGCCGTTGAGGACCGGCGGGACGCGCCGCTCGGCCACGTAGAAGTCTCCGGTCGTCTTGGCTTTGGCCCATATGGCGATGCTGATGTACAAGGAAAAGGACAACCCGACAATGATCCAGGTCCATGCTAAGATACCCATAGCGCTATCCTTTCATCTTTGGGGTTGGCGGGAGCCGACGGGAAGGGACGGTTACTTTTCTTCGACATCGAACCGTTTGTCGAGATTGTTCATCAGCTTCACGTAAACAAAGATCAGGATGACGAAAATGACTTCGGAACCCTGATTGGCAAACCAGAAACCCAGCCTGAACCCGCCGATATAGATGTGGCTGAGTGCATCGGCGAGCAGGATGCCGCAGACATAGGAAACCAGAAACCAGATGGACAGCAGGATGACCACGTAGGTCAGATTCATCCGCCAATAGGCCGCAAAATTCTGCTTCGCTTCCATAGATCCTCCTCTTTCTCTAGGGGTTGTTCGGACGGTTTCGAGCCCGGCTCCGTCATGGGCTTTGGGCGTCCTTCCGGTCCTTCGTTCGTTCCATCACCTCCTTTGTCATCCTCAGGTTGCCGCCTGCCTCGGCAGGCGGGGATTCCTCGGGCCGGCCGCCTCAGGGGGCTCAGATCACCATGCCCGGCTGGTTGAGCTTCCGTGAAGGGTTCCCTACCTTCAGAAGCTCGCCGAGCGTCCGGATACCCTGGCGTGTCAACCGCGGCAGCAGGCGCTGAAAGACCTGGGCGGTCATGAAGGCGTCCATCAGGGCGTTGTGGGCACCCTGCACGGGGATGCCCAGGTCCTTGGCGATCTCATAGAGCTGGTAGTTTTTGGGGGTGAAGTTCTCGTCTCCCTGGTTCGGGGTGTTCCAGCGGATCCAGTCCACCAGGGTCAGCGTGTCGAGCACCGGGTTGGTCAGCGGTGCGCCCAGAATGCGTTTGAGTTCGCGGTTGATGAAGTGGAGGTCGATGCTGACGTAATGGCCCACCAGGACCGCGTCTCCGCAGAACGCCACAAATTCGGAGATGATGTCGTCGATGAGCGGTTTTTCGACCACTTCGGACGGCGTGATCTCGTGGATGACGATCGCGTCGTGCTTCATCTCGCTGCCCGGTCTGACCAGACGATAAAAGGTCCTCCCCATCTCGATCCGTCCTTCGGTCATCTCGATGGCGCCGATGGACAGGATGGAATCCCGCTTCCGGTCGAGGCCCGTCAGCTCGGTGTCCAGGATGACATAGGAGGCGTCCGAGGCCGGAAGATCCGATCTGTCCCCTGGGCCGGTTGTGGGCTCGCTGCGGGTCTTTCTCCTGAAAAGGTTGATCAAAACAGGCCCCTTCCGCTGTTCAGATCTTTATCGGTTCGTGCCTTTCCTGGACGAGGAACTGGAGCTTGGCGATGAAGGTGAAGATGGCGCGCAGGGCCTGCCTCTCGAGCCGGTTGAGACGGTCCGGATCGAGAAAGGAGGACGCCGCGCCCGCGCCCGCGGAGTATTGTTCGTGCTGGGTCCGAATCCAGAGGCCGCTCATGATCTCGAAGGCGTACTCCAGTTCCTGGCAGTACGGCCGTAGGTGCTGAGAGCGCTCCCTGAGGGCGTCGAGCCTTTCGCAAGTCGAGGTCTCCCGGATCCCTTCCTCCAGGGCGTACAGGCGGACCATGTCGACGAGCGGCTTCAACCCCTTCTGCTTCAGGTCGAAACATCCCTTGTGTTGGCCTTCCTTTTCGAGGATGAACCGCTTGAAGGCGCTGATGGGAGGGGAAGTCTTGACGATCGTGAGGCCCATGACGTTCAGAAAGATGCGGTGTCGGGCGATCCGGTCGAAAACCGCGCTCCTCAGGTCTTCGGCCAGGGTTTCGTCGCCGAAGCGCGCGCGGAAGTCGAGGACCGGCAGTGAGGCCTCGATGGAGCCGCGGTCCGCCCGCTCGATCCATTCGAAAAAGCGGTTTTTCCAGGCGGTGGAAGAATGGAAGGGGCAGGCCTCATGGACGGATGCGCTTCCCTCCCTGGCGGGGAAGCCCAGCCGTTCCAGGGCGCGCACAACGGCGTGGGAAAGCTCGCCGAAATAGCGGGCCGCCGTCTCCGCCGCCTCGGGGGAGGGCGGGTCTGCGAAGAGGAGGGCATTTCGCTGGGTGAGCATAAAGACCTGCTCCTTACGGCCTGCACAACCGAGGGACAGGAAGCAGTAAGGCAGAGGGGCGCGTCCCACCCGGCGTTCCTCCAGGCTCACCACCTGCCGGATCAGCCGGTCGTAAACCTCGTTCAGGATCCTGAGGATGTGGTTGGTCTTGACCCCCTCCTGGAGGAAGGCGCCGACCATGGACTGGATCCTCGCGGCGGGGTCCACCAGACCGTCAATGGAAGGTTGGCTCTCGAGTTCCTGCACGATGGCGATCGGCGAGGTCCCCTGGAGGCGCAGAAGGTCCTGGGCGGTCACGATGCCTTTGAGCCGGCCGCCCTCGACCACCAGGAGGTGCCGGATGTTGTAATGCAGCATCTTGAAGAGGGCCTCGATGCAGTGTTCGGCTGCCTCGGCCTTGACGAGGGAGACGCTCTGGATGCGCCGCACGGGTTGCGAGACGTCCCGGTTCCGGGAGACCACGCGGTCCCGGAAATCTTTGTTGGTGACGATCCCCGACGGCAGACCGAGCGCGTTCAAAAGGACGAGGGAGCCGATCCGGTGGGCCATCATGATCTCGGCGGCCTCGCGGATGGAGATATCCTCGGAGGCGGTGATCAAGGCCCGTTTGACCAGTTCTCCGACCGGCGTCGTGAAAAGAAGCCTTTCGCCTCCCCCGTAGAGGAGCTTCTTCTTTCCGATCTCCCGGTGGGGCTTGTGGACATAACGGTTGTAGAAATCCGAGAAGAACTGCTGGGCGAAGGCCGGCTGGCTCTTGAGAAGATTCAGGGTGGTCGCCCGATCGAGCACGAAAAAGGTCGTGTCTTCAAGGGTAACGGCCTCTCCACGGGGCCGTCCGCCGGTCAGCAGGGAGAGAAAGCCGAGGATCTCACCGGTGCCCCGATAGTCGATCAGAGCGTCGTCGTTGCGGCCGAAAGGGAGCGTGATCTTGACCGCCCCTTCTTTGATGATTCGGAGACGGTCGACGGCCGGCCCGGCAGGTTCATGGATGACGCTGCCCCCACGGTGGGTTTCCACCTCCAGGCGGTCGGCCAGGTCTTGCAGGATCCCGGGCTCCAGATCCTGAAAGAGGGGTGAGCGTGTCAAAAAGCGGATGATGTCTTCCCGGTCCATGATGGGTTGTCCAAGCAACTCCTGTGCCGGGGGAACGAGTTTGGCCTGCTTGAATTGTAATGAATGGATATCGTTAATCAATTTTCTGAAAGAGGGCGCGCTCGGACCCGCGATGCGGCCTCTCCGGATCAGGGGAAGAGCCCTGTCGTGTTACATAAAGTAACCGGGCGCCTGGATGTAGGGCGCCCCAGGGAGATCCTGCTCGGTATCGACGTTCGGCGACATGCGGAGACGGAGGGTGAAACCGCCCCCCCCGCACATCGAGCCGCCAGGGACCGCAGCAAGCGTATAGGTAGAATGTGCGAACCTGCCCTCCCCCCGGCAATGCGGGTTGCGTTGCATGCCCGGAAACAGGCAGAGATGCCGCGCGCGGGGATGCTAGGAAGGAGGGTCTCCGGGATCGTCCTGTAAGAGGCAGGGCTGTGGGTGAAGACGAGCTTTTTCGTAGAGCGGTCGAGGCCGCCCGAGAGACATTTCGAGGTGCGTTACTTTTGGTAGCAAACGAGACGGTGGATGAGGAAAAAAGGTAACCTGCGGGGAGGCATACGGATCGTGACCGGGGCTTGGTTGACAAGAGCGGCATGGAGGTGTAAAAGCCGGCTATTCATCCGAAAGCCGTCTGCAGGCGGGAGCCGTCCATGAAAAGATACCGTGAAATCACTGCCGCGAGAGAGGTCCTCGGTCTGCCGGAAAGGGCGACCCTGAAGCAGATCAAGACCCACTACCGCATGCTTCTCGAAAAATGGCATCCCGACCGCTCGGCGGACGATGCCGATGAACGTCATGAGATGACCCGCCGGATCATCGAGGCCTACCGGACGATCATGGATTACTGCGACCATTATCGATACTCCTTCGAAGAAGACGATATCAGGAAGAATCTCTCTCCCGAAGACTGGCTCATCGAGCGCTTCGGAGAGCCCCTCTGGGGCGATGGCCCGAACAAGGACTAGCGGGTTAGATCCCAGCGCTTGCGCTTTTCCCAGAGGGCCTTGCGGGTGATGCCCAGGCGGTCGGCCAGTTGCTGCTCGGTCAGGGTGCCCTGGTAACGGCGGATGAAGGCCTTGGTGTAGGCCTCGATGGAGAGGCCCTCTTCCAAAGACTGTCCGGTGAACGTCCCTCCGGTCTTCAGGCCTTCGGGGAGGTGTTCGGGGCGGATCAGCGGGCCGTCGGTGATCAGGACGGCCCGTTCGATGATGTTCTGGAGTTCGCGCACGTTGCCGGGCCAGGGGTATTCCCTCAGGAGACGAGCGGCGGCCGGGTCCAGGTCGCGGACCCGCTTCCCGAGTTCCTGGGCGAATTTGGCGATGAACTGAGCCGCCAGAATGGGGATGTCTTCCTTCCGCTCTCTGAGGGGCGGAAGGTGCAGGGTGACGACGTTCAGACGGTAGAAAAGATCCTCGCGCAGGGTCCCTTCCCGCACGGCCTGGATCACATCCCGGTTGGTGGCGGCGATAAACCGGAGATCGACCTTGCGGCTCTGGGTGGAGCCGAGCGGCCGGATTTCGTGGTCGTCGATCACGCGCAGGAGCTTCGCCTGAAGGTGGGGGCTGAGGTCGGCGATCTCGTCCAGGAAGACGGTCCCCTCATCGGCCTCTTCGAAAAGCCCGCGCTTGGTCTGGGTCGCCCCGGTGAAGGCCCCTTTCACATAGCCGAACAGCTCCGATTCGAGCAGGTGATCGGGGATGGCGCTGCAGTTGATGGGAATGAAGGGTTTGCTCCGCCGCGGGCTGTTGTGATGAATGGCGCGGGTGAAAAGCTCCTTGCCCGTCCCGGTTTCCCCCAGCACCAGGATGTTGCTGCGTGAATCGGCGACCCGTTTGACCTGTTCGATCAACCCCTGGATCGCGGTGCTCGCGCCGAGGATGTTCTGGAAATCGTGGCGTTCTTCGAGCTGTTTGCGGAGCAGCGCATTCTCCGACTGGAGCGACCGCTGATTGAGCGCCATCCGGACCAGGCGTTTGATCTCCTCGTGGATCACCGGCTTCAGGATATAGTCGTGGGCGCCGGCCCTCAACGCGCCGACCGCCGTCTCGATCGAGGCGTAGGCCGTCATGACGATCACGATCTGCTCGGGGCAGCGTTTCCTGACCGCCTCGAGGAATTCGATGCCGTCCATCCCCGGCAGGAGGATGTCGCAGAGGATCAGATCGTGCCCCCCCGCCTCGTAGAGGAGCAGGCCCGCCTCGGCGTTGCCGGCGGTCGAGACGTCGTACCCGTCGCGCTCGAACACCCGCCGCAGCGACTCGCACAGGGCCGCTTCGTCTTCGACGATGAGGATACGCTCGGGCATCAGGCCGTCTCCAGGTCGAAACGCGTTCGCGCGAGCTGCTGCAGGGACTCGATCAGGCGGAAGGCCTCCCGCAAGGTCTTCTTTTCGAGGCTGCTCATGTCCGCGGGCCGCAGCAGGGAGTCCGGGGCGAGCCCCGACCGGATCTGTTCATACTGGTGATGGGTGAGGGTCAACATCAGGTATTCGAAGGTGTGAAGCAGCTCCCGTTCGATCGGTGCAAAGGCCGGGTCCTTGACGCGCAGGGCCTTGATCCTTCCGAGGGTGGCGGTTTCCGCAAGACCGGTCGAGAGCGCGAACAGCCGGACGAGGTCGACGATCGGGAGGATCCCGCGCCGCTTCAGATCGATCTCGGTCCTCTGCTCCCCGTTTTTTTCGAAGATCTCATTGCCGACGAAGCCGGCCGGAGGAGGCGTCCGGACCGCCAGCCGCCCAAGGGAACGCAGAAACGCGCCGCCTTCCTCCATGATCCAGGGCGTGATGTGGCTTCGGATCCCCTGAAACAGCATGGATTTGCCGAAGAGCGGCCGGGCGTCGAAAAAGTTCAGCGCATTCGCCAGGTCCCCTTCAGAGGGCTCCGCAATCCATTGGGTGAAGACCGCCTTCCAGGTCCGGATCGGCTGGCACCAGCGGGGGTTGGCCGCCATGAGTCCCTGGGGGCAGGCCGGGATCCCGAGGGAGCCGAGGTTCTCTTTGACCCGGTTGCTGAAGACGGAGAAATAGCCCGCGGCGTCGATCTCCTCGCCGGGGGTGCCCGGGTCGGAGTAGATGAGGGCATTGTCCTGGTCCGTCTTGAAGATCTGTTCCCGGCGCCCTTCGCTTCCGAGGGCTACCCAGCAGTAGGGCAGCGGCGGCGGCCCCATCTCCTTTTCGGTCAGCTCGAGGACCCTCCGGATGAGACGGTCGTAGATCTCGGAGATGATCCCCGCGAGTTGGGCGTAGTGGCTGCCCTCCTTGAGCAGCAGCCCGATGACGTTGAAGACCTTGGGCATCAGGGGGATCAGCCCCTCCATGCTGTCCTGGAGGAGGATGTCCTTCGCGAACGAGGCGGGGGAGGTCCCCTGGAGCAGCATGAGGTCGTGGTTGGTGATGATCCCTTTGATTTCGCCTTCCTCCACCACGAGGAGATGGTGGATGTTGTACTGAATCATCTTCATGAGGGCCTCGAAGCAGGATCCCTTTCCGTCGGCCCGGATCAGGGCGAGGTGGCTGATGTTCCGGACCGGCTCCGAGACGCTTCGCCCCGTCGCTACGACCTTCTCGCGCAGATCGCGGTCGGTCACGATGCCCGTGGGCAGGTTGTGCTCGTTCAGGATGACGAGGGAGCTGATCCGGTGTCTGACCATGGTTCTGGCGGCCTCCTGGATGGAGATGGACCCGGGCACCGTGATCAGGCCCATGGCGATGTCCCCCACCGGCGTGGTGAAGAGGAGCCGGTCGTGGGCGCTCTGGAGCTGGCTTCGCCGCCGCATCTCCTGAGAGGTCCGATCGACGTAACGGGACAGGTACGACAGGAAATACTCGGCGAAGGCCGGGCTCGATTCGAGGAGTCGCTTGACCCGCTCCCTGCTCAGGATGTAGCAGAGGGTGTCTTCGATGGCCTTGACCGTAGTGCGCTGACGGTCCTTTCCGATCATGGACAGGAATCCGAAATTGTCTCCTTCTCCCTTGTACTCCGTAACGATTTCCTCGCCTTCATCCCCCTCGATGACGACCTTGACCGCCCCCTTCTTGATGACCCTCAAGGCGTCGCTGGGAGGCCCGTTCTGTTTCAGGATGAGTGTGTTGACGGGATAGAATTCCAGGGAGACATCCCTGGCCACCCGCTCCATCTCCGCGCTGTCCAGGAACTGGAACGGGGGGATCCCCGAGAGAAACCGGATGACGTCTTCTGTCAGCATAGTCATGAAAGGGGCGGAAAATCCGCCGGCTGAAGCCGGTCGTTCCGGGTGAGCAGAACGGCCCGCTCGAGAAGGTTTCTGAGTTCCAGCACATTGCCGGGCCATGCGTAGGCCTTCAACCGGGTCCAGGCCTCCGTGGCCAGCCCCTCGACGGCTCTTCCGAAGGCGCGGTTGTATCGGCTCACGAAGAAGGCGGCCAGGTCCTGGATGTCTTCTCCCCGCTCGCGCAGCGGCGGCAGCTCCAGTTCCGCGACCTGCAGCCGCTGCTGGAGGGCGTCGAGGAACCGGCCCTCTGCAACGGCGTCTCCGAGGCACTTCTCCGTTCCGGAGATGATGAGCGCCTCGAAGGGCGTGTCGGTCCCCCCGCCGGCCGGACGGATGCGCCCGTCCGACAGGACGGAGAGCAGATGCTGCTGGACGGGAAGGGCGAGGGCGTCGACGCGGTTCAGGTAGACCGTCCCGCCCCGGGCCCTTTCGAGGAGGCCGCGGGCGCCCGTCTCGCCCTGCGGACCCTGGGCCCCTCGCCCGCCGAACAGGGCCTCTTCCTGCCCGTCGGGCGACAGGGCCTCGCAGTGCATCTCGAGAAAAGGCATACGCATCCTGGATCCCGCTTCATGGATCATCCGGGCGACGAGCTTTTTTCCGGTCCCGATCTCGCCGGTCAAGAGGACGGGGCTCCTGGTCTCCGCCACCTTGCGGACGCGGTCCCGGACGGCCGTGATGGCGGGATGGGCGCCGACCAGGTGCCGGGTGTCGTAATAGCCGGCGACCTGCTCCCTCAGCTGGGCGTTCTCCTCCTGCAGGGCCCTCAGTTTGAGCGCGTTTCGAACAGTCTGCTTGATCTCTTCGTGGATGATCGGTTTGACGATGTAGTCATAGGCCCCTGCCCGCAGCGTCTCGACCGCCGTCTCGAGCGAGGCGTAGGCGGTCATGACGATGCAGGCCTGCTCGGGTGCAGCCTCCTTTACGCGCTTGATCAATTCGATCCCCGTCATCCCCGGAAGGATGATGTCGGTCAGGATCAGATCGAAGGAGCCCTCCTCGAAAAGCTCCATGGCCGGCTCCGCGCTGCTCACAGGAACGACTTCGTAGCCCTCCCGCTCAAAGACCCGGGTGAGGGATTCTCTGAGGGTGTCCTCGTCTTCGACGATGAGTATGGTTTCAGCCATGTGATGCCTCCTCTTTTGGCAGCCTGATTTCAAAGATGGTCCCGCTCCCTTTGCTGCTTCTGACGCTGATGCTCCCGTTATGCTCCTTGATGATGCCGTAGCAGATGCTCAGCCCGAGGCCGGTTCCTTTGCCCATGGGTTTGGTGGAGAAAAAGGGGTCGAAGATGCGGTCGATCAGCGATTCATCGATGCCGCTCCCGGTGTCCCGGAAGCGGATGTCGATCCATCGGTCCTTGTCCTCGATCGACACCTCGAGCCTGCCGCCTTCCGGCATCGCGTCGACGGCATTGAGCATGAGATTCAGGAAGACCTGCTGGATCTGGTCGGGGTTGACGCGGAGCTGGGGGATCGGGTCCATCCGGGTGACGAACTCCACCTTCCGCGACCGTTTGTCGTATTTGAGGAGATTGACGGTCTGCTCCACCAGCCCGGGGATGTCGGTGGGCACCTTTTCGGAGGAGGAAAGCCGCGCGAAATCGCCGAGGCTCCGGACGATCTTGGAGATGCGGGCCAGGTGTCCGTTGATGTTGTTCAGGGACTCCCGCGTGAAGGCCACATCCTGATCGCTGCGCAGTTCGAGGGACTGGAGCTCCTGCACCAGTGAACTGATCGAGGCGAGAGGGTTGCCGATCTCGTGGGAGATGCCGGCCGTCAGTTTGCCGAGGCTCGCCAGCTTCGAGGTCTGAAGCAGTTGCTTTTCCATGATCTTCTTCTGGGTGATGTTTTCGAAGATGGCGACCAGCCCGCCGGAAGGGTCTTCGAACGGACTGATGTTGATCTTGATATGCTGCAGGGCGGGCGATTCCACTGTCCGTTCCTGCTGCTTCCCGAGGCTCCAGGCCTCCTCGGGGATCCAGGGGATCAGGGGCTGCACCGGCCGGCTGATGGCCGCGGTCTTGGAGATGCCCGTCAGCGTCTCCATCTCCCGGTTCCAATAGGTGACGTGGAGGTGCGCGTCCACGGCCACGATCCCGAAGGGGGCGCTTTCGATGATGTTCTCGCTGAAGGCCTTGAGGTAGGCCAGGTTCCGGTTGGCCTCGGACAGCTCGTGGCGCGACAGGCGCAGGGTGTCGGTCATCATCTTGACCGAGCTCGACAACTCGTCCCGCTCCTTTTCGGTGAGGATCGATTTGTCCTCGAAGAGGATGGCGGCCATGGAGGATCCGAGGGCCCCGGACAGGATCCGTTTGGCCTCGTCCCGCAGGCGGATCAGGTCGTCCCGGCTGACGGCTCCATGCTCGATCCCGTGCCGGGCCATGAAGCGGCCGATGACATCTGAGGCCTCCTGCCTGCCGATGTACTGCTCCAGGATGGCTTCGATCTGTTCGATGCTGTAAAGGCTCTTCGGAGAGACCAGCGCCGGGTCGTAGGCCTCCACGAACAGCAGGGCCTGCCGTTCTTCCTCCCCGCGCTTGGCGGTGGCGAGGGAGACCCCGATGTAGGCGACGACGTTGAAGAGCAGCCCCCAGAAGAGGGAGTGGCTCCATTTGTCGAGCCCTTCGAGTCCGAAGAGGGCCCTGGGGCTCAGGAACGCGTTCCGCATCAGGGATTCAGCCCCCCATTCGGCGGGGAGCACGTGCGCGCGGATGAGGGCCGGCAGCAGAAGGGTGTAGGTCCACACGCCGAAGCCGGCCAGGATGCCGGCGACCGCCCCCTTCTTGTTGCCCTTCTTCCAGTACAGGCCCAGGATGAAAGCCGGGGCGAAGATCGTGACGGCCTCGAAGGATTTGAGGCCGATCTGCACCAGGGTGTAGAAGCGGCCGATGAAGACCGCGAAGAAATAGCCGAGGAAAACGCATCCGATGATGATGAAGCGTTTGATGTTCAGGATTAGCGCGGGAAACCCCCTGATCTGACGGAAGCGGAAGATGGCCGGCATGACGAGGCTGTTCATGACCATGGTGCTCAAGGCCAGGGATTCCACGATGATCATGCCGCTGGCGGCCGAGAAGCCGCCGATCAAAACCAGGAGGGCCAGGGCGGGGCTGCCCTGGGTCAGGGGGATGGTGAGGACGAAGGTGTCGGCCTCCGCCTGGTGCCTGCCGAGGAGGATGCCCCCGAAGGCGATCGGCAGGACGAAGATGTTCATCAGCAGGAGGTAGAGCGGAAAGAGCCACATGGCCTTGTAGACGTGGGAGGGATCGGCGTTTTCCACCACCGCCATCTGGAACTGGCGGGGCAGGAAGAGGACGGCCATCATAGAGAGGAAAAGGAGCGAGGACCACTCCAGATAGCTGACGGTAGACCCCTCGCCGATCGTCATCAGGTGGCCCTGGTCCGATGCCTGGATGCGGCTGAAGATCTCCCCGAAGCCGTCGAAGAGTCCGTAGGTGACGAAGATCCCGACGCCCAGAAAGGCGACCAGCTTGACCAGGGATTCGAAGGCGATGGCGAGGACCAGTCCGCCGTGCCGTTCGGATGAATCCAGGCGGCGGGCCCCGAAGATGACGGCGAAGATACCGAGGACCAGGGTGATCACCCATCCGGTGGCGGTGATGCCCCGCGACTCGCCGGCAAGGATCGTGAAGGCGTTCAAAATGGCCTTCATCTGGAGTCCGAGGTAGGGGGTGATGCCGACCAGCGAGACCAGGGTGACCAGGATGGAGATGAAGAGCGAGTTCCCGTAGCGGGAGCTCAGAAAATCCGAGATGGTCGTGATGCGGTGGCGCTTCGCGATGACGATGATCTTGATCAGGAGGACCCCCCAGAGGCACGACATGAGGGTGGGGCCGAGGTAGACCGGCAGAAAGGACAGCCCCGAGGTGGCCGCCTCGCCCACGCTGCCGTAAAAGGTCCAGGAGGTGCAGTAGACCGCCAGGGAGAGGGAATAGACATAGGGGTTCGCGACCAGGCTCTTCCCTTTCCGCTCGCGCCGCTCGGCGTAATAGGCGACGAGGAAG
Source organism: uncultured Desulfatiglans sp. (assembly GCA_900498135.1). Lineage (NCBI taxonomy): Bacteria > Pseudomonadati > Thermodesulfobacteriota > Desulfobacteria > Desulfatiglandales > Desulfatiglandaceae > Desulfatiglans > uncultured Desulfatiglans sp. The sequence continues at coordinate 3,175,749 of LR026961.1, forward strand.
AGGGCCGTCAGGTTGCCCATCACGATCAGGGAAATGAACCACCCCTTGAACATCTCAGACCTTCCCCCTGCCGTTCGCCCGGTTGGCGAGGATCCCGACGATCAGGATGAAGAGCGCCCAGAGCGTGTAGAGATAATAGGGCAGAGGCACTCGGACCAGCGCCGTCAGCGGCCAGTTGAAAAAGAGGATGCCCAGGAAGAAGATAAACGGCCACAGTTCTTTGTTCTGCATGTCGGTACTCCCTTTCGCAGGCGTGGGGATCCGGGGTCCGCCTCTGCGGACCTTCGATCTCATTCCTCTGCCGGTTCGTCGAACCGGCAGGTCAGGCACAGCGTTCCTTCCTCGAAGAAGGTGTGGACCTTGTAGGGCAGTGAGTGGAACAGCTTGATCATCTTCTGGTTCTGGGGCATCGTGTATGCGCTCAGGCCGGCGATGCCGCTTTCGCGGGCGGCTTCGGCCAGTTTTCGGATGAGGATGGTCCCGATCCCCTTCCCCTGCCAGTCCTTGAGGACCGAAAAGGCGACCTCGGCTTCATTGCGGGCCGGGTGGAAGAACGAGCCGCCGATGGCGATGACGGTCTCGAATCCCAGTTCTCCCGTCACCGCCAGGAGGGTCAGGTTCTTGATGTAGTCGATGTGGTACATCTCGGCCACGTCGCGCCGCGGAAAGAGCGGCTTTTCGTGCATGAAACGGAAGACGAGGTCCTCCTTGTCCATGTTGTAGAAATGTTCCTGGATCAGCCGCTCATCGGAGGGCTTGGTGGGCCGGATCAGGACGCGTTCGCCCGCGATGTCGCGGACCTCTTCCAGCTTTACGGGGTAGACCCCGAAGATGGAGGCGCTCAGGGTCTGTTCGGGGGCGAGCAGGCCCTTTTGCCGGGCCTGATAGAAGAGGTCCTCGCGGAAATCCGGGTGCGCGATGCTGATAACGGCCACTGCCCGCTCCTGGAGGCTTTTTCCGAAGAGATTGACGATCCCGTATTCCGTCACCACGTACTGGACGTCGCCGCGCGGCACGACGACAGCCGTGTCGTCCAGCGTGGGAACGATCCGGCTCCGCTTGCCGTCGAGGGTGGTCGACGGCAGCATCAGGATGGATTTCCCATCGGGGGCCTCCGCAGCCCCTCGGATGAAGTCCATGATATCGGTCACGCCGGAGAGATTGTTGTAAGGCATGGCGTCGACCGCGACCTGGCCGGTGAGGTCCATGGCGGTGGCCACGTTGAGGGCTACCATCCGGTTGTGCCGCGCGATGATCGACGGCCGGTTCACGTAGTCGGACGGGCGGAACTCGATGCACGGGTTGTCGTTGATGAAGGCGTAGAGGTCTTTGGAGCCGATGGCGGCGCTCGCCACGAGTTTGCCGTTGTTGTATCCCTTGCGCCGGTTGGTGATCACCCCCAGGCCGACCAGCTTCATGATGCCATCGGTCAGGAAACGGCTGTGGACCCCGAGGTCCTTCCGGTCGGTAAGGGCCGCGAGGGTCGCCTGGGGGGCCGCGCCGAGGCCGATGTGGATGGTGGAGCCGTTTTCGATAAGCTTGACCGTGTGCCCGGCGATCTGCCTGGCGGCCTCGAGGCCCGGCGGGTCGGCGATGGTCAGGAGATCCTCCTCGCATTCGACGATCCGGTCGACCTGGTTGACATGGATGAAGCTGTGGCCCAGGACCCGGGGCATCCTGGGGTTGACCTGGGCGATGACCAGGGAGGCCGCCTCGGCCGCCGCGAGGGTGATGTCGACCGAGATGCCGAGGCTCATCCAGCCGAAGTCATCCGGCGGAGAGACCTGGATCAGGGCGGCATGGATGGGGATCTGCCGGCTTCGGAGAAGGCGCGGGACCGCCGAGAGGTTGATCGGGGTGATGAAGCGGCGGTTGCGCTCGAGGGTCCGGGTCTTGCCGGACCCGAGATAGAAGGAGCGCATGTTGAAGCAGTCGCCGCCGCTTCTGGCGGCTATCCGGGTGAGCGGCGAACTCTCCATGCTGAGGAGACGCACGATCTCGATGTCCCCGAAGAGGTGGGCCTTCCTGGCCAGTTCACGGACCAGGCACTGGGGCTCGCCGCAGGAGGACCCGATGAAGACCCTCTGGCCGTGCCGGATGGCGCGAAGGGCCTCCTCGGGGGAGGTGAGCTTGCTGCGGTAGTCATCGGCCCAGTAAGGCGTTTCCATGCCGCGAGTCCTGGATGCGTCGGATCCTGAAGGGGTTTTCACCGTTTCCTGAGGGTCGTCAGGCCGTAGCGGATCTCGATCTGGCTCTGCAGGCGGTCGATGGCCTTGAAGGCCATTTTCAGGTTGGACCGCTGGATTGTGCTCAGTTCCGAAGGTTCGATGTAGTTGTCGAGTTCCTCGCCCTGGTTCAGTTGTTCGAGGTTGTGATGCAGCCGCAGGAGCATCATGAGGTTGAAGGCCTCCCGCAGGTTGTTCCCATCCCCCGGGGCGAAGATGTCCCTTTCCATCAGGGCCGCAATGCGGTCGAGCGTGTTGGTCCGGAAGATGCCCTGTTCGAGGGACAGGATGCGGACGGCGTCGATCAGCGGCATCAGGCCGTGGCGTTTGATGTTGAGGCGGTTCTTGTACTGTCCGGACCGTTCCACCACGAGCCGGTTGAAGAAGCTCAACGGCGTCCGCAGCTCCAGGGAGCGCAGGGCCATGTGGGGCAGGAAGACCTTGCTCTCGGGGATGGCTGCCTTGATGGAGGCGATCAGATCGTTCAGAAGGCTCTCCGGTCCGTAGATGGCACGGAAATCGAAAAAGATGGACGAGATCAGGATGTCCTGGGCCGAGAGGTCCCGCTGAAAGATCCATTTCTGGTAATAGTCCTTCCAGACCCTGAGCGGCTGGCACCACTGCGGGTTCGAGGCCATCATGTCCCCCTTGCAGCGCGGGAAGCCGCAGCGTTCGAGGCCGGAGACCACCCGTTCGGCCAGGACCAGAAAATAGGCCTTTGCGTCCGCCTCCGAGTCGGGGTCGGAATCGCCGAAGATCAGGGCGTTGTCCTGGTCGGTCGAGAGGGTCTGCTCCTGGCGCCCCTCGCTTCCGAGGGACACCCAGACGAAAGGCAGCGGAGGGGCCTCCTTCCCCTCCCGGTCGAGGTCTCCCGCGGCCAATTCGATGATCCGGACCGTGAGGTGGTCGTTCAGCTGGGTGATGAGCTGGCAGATCTCACGCGCCTGCCCGCCGCGCTCGAGCATCACCTTCAGGGTGTGGGTGATTTCCTTGCGAATGAGAACGAGCTCCTCGAGATCCGGCGCCTGCTGGATGCGGCGGATGATCGCGACGGGGTTGTTGCCCTGCGAGATCATGAGGTCCCGTTCAGAGAGGATTCCCGCCAGGTCCGGTCCCTGGAGGACGGGCAGATACTTGATCCGTTTGCGGATCATGAGAAGGATGGCATCGAAGAGAAAGGCGTCGGGCGGCACCGCCGACAGGGGGTGGCTCATGACCCCTTTGACGGGAACATCCTTCAGCTCCCCCGAGGCGATCACCTTGCGCCGGAGGTCGCCGTCCGTCAGAATCCCGATGGGATTCTGCGCCGGATCGACGACGACCAGGGACCCGACCCCGCGCGTGGTCATGAGGCGGGCGGCCGCCACGACCGATTCGTTGTCCGGGCAGACCGCTACGTGGGGATGCATGATGTCCCGCACGCGGGCGGAGAAAAAGAGGATATCCGGCTCCGGCCCGGAGGGCGCGGCGGTGCTCCCTTCCGCAGGCCTTCCCGGGACGGAGGTCTTGAACCCCTTGCTGGGGCCCATGGTGAAGTACAGGAGGACATCGGGATAGGTGTCGAGGAGCCGGAGGAAGCTGGCCTTGCCCAGGAGAAAGCAAACGGTGTCCCGTTCGGCGACGATGGTAAACGGACTCGGCCGGTTGCCGAGAAGGCTGAAAAAGCCGAAAAATTCCCCTTCCCCGCGCATGTCGACCACAGGCCCGGCGCTCTCCTTCCGACCCCCGAAAGGGATGAGCCGGACCTCGCCGGAGCGGATGAGGTACAGGAATTGGTTCGGGGGGGAGGCGGGGCTGAGAATCACTTGTTCAGGATGAAAGTGCTCCAGGGTCAAGGTGCGCGACAGGTCCCGAATCTCCGCGTCGGGCAGGAGATGGAACGGCGGAACGGTTTTCAGAAAATCATAGATCATTCCGGCGGATTTCGTATCCTTCATGTCTCCCCCTTGACACGTGTACGTCCATCCATTCGAGGCCGGCGTTCCAGGGCCGCGATGCCAGTCCTACCCCTGCCGGTCGAACCGGCCGCAAACCGTTCGATTACGAAGGCTGCGTTCACCCCGCCGCCTGAAATATCGGTAGGCGGTAACATCGAGACCCTTGCTTTATGGCCGGTCCACACAAGAATGAAGACCCTGGACCTAATCTGTACCGGTTCGATGTTCCCGAATTCAGGTTTTCTGCAGGCGCGCCCGGATCGCTCGATCCCGTATCAGGACAGCCAGAAAGCCGAAGGAAAGAATGATCGACGCGAGAAACGGTTCCAGGACGATGCCGCGCCAGACGAGGCTGGCGACCCCTCCCAGGATGGCGATGAAGAGGCCTGCAAGCGCCGCCATGCCGGTGTATCGGAGGACGGTCCGGGCCGCCGAAAGCGCCCATGGGTAGGATATGCCGAAGAGACGCAGGACAGCCCAGGCGGCGAGCGGAAAGAGGAGATAGGATACGCGTTCCATGACATAGATCGTGCTGAGGACCGCCGCAGCGAGGAGCTTGTCGCCCCAGGGCTGCGCGCTGTAACCGGCGAGAGAGAAAAGGGCCGCCGCCCCCAGAACGGCCAGCGCCATCCAATAATAGCGCCGCCGGAAAAGGGGGTGAAGGATGGTTCGACCGCAGTTCGGGCAGGCGTATTTCTGAAAGCCGAGCGGACTGATCGCGGGGGCCGCCCGAAAGGGTTTGCGGCAGAATGGGCAGGCGACCTTTTTTTCCACGATGGCCATGAGAATCCTGTCTCCTTTTCGTCAGATGTGACCTGCGGTCTGGGAACGATTTGGATTCCATCCGGGAGCGAGGAATCTCTTCGCTCGCTGCGCGTGCTCAGTCCCACCCCTGCGGGGCGGGTCCCGGTTTCTTCACACCCTTCGGGTGCTCAGTCCCACCGCTTTGCGGCGGGTCCCGGTTTCTTCACACGCTGCGCGGCGACGATGACATCCTTCAACCCGGATGGCGGCTCCGAATAAATTGGGTCCGCAAAAACTTGCGAAACAGGCCCGGCGGCGTTCCGGGGCGGATGGTCTCAGCGACCTTGGAAAGCCCTTGGCAACAAGGGCGGGTATCGGTGAAGCCGCCCGGGATCCAGCGGGTGCCGCACCTGCGGGCCGGGATACGGGGGGCATTTCAGGGAGCAGGAAGAAATGTTGACTTAAACTATTGATAAAGGGAACTTTTTAATGAAAGTATGCGGGATGTGCGGGCTGGGTGTCAAGATAAAAAACGATATGAAAGCGGGAGCACACCCGGTCCGCCCCTTTTTCACCTTGCTGGAAAAGGGGAATTCATTTATCAATAGGCCGTTCCGATTTTGATCCGTGGAGGTTTGCAGAAGGCATGGGAGAAGGCACGATCGGCGAGAAGAACAATGTCACCTGGTTCAAAGGACTGGTCAGCCGGGAAGATCGGGAGCGGCTGCATCGGCACCGCGGTGCGGTGGTCTGGTTCACGGGGCTTTCAGCCTCGGGCAAATCGACGATTGCGCATCGCCTCGAACAGGTCCTGCACCGCATGGGGTGTTCGACCTATGTGTTCGACGGGGACAACGTCCGCCACGGCCTGTGCGCCGACCTCGGTTTTTCCGGGGACGATCGGAGTGAGAACATCCGCCGCATCGGCGAGATGGTGCGGCTCTTCGTAGATGCGGGGATTATCGCCGTAACGGCCTTCATCTCACCCTTCCGGTCGGATCGGGACCGGGTGCGGGCGCTGGTCGACCCGGGCCGGTTTTTCGAGGTCTTCGTCGACTGTCCGCTGGAGGTCTGCGCCGGGCGCGACCCGAAAGGGATCTACGTCAAGGCCAGGGAAGGGAAGATACGGAATTTCACCGGGATCTCGTCGCCCTATGAAGCGCCGGAGGCCCCCGAGCTAGTGGTTCGTTCGGACCGGCAGACGTCGGAGGAGGCGGCCCTGAGCGTCGTCAAACTCCTCGAGGAAGCGGGCATCCTCAGTACCCCAGCCGACGGAGTGCCCGGGTGTCCTTGTTCCAGTTCTTTTCCACCCGCACGCTGAGGGATAGAAAGACCCGGATCCCGAAGCGCTTCTCCAGTTCCAGCCTCGCTGCGCGCCCGATCGACTGAATCATTTTTCCCTGCTTGCCGATCAGGATGCCCTTCTGATTCTCGGTCTCGACATGAATCCGGGCGTCGATCTCCAGAAGATCCCCCCTCTCCCTCTCCTCGATCCGGTCGACGGTCACCGCGCAGGCGTAAGGAATGTCTCCGCGCGTGCGCAGAAATATCTTTTCCCTGATGATCTCGGCGATGAAGAAGGCCTCGGTCTGGTCGGTCGAGATGTCCGGGGGGAAGAACTGGGGCCCCTGCACCAAATGGGCCTTGATCTGCCCGATGAGCGCTTCCACCCCGTCCCCCCGCAGGGCCGAGACCGGGAGGAAGGCCTCGAAAGGGTAGGCCGAACGGAACTGTTCGATGACGGGAAGGGCGCGCTCCGGAGGCCCGAGATCCATCTTGTTGATGACGAGGATCGCCGGTTTGCGGGAGGCGTGCAGCCGGCGGATGATCGGCGGGATCTCGGGGTCGTTGGGCCGGCCCGCGTCGATCAGGAGGAGCACCAGGTCGACCTCCTGAAGGGCCGCCATGGCCGATTCCACCAGGCTGCGGTGCAGGGCGGTCCTCGTCTTGTGGATGCCGGGCGTGTCGATGAAAGCGACCTGAAAATCTTCGCCGTTCAAGACGGCTGTGATCCGGTTCCGGGTGGTCTGGGGTTTGGGGGAGACGATGGAGAACTTCCGGCCGAGGATGCGGTTCAGGAGGGTGGACTTCCCGACGTTCGGCGGACCGGCGATGGCGACGAATCCCGAGAGGAAACTCATGCCTCGACCACCCGGATGCGCCCCGGCGGAAGACTGTTGTCCGGCAGGACGGCTGCGACCCGGCTGCCGGTCATCGCTTCGAACCAGGCAAGGCCCTGATTCCGGTGTCCGCGAAGGAGCGGGATGTCCTTTTGCGGGGCCATGAGCTGAACGGTGCGGCCCGAAGGGACCTGGAGGAGTTGGTGCCGGAGGCTCTCGCGATAGACGGTTGCCCTCACGATGGAGCCGAACGACGGGTGCCAGGGGCCGGCCAGGATCCGCCCCGATTCGCGCAGGTCCGGCGAGGGCAGCAGACCGATCCGGATGACGGGAATGCCGCTTCCTTCGAGGCGCCGGCAGGCTTCGGCGCATTGGACTGCGGCCTCTTCCACGGACAGGGGGCGGTAGCGGCCCGCCTTGTACCATTCCGCCATGACGGTGCCTTCGATCACGACCGCAGGGTAGAGCCGGACCATGTCGGGATGAAGTTCGATGACGGCCTGGACGGTGGATTGGAAGGTCCCTGCGGTGTCCCCGGGGAGGCCCGGCATCAGCTGGATCCCCACCTTGAACCCCATGCCGCGCAGAGCGGCGACCGCGCCGCGGGTGGCTTCGGGGCCGTGTCCTCTGCCGGCGAGACGGAGGACCTCCGGGTCCATCGACTGGGCGCCGAGTTCGACGGTCGTGACCCCGAAGCGGCGCAGTGTTTCCAGACGCGCGGGATCCAGGGCGTCGGGGCGGGTCGAGACGCGGATGCGGGTGACGGCGCCTTTTCCCCTGAACGGTTGGACCGCCGACAGGAGTTCCTCCATCCGCTCGATCGGCAGCCGCGTAAAGGTCCCGCCGTAAAAGGCGACCTCTGCGCCGGCGGGTGCCCGCGAGCCCAGCGCCTGTTCCAGGATCCGCCCGACCTCCGCCCCCCGCAGCGGGTGTTCGTCATGGCCGGTGATGCGGTGCTGGTCGCAGAAGATGCAGCGGTGCGGACAGCCTTGATGGGGCAGAAAAACGGGGACGATGAAGGGTCTCAGGCCGGATCGAGACACCGGAAGGCCTCCCTGGCGGCCTGCTGCTCCGCCTCTTTCTTGCTTTTGCCGCACCCCTCGGCTAACATGGTGCCACTCAGCCATAAAGCGATTTTGAAGGTCTTGTCGTGCGGGGGGCCGGTCTCCTCGATCAGACGGTACTGGGGAAGCGCACGGAAGGCCTTCTGGGTGTATTCCTGCAGAAGGCTTTTGTAATCGTGGACCCGGTCCCGGCTCTGGACCTTGTCGATCAGAGGCGCGAAGAGCGTGTCGATCACCTTTCTGGCCTTTTCGAAGCCGGCGTCGAGAAAGACGGCGCCCACGATCGCCTCGACGGTGTTGGCGAGGATGGACGGTTTGGCGCGCCCGTCGCTTTGGGCTTCCCCTTTGCCGAGGAGGATATAGTCGCCGAGTCCGAGCCGTTGAGCGATTTCACACAGCCCTGACTCGTCGACGATCATGGCCCGGTATTTGGACAGGTCCCCTTCTGTCGCTTCCTGAAAACGCTGCATCAGGAGGTCGCTGATGGCGAGATCGAGAACGGCGTCGCCCAGGAACTCGAGGCGCTCGTTGTCCGCCAGTTCCGAAGCGGCCTGCTCGTTGATGTAAGAGGCGTGGCAAAGGGCCTGGAACAGGAGTTCTTTCCTCTTGAACCGGTGACCCAGCCTTCGTCCGAGTTCGGTGAGATTGACGATTTCGTTTTGCAATGGATTCTTACCTGCTGCCAACGGGGCGGCGGAGACCCGCCTTCCGGCCTGAATGAGCCGGTCCCCCTGCCTTGATCGTGTGTCGAGTGGTTTGATTCTATAACGCTTGCGCATGGCGCGCAAGTTTCCAATCCGGACAGGATGATTTTTTCTGATTTCAGGGGAATGGCGCCCTTGCGCCGTGGCGGCCGGCAGATCGACGCACCGTCGGATGGATGGATGGACGTCAGGACCAGGCCGATGTGGGTCCGCCATGAAGAGGGTTCAGCGGCGCAGCCCCTCGGCGATAGAACAACGCCGGATGAAAGCGGATTCGTGAAAGCGTCAGGAAATCGAAGCGGTTGTCATCCGGAAATGATTTCCCGGTAGAACGGGTTTCCAATCCGGAAATGAGGATTTTTGGCCCATATCAAGGATAGCGGGGCGGCGGAAAAGGGGCGTTGCGGACGGTGAGTCGCAGGGGGCGCTTCGGAAAATACGGCGAGACGAAACGCCTGGAGCGGCTGCGCCGCAGCCGTTTGTCCAGGCGGATGGCCGGGGCCGGCGGAAGGGCTTTCCCGTCCGCGTCGGGCCGGGCCATCGGGGCCGGGCGGAAATCCGCGGCACCCTTCGTCCGTTCCTCCCTGGAGTCGGACGCCCCCTTCATCGAGGCCTTGAGCCGCCGCGTATTCACGCGGTATGGGGGGACCTACGGAGAGATTCTCTCAGCGTGGTTCGGACATCGGTTCGGCATAACGCTCGTGGCCATACTGGGCCGCTCCCGGGCCGGTTTTGTCATGATGGGTCCGGTCGATGAGAACGGCCGGCTCCCTTGCACCGTCGAGATTCTGGCGATTGCGGTGGAGCCCCGGTTCCAGGGCATGGGGGTCGGACGCAGGCTCTTGTCCGAGGCCTTGAAGAAGGCGCGGATAGGGGGCGCCCGGAGCGTAGTGGTGCACACCGCCGAAGAAAATTTAGCGGCCTTGAAGCTGTTCGAATCCTTCGGCCTCGTGCCGCTGGGGTTGAAGGAAAGCTTTTACCCGGAGGGGCAGAACGCCTATCTCATGATTCGGTCGATCGAGGGGTGAGGGGCGCCGCAGGGTCTCCTGCTTGAACCGCGCCCGGCAATAGGGTATGGTGGGTTGAAATCCACGACAAGGAGAAGAGGATGAAAGCAGTGTGCGAGGGAGTCTATTTTATACCCGGGCGTGACGAGATGATCCCGGACGCTCATATGTACGTCATCGGCGGGCCGGACGCCGAAGACCTGACGCTGGTCGACGCCGGTTTGGTCGGAAAAGGGGCCTACAAGCTGGATGCGATCCGGCGGCTGGGTCTGGATCCGGCCAAGGTGAAGCGGATCATTCTGACCCACACCCATCTCGATCACATCGGTTGTCTGCGCGAGCTGCTCGACGCCCTGGGGGAGGTCGAGTTGTGGATCCACCGGGCGGAGGCCGAGCCCCTGGAGCAGGGGGACCCCAGGACCGTCTACGGGATGGATATGTTCCGGAACATGTGCGAGATGCAATACGGCCTGACGCCGAAGGCCCTCACCTTCAAGGTGGACCGCAAACTCGAGGACGGGGAGGTGGTTGAACTCGCAGGGATGGATTGGGAGATCCTGCACATCCCGGGGCATTCGGCCGGCTCCATCGGACTTTACAACCGCTCCGGCAGGATCCTGATCTCCGGGGACGTCGTGTACGCCGATTACGCCATCGGCCGCTTCGATCTTCACGGCGCGAGCGGGCCGCAGCTCAGGGAGTCGCTGCTGCGGCTGGCGGAACTCGAGGTCGATGTGCTGCTGCCCGGGCACAACCAGATCATGAAAAGGGTCCCCCCTGGTTATATCGCCGATACGGCCCGCCAGTGGGCGCCCTATCTCTCCTGAGCGGCGGTCCTTCCCGTTGGAATCCTTCTTACAGTCAGGCAAGTGGGTGACCGACCCCGACATCGTCGAGGGTTACCGCCATGATGCCCTGGGGATGCAGGGCGGTTTCGAGGCGCTTTTCAGACCGGAAGACACCGCCGACATCCAGGAATGCCTGCGGATGATCTCGGACAGGGGAGGGTCCGTCACCTGCCAGGGTCTGCGCTCCTCGCTCACCGGGGCCTCGATGGCGCCGGGGGGCGTCGCCCTGTCGCTCGAGCGGTTCAACCGGATCCTGGATATCGATCGGGTCCGGCGGCGCGCCCTAGTCGAGCCGGGGGTGGTCCTGGCCGAGTTGAAGGCGGCGGCCGCCGCGGACGGTCTTTTCTATCCACCGGACCCGACCAGCGCGGCCGAGTGCACCCTGGGCGGAAACGTGGCCACCAACGCATCGGGCTCCCGTTCCCTCAAATACGGGGCCACGATCGAATGGGTCAGGGCGCTGCAGGTGGTGGACGGATCGGGGCGTGTGATCACGGCGCGCACCGCCGAAGGCGGCAAGATCTGTGCCGGTTACGGCGCGTTTTACGATCCGGCGCGCCTCTTTGTCGGATCGGAGGGTACGCTCGGGGTCGTGACCCGGATCGAGGTCGCCCTCACCGAACTGCCCGAGGCCTTCATGCTCGTACTGGTCTTTTTCCCCGACATGAGCAGCGCGCTCGATTTCGTCATCCGTGCACGGGAGGATCCGGCCTGCGATCCGCGGAGCCTTGAGTTTCTGGACGAAGGCTGCCTGGAGATCATCCGGGGCAGGGCCGAGGGCCTCGACATCCCGACATCCGCCCGTGTAATCGTCTACTTCGAACAGGAATACGGGGCGGAGGATGGCTACGAGGCCCTGCTCGACGCCTGGTCCCGTCTGATCGAACAGCACACGCCGCTGGCCGGTGACACCCGGATCGCCTTGACGGATCAGCAGAAGGACCACATCATGGCATTGCGGCATTTCGTGCCGGAGAGCATGAATGCGCTGAGCATCCAGGCGGTCCGGACGGGCGGCTGCAAGATTTCGACGGATTGGGCCGTTCCGTATCGGCGTCTGCCGGAGCTGTTCGCTTTTTTCGAAGAGGTCCGTGCCCGCCTCGGATCGATGCCGGTGGTGCGCTTTGCACACATCGGCGAAGGGCATCCGCACTTCAATTTCATCGCCCGCGATCCGGAGGAGAAGCGAAGGGCCGAGGAGGTGGACCTGCTGATGGCGCGCAGGGCGGTCGCTTTGGGCGGGACCATCACCGGGGAGCATGGAGTCGGAAAAATGAAACGGGAACACCTCGCGCTCCAGTATCCTCCCGCCGTCATCACCGCCATGAAGGCGATCAAGCGCAGCTTCGACCCGAAGGGGATCCTCGCGCCGGGAAACATCTTCCCGGCCGATGAAGGGCCCTGATGCCGGCGCCCTTTCAAAAGGCGGCCGCGGGCCTGGCCGGCTTCTTTTTTCATCTGACAAAAGGCATTTGGATGTGATAATAGTTTTGGTATGTCTTGAGATCCGGCTTGTCGGCCCGTCGGGGCATTGGCCGGAACGGTGTCTGTTCGGAGACGGTCTACGCTCGATGTTCAGTTTACACTCCTGAACCCCGATGGTTTCAATCCGGAAATGATTTCCCGGGTACAACCGGGTTTCCAATCCGGAAAGAACGCGTTGAAAACGAAATAGTTCCCAGGCCGGAAATGAGGACTTTGCTTCACACCCTTCGGGTGCTCAGTCCCACCGCTTCGCGGCGGGTCCCGGTTCGGCCAGTACTAAGAAAATCAAGGGTTTGTGCGGAGGCGACCTGCAGGTCGCCTCACGGGCAGATGTGCAGATTGACGCGGAGATTGGCCAAAAAGACCATTTCCGGACGGAAACCCATGAGGAGGGAGAGGCTATGGCGGTTGTGACGATTTCGCGGCAGTTCGGAGCAGGCGGAAGAACCCTGGCGGAGCGGGTGGCCAAGGAGTTGGGATATCGGTATGTTCACGAAGATATGATCAAGGAGATCGCGATCAAGGCGCAGGTGTCGCACGACCAGATCAAGTCCTTCGAGAAGCGTGGCACAGACAAACTGATGAAGTTTTTGGACAAGATCGTTTCGACCAGCTATGTCGAAAGGCTCTGCGCCGACAACTACGGCTATGTCGACGAGAAGAGCTATGTCGACGCGGTCAAAGACACCATCCTCGGTTTTTATGAGAAGGGTGAGGTGGTGCTGGTCGGAAGAGGCGGCCAGTTCATCCTGGAGAAGCACGCAGGAGCGGTGCATATTCTCCTGGTCGGGGACGTGCCTTCACGCATCCACTTTCTGGTCACCCAGTATGGCCTCAAGCAGGAAGATGCCGAAAAGGCCATGCGCAGGGCTGACGACATCAGAAACCGCTTCCTCAATTTCTACGCGGAGCCGGAACGGCACAATGATCCGCTCTCGTATGACCTGACCATCAACACGGGCCGGGTGTCTATGGATGCAGCCGTGGATCTGATCGTCGGTCTGGCGCGAAAAAAGGTCTGATGAACCTATATCGGTCTTGAACATGGCTTGCCCGGGGGAATGATTCCCTGCCGCAAGAACCCCGGGCGGCCCCTCCTTGTCACCGGGTGAGCCAGGCCGACGGGGCGTGGTGCCGGATTGTCTTCCTTCTTTCCGAGGAAAACACATGGGTTTCAAGAGAGTCGTCATCACCGGGCTTGGGCCTATCACGCCGGTCGGCATCGGCAAGGAGGCCTTCTGGAAGGCGTTGGTCTCCGGAAAGTCGGGGGCCCGCCGGATCGTCTTCGAAGACTGTGAGATGGACCAGTACAACTCACAGATCGCCTGCCCTGTCCCGTCCTTCGATCTGGGGGATTTCATTCCACGCACCAAGAGCTTCCGCTATCTGGGGCGCACCTCCGAATTCGCCTTGGCCGGGGCGCGGCTGGCGCTCGAGGACGCGGGTTTCACCCTCCTGCCCCGGGAGGGAGAGAAGGGCGAGTTCGATTTTACGCTGAAAGGCGTCGAAGCGCATCGGATCGGCGCCATCCTCGGGGTCGGGGCGCAGAATATGGACCTGTGCGAGCGGTGGCACAAGAGCTTTCTGAAATACCATGGCCCCAAAAGAATTTCTCCTTTCGGCCTTCCCCATGTGCAGATCTGCTCCGTGCCGGTGACGGTTACGATGAAATACGGGATCCACGGCATCGCTTCGACGGTCTCGACGGCCTGCGCCTCTTCGAACCACGCCATGATCGCCTCCTACAAGCAGATCCTGCTTGGGGAGGAGACCGTGATGGTGACGGGAGGGGTGGATGCCTGCATCACGCCCTTCGTTTTCGGAGGATTTGCAGCCATGAACGCCATGAGCCGCCGGAACGACGAGCCTGAGAAGGCCTCCAGACCTTTTGACAAAGATCGCGACGGGTTTGTCATGGGAGAGGGGGCCGGGATCGTCATCCTGGAGGAGCGAAGCCATGCGCTCGAGCGCGGTGCCCGCATCTACTGCGAGATGTCGGGATACGGGGCGACCTCGGATGCCTATCACATCGCGGCGCCGGAACCGACCGCCCGCATGCAGGCCAAAGCGATGGAAGATGCATTGAAAAGGGCTGGACGCAGGCCGGAGGAGATCGATTACATCAACGCCCACGGGACGTCCACTCTCCTGAACGATCCCGCGGAGACCCGTGCGATCAAAGAGGCCCTCGGAAAACATGCCTACCGAATCCCCATCAATTCCACCAAGTCGATCACGGGCCACATGATCGGCGCCGCCGGGGGGGTTGAAGCCATCGCGACTGCGCTGACGATCGAGCGGGGGTGGATCCATCCCACCATCAACCTGGAACATCCGGATCCGGAGTGCGATCTAAACTACACGCCGCTGGTGGCGGTCCAAGGCACCGTCACCCGATCCCTCAACAACAGCTTCGGTTTCGGCGGGCAGAACGCGTCGATCGTCCTGGAGCGTTTCGAACCCTGAGACGCAGGTCCGGTTCAGGCTGCCCGGGTGTCTCCATTGGATCGAAGCAGGATCCGCGCATCGAGCGCCGCCGCCCCGCGCCCCTGTCGTCCCACCCGCACGGGGTTGATGTCGATTTCGAAGATGCCGGGATGGTCCACGAGCATCCGCGAGAGTTGGACGAGCAGGTCTTCCAGCGCCTCGAAATCGCACGGCTCCTCCCCGCGGATGCCCTCGAGGATCCTCCGGCCGCGGATCTGCTGCATCATGGCCCGGGCATCGGATCGCTCGAGCGGTGCGGCCCGCCAGGCCACGTCCTCGAGCGCCTCGACGAAGATGCCTCCCAGCCCGAAGAGGACCACAGGCCCGAACACCTCGTCCTGTTTGCCTCCGAGGATCACCTCGCGGCCGCCCGGCGCCATGGCCTGGATCAGGGCCTCCAGCGGCTCCGGGGCCAGCCTCCGGGCCAGGTCATCGAAGGCCTCAGCCGCGGCATCGCTCGAATCGATGCCCAGGATCACCGCGCCCGCATCGGTCTTGTGCGAGATGTGCGGACGGTTGACCTTCAGGGCGACCGGGCCGCCGATGGTCCGCCAGGCCGCTGCGGCCTCGCCGGCGGACCGTGCCAGCTTGTATTCCGGTACCGGAAAACCGTAGGCCTTGACAAAGTCTGTGGCTTCGCTCAGGAGCAGGTGTGTGCGCCCTGAGGTCGGGGGGAGGATGGCAGGCGGCGTCTTGGAGCGGATTTCCGCTAGGGGGCTGATCGCCTTCGCGGCTTTCTTGCGGACGCCCCACTGATGGGAAAGGTAAAAGGCGCGCATGGCGTTTTCGGGGGCGGTGAAGATGGGAACGCCGGTGTGCCGCCGCAGGAAATCGACCTCCACCGCCTCGGTGAAGATGGCGACCGCGACGGGTTTGCGGTAGGCATCGATCAGTTCCTCCACCCGGCAGACCAGCTTCCGGCTGTCCTCGTGGTCCAGCCCGCGCCGGTAGCCGTGCACGAGAAGGACGCCGTCCACGTCGCCCCGTTTGAGCATCTCCTCGACAATGTTTTCATAGACGGCCAGATCGAACAGGTCCCCCAGATCGAGCGGGTTCTGGAGACGGATGACCTTGGCGCGGAAGCTGGTTTCGATCCGGGCGAGGAAGTCGCGTGGAAAAGGCGGCAGGTCGAAGCCGTAGTGGGCGCAGGCATCGGCGGCGATGACGGCGTGCCCGCCGGAGCGGGAAACGACCGCCAGCCGGTTTCCCTTGAGGGGCGGAAGGGTGAGGCTCTTGACGTAATCGACGGCGTCCACCATGGTGTTTACCCGGACACAGCCGACCTGTTCCAGGGCCTGATCCACCAGGCGGTCGTCCGCGAAGAGGGCGGCGGTGTGGGAGTGGGCGATGCGGGCACTTTCCTGGAAGCGGTTGGATTTGTGGACGAGGATGGGCTTCGGGGAGCGCGCAGCGATCTCCAGGAAGCGTCGCCCGTCTTTGAACCCCTCCAGGTAGAGCAGGATGATCTCGGTCCCTTCGTCCTCGATCAGGACCTCGAGCAGGTCGTTCTCGTCGACGTTCAGCTTGTTTCCCATGGAGACGAATTTGTTCAGCCCGATGTTTTCCTCCGCCAGGAAGCCGAGGTAGCTCAATCCGACGCCGCCGCTCTGAGCCAGGATGGAGACCTTGCCGAGCTTCAGGTCCTCGCGCATCGGCCAGAAGGGGAGCACCAGCCCGTTCTGGAGATTGGTGACGCCGATCCCGTTCGGGCCGAGGAAACGGATGCCGTAGCGCCGGGCGACGGAGAGGCATGCCTCTTCCAGGGGCAGTCCTTCCTCCCCCATCTCGGAGAATCCCCCCGATTCGATGACGAGCCGGCGGATACCCTTGCGCCCGCAGGCCTCCATGATGCCCGGGATGGTCTTTGCCGGGGTGAGGATCACCGCCAGGTCGATCGGGTGGTCCACCTCCTCGACCGAGCCGTAGATGCGCTGGCCGAAAAGGACCCCTTTCTGGATGTTGACAGGAAGGATCTCGCCCTGGTACCCGAAGTTGAGCAGGTTCTTGATGATGTTCCGCCCGAGATTGGCCGTGTCGGCCGACGCGCCGATGACGGCGACGTTGCGGGGGTGGAAAAAGGATGCGAGGTGGGTTGTGTCAGCTGCCATTGTTTTTTCTCCCGAGCTCTGTCCCTGCGTCAAATGTGGTTTGGAGCGCCCATACGCCCAGCTGGAGAAGGGGATTGTTCTTTACACGCTTCGCGTGCCCAGTCCCGCCCCTTCTGGGCGGATCCCGGTCTTCGCCCCATCGAGGAAACCGGGCGTTTGCGCGGAGATGCCGCCCAGGTGCCGCACAAGGGGACGGGAAGATCGAGGCCGGGATCGGCCGGAAAGTCCATTCGCGGACGGAAATTACCTTGTGTCTAGCATAAAAGGATGCCGTTTGGTAAACCATTTTAGATCGGGGAGTGTTCTTTTCCGTATGCTTTTTCGATAGGCGAGGGCGCTCCCGGGTGAACCATCTTCGATCGGCAAGCGGCCTTTTCGGCCGGGCCCGGGTTGCAGGGGGGAAAGGCGACGCTATGAGGACAGGGACCACGTCCTGGATCGACCCGTCCAGAGATCTCGAAGGCAATGTCGCGCAGTTGGCCGGTTCGGTGGAGGACATCGAACTGGTCCTTTTCGACGTCAAAGGATATGGGAACAATCTCCCCGACCGCGCAGCCATCCGGCGCCTGGCGGCGCTGGCGGAGGAGTGGGGCCACACGTACACCGTGCATCTGCCGCAGGATCTTTGCGTGGATGAAGACGGAACGTGCCCGGACGGCTCGATCGAAAAGGCCCGGCAGGTCATCGAATTGACGCGGGATCTGCATCCATGGGCCTACGTCGCCCATCTGAACGGCGACGCCCTCCTGGACCACCCGTCCCCCTCGCAGTGCGGACGATGGATGCGAAGGGCGGAACGTGCGGCCCGGATCGTCGCGGGCTGGCTCGAGGATCCGGCGCGCCTGGCGGTCGAGAACATCGAGCGGTGGGATGCGGCGAATCTTGCCCCGGTGCTCGACGCCCTGCCGGTCAGCCGTTGTGTGGATATCGGACACCTGTGGCTTCAGCGGGTCGATCCGCTGGAGCACCTGAACGCCTGGCTCGACCGGACACGGGTGGTCCATCTCCATGGGCTCCGCGATTTTCCGCCGCCGGCGGCCCAGGTTTTTCAACCCGGCCTGGACCACACGAGCCTCGCGCGAATCCCGCCCGCCGCCCTCGACCCCGTTGCCGCCTGCCTCACGGACCGATTCGAAGGGGTGCTCACCCTCGAGGTTTTTTCGATCGAAGACCTCGATGCCTCTCGCGCCGCATGGGACCGGGCCTGCCGGCGCGTCGCGGGCGGCCCTCCTTTCAGACCTGCTGGATCCGGACCATTTCGAAGAAAAGGTCCTGCTCCCGGATGACGCCGACGGGCTGTGCGCCCTGCATGACCAGGAGGCGCCGTTCGTTCTGGGTGACCATCAGGAAGGCGGCCTCCATGAGGTTGGAATCCACGTCGATCGTGGAGGGCCTTGGAGACATCACCTCACCGACCTTTTTCGCGGCCAGCTTCCGCACCTCGAGGGTGAACATGCCGGACCAGAACATGGGCGAGTACTGGATGCTGTCCGCCGTGGAGGGTTTGGGGGCGCTCAGATACGCGGGCATGATGGCCTCGAGGAGGTCCTTGATGGTCATCACCCCCTGGACCTCGCCGTTGGCGCCGAGGACCAGGAGCGAACGGTGACCCGTCTCCATGATGCGGCTCGTGGTCATCCGCGAGCTGAAGGTCTCCTTCAGCTCCAGAATCGCCTCCAGGACGGATTGGCCGGCGGAGATGGACGTGTATTCCTCGAACGGAATCATGACCTCCCGGACCTTCCGCTCGGCCGGACGCGTCCCTTTCCTCCGGGATGTGAAGGCGTCGGAGATCTTGGCGGCCAGGAGATCGATGTCGCAGGGTTTCGAGAGGTAATCGAATGCGCCGGATTCCCGGGCCTCCTTGGCGGAGGGGAGGTCCCCATGCCCCGTCAGCATGATGACCGGCATGTCGGGGGCCTGCCTGCGGATCTCCTTGAGCGTTTCATGCCCGTCCATACCGGGCATCTTGATGTCCAGGATGACGACGTCGGGCTGGTTCTCGAGCTGCTGGAGGGCCTCCTCGCCCGAGCCGGCCAGGAGGGTGTCGAATCCTTTCCGGGTCAGCAATTTCCGGGTCGTGGCCCTGAATTGCTCCTCGTCGTCCACCATGAGAACCTTGATCGAATCGTTCATATATTCTGCCTCCTTTTTTGAGCATCGGATCCTCATCGAAGATGCGGTGCGCTTTCCTTCGCCCCGCTCATCGGGGGCCTTGACGATGTCCGGGTCCCTGTTTACAGGGCGGTTTGGGCGGTGTGCGCCGGCCTCCGCTTCAGTTCGGGTCAGACCGCTCAGGCCGAGATGAGCGGCTTCAACAGGTGAATCAGCAAGAGGAGCAGAACCGCAGCCGCCGCCAGGCAGGCCAGGACCACCCGTGTTTTGATGCCGCCGGTTCGGGTCATGCCGACGCCGATCAGGTAGAACTTCCAGATCCCGCCGACCCAGGCCATGCCCGGAAGCCAGGAGATCAGAAGACTCACGTTGGCGTAGGCGACGATCCGAAAGAGGGCCTCGAACGTGAAGGTCCGCCGGCAGAAAAGGCGCGCCACCGGGTAAAGGATCCCGGCCGTCAGGAAAGGCATCGAAAAGGCATTCAGGAAAAAGACCACTGCAAAGAAGGCCTTCTCCTGCGGCATGACCAGCGCGCCTGCCAGTGTGAAGAGGATTGACACCGTCAACAGAAAAGAGATTGCAGTGCGGTACCCCTTTTCGTCCTTGCGTGCCTCGTAGAATCTGCCCGGGTTGATCAGAAGCCCGATGGCCTTTTCCAGAAACCGTCTCACTGCATCAAAGCCCGGGCGGTTGCGTGCCGCATCGTCTGGGAGAGTCTGTGTCATGCTCATTGCCTGCCTCGTATCGTTGTTTTTCCCGGATCCTGTCCGGATGCCGGCGGCTGGGTGGCCGCCGGGCCCGTCTTCCCGCCCGGCGAAACCGGGCGGAACACCGGCCGGGGCCGGAGGATGAAACGCCGCAGGACGCATCGTCCAGCGCCGGGTGCGGGAGGCCGGACGCCTAGAAAGGCTTCAGACCCGGCCATCCCATCCAGTTCCAGTAGGTGGAAGCCATGATCGCCAGCCCGAGCATGTTCGTGACCCAGAGGATGATCCCCACCCGCAGGTAGTCCTTCGCGGTCAGGTAGCCGCTGGCGTAGACGATCGCGTTGGGCGGCGTGCCGATCACCAGGCAGTAGGCGAAGGAGGAGGCGATCGCAGTGCCCATGGCCATGAAGGGGATCATGGCGCTCCCTGGGTGGGCGATGCCTGCCATGGCCAGGGTCACCGGGCCCACCGCCGCACAGGCCGGGCCGTCGGCCATGATCTGGGTGAGCAGGGCCGTGATGAGGTTGCCGGTCAGGAGGAGCCCCATCCCCTGGCTGACCCCCAGGGGTTCGGCCAGGGCCAGCAGGCTCCGGGCGATCCAGAAGGCGCCGCCGGTGTCCACCAGCACCTTGCCGAAGATGATGGCCCCGGCGTAGAGCCAGACCACGCCCCAGTCGACCTTGGTCTGGTAGTCGCGCCAGTTGACCACGCCCGAAAGGATGTAGGCGATCGCCCCCATGACCGCCAGCACACCGATCCCGAAGCGGATGCCGGTCCACTGCAGCAGCAGGTTCTTCTCCGTGATCCAGCAGAAAAGCATGGCGAGGAAGATGATCAGGGCGAGTTTCTGATCCCGCGTCCACCTGCCTCCGCCGATCCTGGCCGTCTGCTCCTTCACCACCGCGAAGGCCTCGCCCAGGTTCGATATGGCCGGCTTGAAGCGCCAGTTGATGACGAACCAGGTGACGGGGATCAGGAAGACGAGGAACGGGATGCAGTAGATGCACCACTGGCCGAAGCCCATCGAAAAACCGAACATGTCTTCGGCATAGCTCATCATGATGATGTTGCGCGCCGCACCGGAGGGCGCGAGGGAGCCGCCGAGGTTGCAGGCCATGGCAATGGTGATCATCAGCATCTTGGCGAGTTCGGGGTCCTCCTTCCCCGAGGCCGAGGCGGAGGTGGTGTAGATGAGGATGCCGATCGGCAGAAACATGGCCGCCAGGGCGTGGTCCGACATGAACATCGTCAAGGGGGCGATGATCATGACGATGATGAGCGTCACCCACTTGATGTCGGGGTTTTTGAGCTTGCCGAACATCATCATGGCGATCCGCTTGTCGACGCCGGTCTTGACGAAGGCGGTGGCGAACATGAGGCTGCCCATGATGAACCAGGTCGCGTCCGACCAGTAGTATGAGGCGACGGTCTTCCGGTTGACGATCCCGGTGATCATCGCGATGATCCCGATGGAGAAGGCCACCATGGGAAGGGGCATCGCCTCCGTGACGAAGCAGAGCACCACGAATGCGACGATGGCCACCGCCGCTTTGACGTGATATCCGGCCTTGAGGGCCTTGGCTTGCTCCTTTTCCGTAAGCCGGTCGAAGGTCAATTCGTCGGTGCGCAGGGTGTAGGCACGATCCATCAGCGAACGAAAACGCTCGGGCGGCAGCTGTTCGGCAAACGACATAACCTGCTCCAAATGGGATTTGGTGCAGGTTATGTCGTTTTCCTTGCACCATTTTTCGTTCCGCTTGAGAAACGCTGCGTGTCCGTAGGCGGATTTCTGGAGACTGGCCTCCATCATACGGACCATCAGGATCTGCCACTGCTGGAGGTTCTCGGTCTCGTCTCCGAACAGCTCGCCGGCGAAAAATTCCTGGACATACTTGGGCCCGTAGGCGTACTCGACCCCGACATCGAGCATGCTTTTCGGTGTCGGCATCACCAGCAGGAGCACCAGGATGCCCAGCGGGAAGATGAACAGCTTCCAATTGATATACTTGTCATAGCCTGAGGGTTTTTCTCTTTTGTCTGTCATTTTTCCCTCCTGATCTGGACTGGATCACATCATGTCGCTGAATACGGATCACTTTCTCCGGCGAAGCGGGGCGGGATTGCGGCGGCTGCCCCCAGCGTTGGGATCGCGGACTCCGAGGCTGCAAATCCTGCCGGTGCGGCCTGTTTGAAGGGCCCCGTCCCGTCCCGGCACCTAGCTCGTGCCCATCCGGAAATGATTTCCCGGTAGAACTCAGTTTTTAATCCGGAAATGAGGATTTTTCTTCACACCCTTCGGGTGCTCAGTCCCACCCCTGCGGGGCGGGTCCCGGTTTCTTCACACCCTTCGGGTGCTCAGTCCCACCGCTTCGCGGCGGGTCCCGGTTTGGCCAATATCAAGGGAATCAAGCGTTTGCGCGGAGGCGATCTGCAGGTGCCGCACAATCAACCGTGCAGATTGACGCCGAGATTGGCCAAAAAGACCATTTCCGGATGGAAACAAGCTTGCGATGGGCCGGATGCAGCGGACCCCGCGCAGGCAGCGGCGACGGCCCGACCGGTAACCGCCAGGGCCTTCGATACGCTTTCCCGGAAGCGGCTCAGGCCTCGCCGAACCATTTCATCAGGCCGTAAAGGATGAACATCACGATGGTTGCATAGAAAAAGAACGAACGTTCCCTCTCCCTGGTCCACCTGAATTTCCCTGAGGTTTCGGCTTTGCTCTCCTCAGTAGTCATGGGTCGGC
Organism: uncultured Desulfatiglans sp.; assembly: GCA_900498135.1. Lineage (NCBI taxonomy): Bacteria > Pseudomonadati > Thermodesulfobacteriota > Desulfobacteria > Desulfatiglandales > Desulfatiglandaceae > Desulfatiglans > uncultured Desulfatiglans sp. The sequence continues at coordinate 3,198,046 of LR026961.1, forward strand.
CCTCCTCTCGGTGTATTTCGGGGTTCGGCACTACTCCGAACCTTCAAGGATCTGCCGGGGGGATTTCATGGCGCTTCTTGCCTGCGCCACCCGGATCCTTCCTTCGATCTTCTGCCGGTTGTGGAAGGCGTCCTCCGCCTTGCCGATCAGATCATCGATGTCGGTCGGTTTCATGAGGTAGTCGGTGGCGCCTGATTTGAGCCCTTCGACGGCGCTGTCGACCGTTGCGTGACCCGTCAACATGATGACCTCCACCATCGGGAACAGGTTTTTGATCTGCTTGAGCGTGGCGATCCCGTCCATGCCGGGCATCTTGACATCGAGAATGACGACGTGAACGTTCTCCATCCTGAGTTTCTCGAGGGCCTCGGCTCCGCTCCCGGCGGTGATGACGTCATACCCTTTTCTTGCCAGCAATTTCTGGGTGGTGGAGAGGAAGCGTTCCTCGTCGTCCACCAGCATCATCTTCATGGTTTCCATTCTGTTACCCCCTGTCGATCGAGTCTGTTTCAGGCCGTTTCCTTCCGGAAACGCTGTTTTTGCCTGTCTCGGCGTTTTTCTGCGCCTTCGCCTGCCCGGCGGCGCCCTACGAGGCTGCAGGCAGACGGAGGGTAAAGACGGTGCCTATTCCTTCCGCGCTGTTGACCTCCATCGTTCCGCCCATGCGGTCAACGATGCCGTAGCAGACCGCGAGCCCCAGACCGGTGCCTTTCCCGACCGGTTTCGTGGTGAAAAAGGGGCTGAAGATCTTCTTCAGGTTCTCCGGGCTGATGCCGCAGCCGTTGTCCTTGACGAACAGTTTGACCAGTCCGCCCTCCGATGGCTCCGTGCCGACGACCAGTTCCCCTCCTTCGGTCCCGTGGCGCGCGAGGACCGCATCGACGGCGTTGTTCAGGAGATTCAACAGCACCTGCTGCAACTGGGCCGGATCGCCGTGGACCGGAGGGGTGTCGGCGTGGATCTGTTCCTGGATGCCGATCCCGTGCACGGCTGCCTTTTTGGCGACCATCGCCAGGATCTCCGGGATGAATCTCTGCAGGTCGACATCCCGGATGACCGGCTCGCTCTTGCGACCGAATTTCAGGATGGCCTGCGTGATCTCGGCGCAGCGGTCGATCTGGGAGTTGATCTGGCGCATGGAATCCTCGATTTCATCGAGGTCTTCGGAGGGCGTCAGCGCGCCCTTTTCCTTCATGTCGGCCATGATGTTGTCGATCAGCGATTTTTCGGCCTTGATGATCTGGAGCGGGTTGTTGATTTCGTGGGCGAAGCCGGCGGCCATTTCCCCCAGTTCCGCCAGCCGCGCGGCACGCACCAGCTGCTCGCCCAGTTGCTCCCTTTCTGCGTCCATGTCCTCCATGCGGCGGATGATCCGATTGGTCAGAATGAAGGCCGAAACAAGGATGACCGCGCCGCCCAGCAACGTCGTGATCAGGATGAGGATGCTCGCCTTGCGCAGGGCCGCGAAGGCGTCGCGCTTTTCCTGGCGCACGACGAGGAGCCATTTCTTCTCCGTCAGCCAGGTGGTCGCGAACAGGTAGGGGAGCCCGGCGGCGTCCTTTTCGACGAAGGTCCGAACCCCGCTTTCAGGGGAGGGGTAGATGAGTGTTTCGGGGTCCTTTTCCATGAGCTGGCCTCCGGCCCTCCGTTCGGTCTGAAACAAGCCCTCCGCATTGAGGAGGTAGGCCTCCCCCGTTTCGCCGATTTTCACCTGCTTGACCAGTTGGTTGAAGAGATCCGTGTCGATTGTCGCCCTCAGGACCCAGTTGCGTCCCGCTTCTTCGCGGGTCAGGGCGATGATGAAGTGGGGGATGCGCCGGTACCCCAGAAAGACATCGCTGATGTAGAAGCCGTTCTTGAGAACGGCCTTGAACCAGTCGGCATCGCTGTAGTTCCGTCCTGTCAGTTGATAAGGGCCTACATAGGCCACGTGCAGTCCGTCCTGATCGAAGACGCCCAGATCCAGAAAGGCGTTGGAGGTCTTTTGCAGCAGCGTGAGCGTGGCTTGAAGGAACTCGGGACGGCGAAGCGATTCGAATGAGTGGATGTCCGCGATGCAGCTCAGGTCGGCCCTACGTTCCCGAAGGAAAGAATCGATCATCTGCCCGTGGTCGAACGCAATCCGCTTCATGTGCAGGACAGTGCTCGTTTCCTGGGCGTTCTTGAAATAGGTGTATCCGATGATCAGGACGAGGACGAAAGGGATCAGCGGCCCGATGATGGAACTGGTCAGGAGGATCCTTCTGAGAGTGGCGTAGTGATGGTTTTGGCCGTTTGGGTGTCCGGGCTGATAGGGCATGATTCGCTCCCCTGATCCGAGGTTACGTTCTCTCTGTTCTTCAAGGCAATGTCTATGCCAAAGACGATAGGGGTGGAAAAGCGGCCTAATAGCTTGAAATGCTGACGCTTCGATCCCGGGATGCGGGGAGGGGAAACCAGATAGCACCTTTCGGCTGTCGGACATTTTTACAGTCTGTAAAAGGGCTCAGGCTGCTGTCCCCGCGTCATACCGGGGCGTTGCTCGCCCGGTGGCATGGCCGGTCCCCCTTGGAGTGCTGCTTCGGGAAACGCGGAGAGGGGTCTCTTCAACGGCATGCTTTTTCTTGACTTCTTGAGGCCATCGATCTAGTCTCCTACTATATGAGAAGTGATTCTTACAATATAAGAATTTTGAAGGCGAACAGGCCGCGTGTCTTTTCCGATTGGGCGATAAGGAGGTGAAGATGAATTTTACCGATTACCTGCGCATGAACGCCGTCAAGTACAGGGGGAAGGTCGCCCTGATCGAAAGACACCCTGCCAGGACCGGACGTCGGGTGCTCACCTGGAGCGATTTCAACGCCGAGGTCAACAAGGTCGGAAACTTCCTCCGGAAAGATCTGGGGATTCAAAAGGGAGACCGGGTTTTGCACCTGTTCAACAATTCGATCGAGTGGTTGACGACCTACTTCGGCATCATCAAGATCGGCGCCGTGGTC